>JBAXVO010000099.1:0-11830 GCA_037129355.1 Deltaproteobacteria bacterium | reverse complement strand
GTGCGGCCCGTCCTCCTCCTCGGCGTCGAGCTCCACCCGGGCCCGGGCCGGCAGGCGGCGCCGGAGCAGGTCGAGGCAGTGGTTCCGGGCGATGCGGAGCACCCAGGGGGCGAAGGCCTGCTCGAGGTCGTAGCTCTCGAGCGAGGCGTAGGCGCGGGTGAAGGCCTCCTGGGCCGCGTCCTTCGCCTCCTCGGGATCGGAGAGGAGCCGGAGGCAGAGGCCGTAAACGGAGCGCTTGTTCTCCTCGACCAGGCGGGCGAAGGCCCGGCGGTCGCCTCGAGCCGCCGAGAGGGCGAGGCTGGCGTCGTGGGATGGAGGCGCCAAGAGGACCCGTTCCCCCTGCTTCGTGGCGGGCCAGGAGACGCGGGAACCTATCCCGGGCAATGCGTGGGCTGCAACCATGCATCCCCCTACGGGCGGGGGAATCGGCTATTTCAGCGAGACCCGGGCGGCTTGACGGGGGCCGGTGGCGGGTTCTAGATGGCCGGGCGTGGAGTCCCGAGGCCGGATCGAGATCGACGGCGCCTTCGGCGAGGGGGGAGGACAGATCCTCCGGACCGCCCTCAGCCTTTCGGCCATCACCGGCCGGCCCTTCCGCGCCTCCCGGGTCCGCCACGGGCGCCTCAAGCCCGGGCTCCGCCCCCAGCACGTGGCGGCGGCCCGCGCCACCGCCGCCGTCTGCGCCGGGACCCTGACCGGGGACGAGGTGGGATCCGAGGAGATCAGCCTGGAACCCCGGGAGGTTGTGCGTCAGGCGTCCTGGAGCTTCGACATCGGGACGGCAGGTTCGGCGCCGCTCCTCTTCCAGACCCTCTGCTGGCCGCTGGCCCTCGCCGGCGCCCCCTCCGAGCTCTCCCTCCTCGGGGGTACCCATCAGGACCACAGCCCGTCCTTCCATTACCTCGCGCTGGTCTGGGGACCTGCCGTGGCCCGCCTCGGCTTCCCCTTCGACCTCTCCCTCCAGCGGGCCGGCTTCTACCCGGAGGGGGGTGGAGCCTTCCAGGCGGCGGTCCACCCCGCCCGGGCGATGCCTCCGCTCGATCTCACCCACCGGGGCACCCTCCTCGACACCGAGGTGGTCTCGCTCTTCTCCGGGGTCGACTTCGACGTCGGAGAGCGCCAGGCGTCCCGGGCGGAACGGCGCCTGCGAGCGAACGGGGTCTCCTGCGATGCCCGGGCGGTCCCGATGCCGGGTGGTCCCTCCCGGGGCGCCCACCTGCTCGTGGTGGCCCGCTTCGAGCGGGTCCGCTCCGGCCACTCGGCCACCACCGAGGGTGGGCGGGAGCCCGACCGTACGGCCGACGCGGCGGTCGCGGCCTTCGCCCGCTTCCTCGACGGGCGGGGCGCGGTCGATCCCCACCTCGCCGACCAGCTCCTCCTTCCGGCCGCGCTGGTGGCGGCGGGACGGGTTCCCCGTCCCCCGGGGGTGGATCGCTCCACCCGATTCACCGTGGGTGACGTGACCCGCCACCTCCTCACCTGCGCGGCGATCCTCCCCGAATTCCTGCCGGTGGCGATCGACGTGGACGGGACGGAGGGCGGGGAGGGCGAGGTCCGGATCCGCCCGCTCGGCTAGAACCAGCCGCGCCGCTTGAAGAGGAAGTACATCGCGGGGGGGAGCACGACCGTGGTCACCGCCACGAGCCACCAGCCGCCCATCCAGTTCGTGCCCGGGAGGTTCATCCCGAAGAAGCTCGTGACCCAGGCCAGGGGGAGGAAGATCGTGGCCACGAGCGCCATGCGGGCCATGACCGCCGAGAGCCGGTTGTTCACCGACGAGAGGTAGATCTCCATGGTCTGCGACACCAGGTCGCGCGCCACGTCGATCTCCTCGGTGATGCGGACCACGTGGTCCTGCACGTCGCGGAAGTAGACCACGGTCCGGTCGTGGACCACCGGCTGGCCGGGGCGGGCCAGCGCGGCGAGCACCTCCCGCTGCGGGGCGAGCCGACGGCGCAGGTGGGCGAGCCGGTGGCGCAACCCGGAGATCCGGGCCAGGGCCTCGTGCTCCCGGGGGTTCTCCAGGACCTCCTCGTTCAGGATCTCGACCTCGTCGGAGAGGGCGTCGGCGAGCTGGAAGTGGGCGTCGGTGATGGCGTCGTAGACCAGGTAGAGGGCGAAGTCCGGCCCGCGCTTCAGGACCGGCCCGTCCCCCTTCACCCGCTCGAAGACGTGGTCGAGCTCGACGATGCGGTCGACGTGGACCGTGACGAGCGCGTCGACCATGAGGAAGGCGTGGAGCTCCTGGTCGATGACCTCCTCCCCGTCGGGCAGGCTGGAGAGGCGGTGCAGGACGATGAAGGAGGTCCCCGGATAGTCCTCGAACTTGGAGCGCTGGCCGGCGTGCGCCGCATCCTCGAGGGCGAGGGGGTGGAACCCGAACCGGGTGGAGAGCCAGTCCAGGTTCTCGGGCTCCGGGGAGCAGTCGACCCAGATGGTCGCGCCCGGGCTGGCGAGCTCCCGCCCGCCGGACAGGACCACGTCTCCCTCGAGCCTGAGCACGCGCAGCACCGGCACATCTTGCCACGGCGGGAGCGTCCCGCTATAGCCCGCCCCCATGGAGATCACGCTCGACAGCGCGACGGCGGCACTTCGCAAGGTGATGGACCCCGAGCTTCACCGAGATCTGGTGTCCCTGGGGATGGTGAAGGAGCTCAAGGTGGAAGGGGGCGTGGCCTCCCTGCAGGTGGAGCTCACCACCCCGGCCTGTCCGCTCCGGGACACCATCGCGAAGGACGTCGAGGGCGCCCTGCGCGCCGCCGGCGCCACCCGGGTCGACCTGCGCTTCAGCGCCCGGGTCCGCGGCGCCCCCGGGGTGGCCCAGTCGTCCATGACCCCCGGCGTGAAGAACATCGTCCTCGTGGGCGCGGGCAAGGGCGGCGTGGGCAAGTCCACCGTCACCATCAACCTGGCCCTCTCGCTCGCCCGGGCAGGCGCCAAGGTCGGCGTCCTCGACGCGGACATCTACGGACCCTCCCTGCCGCTGCTCACCGGGGTGACCGAGCGGCCGAGGACCGTGGAGGGCAACCGGCTCGATCCCATCGAGGCCCACGGCCTCAAGCTCATGTCCATCGGCTTCCTGGTCGACCCCGACCAGGCGATGATCTGGCGCGGCCCCATGGTCACCGGGGCGCTCCTGCAGCTCATGCGGGACGTGAACTGGGGCGAGCTCGACTACCTGCTGCTCGACCTGCCGCCGGGAACCGGCGACGTGCCGCTCACGCTCGCCCAGAACGTGAAGGCGGCCGGGGTGGTCCTGGTGTCGACCCCGCAGGACATGGCGCTCGCCGACGTCATCCGGGCCAAGCTCATGTTCGACAAGGTGGGCATCCCGGTGCTCGGGATCGTCGAGAACATGTCGACCTTCATCTGCCCGCACTGCCGGGGAGAGACCCCCATCTTCGACCACGGCGGGGCCCGCGCCGCCGCAGAGCGCATGGGGATCCGTTTCCTCGGGGAGATCCCCCTCGACCTGGCCGTCCGGCAGGGGGGCGACGCCGGCGTGCCGGTCGTCGAGGCCCTCCCGGACGGACCGCAGGCCAAGGCCTTCATCGCCATGGCCGGGCAGGTCGCCGGGGCCATCAGCGTCCAGGTCATGAAGGCCCCCCGTCTTCCCGTCATCGGGTCGCAGCCCCGGGCCTGATGCCGGGCGCGCACCGGCGCTGGATGGGGTAGGCTTTCCCCATGGCCGACCCGGAAATCCCCGAGGATCCCACCACCGCCCCCGATGGTCTCCCCGGTGGGCCCGGCACCGTCGGCTTCGTCGCCGACGTGGTCCGCAAGGCCGTCCTCACCGGGGTCGGCGCGCTCTTCCTCACCGAGGAGGGGGCGCGCAAGGTGGCCCGGGAGTGGAAGCTCCCCAAGGACCTCGCCACCTACCTCGTCTCGCAGGCCTCCGGGGCCCGGGACGAGGTGCTGCGGGTGGTGGCGCAGGAACTCCGCCGCCTCCTCGACTCGGAGACCTTCCGCAAGGAGATCCTCAAGTCGGTGGAGAACATGACCGTCGAGATCCACGCCGAGATGCGGCTCAAGGCCTCCGAGGACGGCGAGACGCCACCGGTCCGCATCAAGGTGAAGCGGCGGACCAAGGGGCCGGCCGAGGATACCGGGGAGTGAAAGGGGCGCTTCGCCTCCTCCTCCTCCTGGGATTCGCCGCGATCGGCCTCTTCTTCCTCGGGCGGATGCCGCGAGACGTCACGCTGGTCTACGATCTCGAGGAGCCGGAGGCGGTCCGGGCGGTCGAGGTGGACGTCCGGCGCGGGGTCGAGCCGCTGCGCCACGCCGAGTACCGGTTCCCCGTCGGCGCACCGCGCCAGGTCCGGCACGAGGTGAGGCTCCCGGACGGGACCTACGAGGTCGTCCTGCGGGTCTCGCGGGTGGATGGATCGGCTCGCCAGAGCCTCGTCCCCCTCGTCGTGTCGGAGGGCGGACCGATCGTCCTTTCGATCCGCCGGAACGGCGCAAACGCCGATTGACAACCGAGCCGGATTCTCCGTATCACGGTCGTCCCCGCGAGAGGAGCATCCATGGCGATCGAACGCATCGCAGTCGTCGGCGCAGGGCAGATGGGAAGCGGCATCGCCCAGGTGGCCGCGCAGTCCGGACTGCGGGTCACCCTGATCGACGGCGTGCCCGGCCTGGCCTCGAGGGCGCACGCCAGGCTGGCGGCCGGGCTCACCAAGCTCGTCGAGAAGGGGAAGATCACCGCCGAGGTCCGGCAGGGGATCCTGGACCGGATCACCCCCTCCGACTCGGTCGACGCGGCCGCCGGCGCCGACCTCGCCATCGAGGCCATCATCGAGAAGGTGGAGCCCAAGGTGGAGCTCTTCCGCCAGCTCGACGCGCTCCTCCCGCCCCACGCCATCCTGGCCTCCAACACCAGCTCCATCTCCATCACCCAGCTCGCCGCGTCGACGAAGCGCCCGGCCCAGTTCATCGGCATGCACTTCATGAACCCGCCGCCGGTGATGCAGCTCATCGAGATCATCCGGGGGCTGCAGACGAGCGAGGAGACCTGGAAGACCATCGTCGACCTGGCCACGAAGACCATGGGCAAGGTCACGGTGACGTCGAAGGACGTGCCCGGGTTCATCGTGAACCGGGTCCTCATCCCGCTCATCAACGAGGCCTGCTTCGCCCTCCAGGAGGGGCTGGCCACGGCCGAGGACATCGACACCGGGGTGAAGCTGGGGCTCAACCACCCCATGGGCCCGCTCACCCTGGCCGACTTCATCGGTCTCGACACCTGCCTCTTCATCGCCGACGTGCTCCACCGGGAGCTCGGCGAGGACAAGTACCGGCCGGCGGCGCTGCTGCGGCAGTACGTGGCGGCCGGCTGGCTGGGGCGCAAGAGCGGCCGGGGGTTCTACAAGTACGCGTGACCCGCCCGCGCGGCGGACCGGAGGCGGAATGCAGCTCGAGAACATCCTGTGGCGCATCGAGGACGGGGTGGGCATCGCCACCATGAACCGTCCCAAGGCGCTCAACGCGCTCGACACCCGGACGGTCCGTGAACTGGGGGAGATGCTCGCCGCCGTCGAGGCCGACCGGACGCTGCGGGCGCTCGTCCTCACCGGGGGCGGGGAGAAGGCCTTCGTGGCCGGCGCCGACATCGCCGAGATGTCGAAGCTCTCCCCGCTCGACGCCCGCCGCTTCGCGGAGGCCGGGCAGCGCACCTTCGAGCGGCTCGAGGCCCTCGCCATCCCCACCATCGCCGCGGTGAACGGCTTCGCGCTCGGCGGCGGCTGCGAGCTCGCCATGGCCTGCGACCTCGTCTACGCGAGCGAGAAGGCGCGCTTCGGCCAGCCCGAGGTGAACCTGGGCATCATCCCCGCCTTCGGCGGCACGCAGCGCCTGCAGCGGCGCGTCGGTCCGGCCCGGGCCATGGAGATGATCCTCACCGGCGACATGGCCGACGCCGCCACCGCCAAGGCCTGGGGGCTCGCCCTCGAGGTCCTGCCGGCCGACAAGCTGCTCGAGTACGCGCTCTCCCAGGCCCGCAAGATCGCCTCCAAGGGGCCGGGCGCCATCGCGGCGTCGAAGCGGATCCTGCGGGCCACGGCCCAGCCCCAGCTCGCCGCCGGCCTGGAGATGGAGGCGGACGCCTTCGGCATGCTCTTCGGCACCGCCGACGGCAAGGAAGGCCTCCAGGCCTTCGTCGAGAAGCGCCCCGCCCGGTTCCAGGGCGCCTGACCCCACCGAGGAGAACGATGGACATCCAGCTCAACGACGAACAGACCAGCGTCCGCTCCCTCTGCCGGCAGTTCGCCGACGCCGAGCTCCGACCCAACGCCCGGAAGTGGGACGTCGATCACCAGTTCCCCACCGAGGCGGTGAAGAAGCTCGGGGAGATGGGGCTCCTCGGCGTGGCCATCCCGGCCGAGCTGGGCGGCGCCGGCATGGACAACGTGAGCTACGCGCTCGCCATGGAGGAGATCTCCCGCGGCTGCGCCGGCACCGGCGTCATCATGAGCGTGAACAACTCGCTCTACTGCGACCCGGTCTACAAGTTCGGAACCGACGAGCAGAAGAAGGAGTTCCTCGCCCCGTTCGCCCGCGGCGAGCGGCTGGGCGCCTTCGCGCTCACCGAGCCCACCAGCGGCTCCGATGCCGCCTCGATGCAGACCGTCGCGGTGAAGAAGGGCAACGAGTACGTCCTGAACGGCGCCAAGAACTTCATCACCAACGGCCCGCAGGCCGACGTGGTGATCGTCTTCGCCAACACCGACCGGACCAAGGGCAACAAGGGCGTCAGCGCCTTCCTGGTGCCCGGGTCGGTGAAGGGATTCACCCGCAGCAAGGCCGACGACAAGGTCGGCATCCGGGCCTCGGGTTCCTGCACGCTCTTCTTCGAGGACGTGGTCCTGCCCGAGCGCTTCCGGCTGGGCGGGGAGGGGGAGGGGTTCCGGGTCGCCATGCAGACCCTGGACGGAGGGCGCATCGGCATCGCCGCGCAGGCGCTGGGGATCGCCCAGGCCGCCTACGAGGAGGCCGTCGCCTACGCCAAGGAGCGCAAGGCCTTCGGCCATCCCATCACCCAGTTCCAGGCCATCCAGTTCATGCTGGCCGACATGGCCACCGAGATCGACGCGGCCCGTCTGCTGGTCTGGCGGGCGGCCTGGATGAAGGACAACGGCATGCGCCACAGCGCCGAGAGCGCCATGGCCAAGCTCTACGCCTCCGAGATGTGCGAGCGGGTGACCTCGAAGGCCATCCAGGTTCACGGCGGGTACGGCTACGTCAAGGAGTACGACGTCGAGCGCCACTGGCGCGACAGCCGCATCACCGAGATCTACGAGGGCACGAGCGAGATCCAGCGGCTGGTGATCGCGGCCAGCGTGCTGAAGGGCTAGCCGGTGGATTTCGCCGGGACCGAGGTCCAGCAGGCCATCGCCTCGGCGGCCCGCAAGTTCGCGGCCGAGCGGGCCGAGCCCGCCGCGGCGCGGGCCGACCGGGAGGCGCGCTTCCCCGAGGAGCTCGTCCGGGAGCTCGGCCAGCTGGGGCTGCTCGCGGTGAACGGGCCCGCCGTCCACGGCGGCTCGGAGGCGGGGGCGGTCGCCTACGCGCTCGCGGTGATGGAGATCGCCCGGGCCGACTGCTCGCTGGCGGTCACCATGGCGGTGACCAACATGGTGGGCGAGACCATCGCCCGCTTCGGGACCCCCGAGCAGAAGGCCCGCTGCATCCCGCGCCTCGCCTCCGGGGAGTGGCTGGCCGGCGCCTTCGGCCTCTCCGAGCCCCAGGCCGGAAGCGACCCCAACTCGATGAGCACGCGGGCCGACCTCCGGGGCGATCGCTGGGTGCTGAACGGCTCCAAGCAGTGGATCACGAGCGGCGACCGGGCCGGGGTGATCATCGTCTGGGCCCGGACCGACATCGGGGCGGGCAACCGGGGGATCACCGCGTTCCTCGTGGAAGGGGGAACCCCGGGGCTCTCGGTGGGGCGCCACGAGGAGAAGATGGGGCTGCGCTCCTCGAGCACCGTCTCCCTCTCGTTCGAGGACTGCGAGGTCCCGGCCACGGCGGTGCTGGGGGATCTCGGCCACGGCCTGCGCGTCGCGCTGGCCGCCCTCGACGGGGGGCGCATCGGCATCGCCTCGCAAGCCACCGGGACCATCCAGGCGGCCCTGCAGGCCTCGGCCCGCTACGCCCGGGACCGGCAGGCCTTCGGGCGCCCCATCGCCGACTTCCAGGCCATCTCCTTCGCCCTCGCCGACATGCGCACCGCCCACGACGCCGCCCGCCTGCTCACGCTGCGCGCCGCGGCGCTGAAGGAGGCCGGCCGCCCGTTCGGCCAGGAGGCGGCCATGGCCAAGCTCTTCGCCAGCGAGGCCGCGCAGGTGGCGGTGTCGAAGGCCGTCCAGATCCACGGAGGGTACGGCTACACCGCCGAGTTCCCCGTGGAGCGCCTCTTCCGGGACGCGAGGGTCCAGACCATCTACGAGGGCACGAGCGAGATCCAGCGGCTCGTCATCGCCCGGAACCTCCTGTCACGGGATTGAACGGGTCCCGACACCGTCCCGAAACGTTCGTTGCAGACGGTCCGCGGGGCGATTAGCCAACCTGCATGGATGGCGTTCTCACCTCGGGAGACCTGGCACGGGCGACGGGCGAAACCGTCCGCACCGTCCGCTTCTACGAGGAGCAGGGGCTCCTGCAGCCCGTCACGGTCAGCGACGGCGGCCACCGCCGCTACGACCGGGCGGCGCTCGAGCAGCTCCAGCTCATCCTGGACTTCCGCGAGCTCGGGATCTCCATCCCGGACATCCGGGGGCTGCTGGCGATGCGGGAAGGGTGTCGCACCGCCGTCGACTTCCGGAAGCTGCTCGCCGAGCGGCTCCCGTGCCACATGGCAAAGGTGCGCAACCGCATCGAGAAGCTGCGGCGCCTGGAGTCGGAGCTTCGCCAGGCGCTCGCGTCGGTCCCGGAGGAAACGGGCGACGAGGCCTCTGTTCCTTGCCCATGCTCGGTCGCCGCGGAACGGGGCGCCCCGCGCATCGTCCGGGTGCTGGCCCGGAACGGGGAGTGCGGAGGGCGTCATCTCCCGGTTCAGATGGGCGACGGGGCGAGCCGAAGCCACGCATGACCGGTCCCGGTCGTAGTTTACATAATATACATTATCAGACTCACCCAGGGGGGCTGAAGCCCCGCTTTCATGCGGTGATCCTCGTCGGGACCCTCTGCGCCCTGACGGCATCCTGCACCCCGGAGAAGCACCCCGTATCGACCTCCGCGGCCGCGCCATCCGGCCCGGTGTCGCCTTCGGGCCCGGGCGCCATGGTTCCTCCCGGCGTGCCAGGACCGTCCGGCCCCTCGGGCCCCGCCGCGCCCGCCCCGCCACCCGCGACGCTCCCCGTTTCGTCGGCGACGTCGCGCGTCGGCGAGACCTCGACGCCGATCCAGCCGGACGGCACCGACCCGGTCGACCCCGGCTCGGCCTTCGAGGTCCGCTCCCCGGTCTCCGTCCAGGCGGCGCGGCTCGTCCTCCTCGACTCCCGGGACGCCATGGTCCCGGCCACCTCCGAGTCCGAGATCGCCCCGTCCGAGTCCCGCTTCGTGCTCACCCCCCAGGAGCCGCTCACACCGGCCGGCCGATACGTCCTGCGGCTCGAGGGGCTGGAGAGCCGGCTCGTCCGGGCGAACGACGGGCGCGCCTTCGAGCCGCTGGTGATCCCGTTCCGGGTCGCCGGCGAACCACCCGCCGCACCCCCCAAGAAGGCCAAGAAGAAGCGCAGCCGCTGAGGCGTCCCATCGGCATCGCCGGCAGGACACCCCGGCGATACACTTTCCCGATGCGCGCCCGATCGCTGGCCGTCCTGCTGCTCCTCGCCGCCCTCGACGCCCGGGCCCAGACCCCTCCGCCCCCCGTGCCCGCCCTGGAGGATCCCTCCTCCGACTGGCCGCGGGCCATCGATATCGGCAACGGGTCGCTCGAGATCTACCAGCCCCAGCTGGAGAAGTTCGAGGGCGTGAAGGTCTCCGGCCGGTCGGCGGTGGCCTGGACCGAGAAGGACAAGGCCCCGGTGTTCGGCGTCATCTGGTACGTCGCCCAGGTCTCGGTGGATCGGGACGCGCGCCAGGCCACGGTGGAGAGCCTCCAGGTCACCAAGGTCCGCTTTCCCAACATCACGAAGGACCAGGAGAAGCAGGTCGCCGCCAAGATCGAGGCCGACGTCCCGAGGTGGGACCTCACCGTCAGCCTCGACGCCATCCAGGCGAGCATCGCCGTGTCGCAGGCCGAGAAGCGTTCGTCGGAGGGGCTCAAGGCCACGCCGCCCCGGATGCTCTTCTCGAACGACCCCGCCGTTCTCCTCCTCTACGCCGGGAAGCCGGTGGAGCAGCCGATCCAGGGGTCCGAGCTGAAGCGGATCGTGAACACGCCGATGTTCGTGGTCCTCGACCCGTCGACCCGCCGGTACTACCTGTCGGGCGGCAAGTCCTGGTACGAGGCCCCCGCGGCCACCGGCCCGTTCACCCCGGTGGCCGCTCCCTCGCCGGCGGTGAAGCGGTTCTTCGACCAGAACCCGCCGCCGCCGGAGAAGGCCTCCGGCGACGCGCAGGCGCAGGATGCGGAGAAGGCGATCACCGATCCCGCCTCTCCGCCGCGCATCCTGGTCTCGACCGACCCGGCCGAGCTCTTCGTCTTCGACGGCCCGCCGAAGTACCTTCCGGTGGGCACCGACGCCGACCTCCTCTACGCCGAGAACACCCAGCGCGACGTGCTCGTGTACGTGCCCACGAGCGAGACCTACGTCCTCGCCTCCGGCCGCTGGTTCAGGTCGAAGTCGATCGACGGCCCCTGGACCTCGGTCCGCCCCGACCAGTTGCCGGCCGGCTTCTCCAGCCTTCCCCCCGATTCCCCGGTGGGCAACGTCCGGACCTTCGTGGCCGGCACCGACGAGGCGCAGGACGCCGTCGCCGACACCCAGATCCCGCAGACCACGGCGGTGAAGCGCGACCAGAAGTTCGAGGTCGTCTACGACGGCGAGCCCCGGTTCAAGGCCATCGAGGGCACCCAGATGTCGTTCGCGGTGAACACCTCCGCCTCGGTGATCCAGGATGCGGGGAGCTACTGGGCCTGCGACCAGGCGGTCTGGTACGTGGCCGCGACGCCGCGGGGCCCCTGGACCGTGAGCGATCGGCGGCCGCCCGACATCGACCAGGTCCCGCCCAGCGCCCCCGTCTACAACACCAAGTACGTCTACGTGTACCAGTCCACGCCGCAGGTCGTGTACGTCGGCTACCTGCCCGGCTACACCGGCATGTACCCGTACTACGGCACGGTGGTGTACGGCACGGGCTTCACCTACCCGCCCTACATCGGCCCCTCCGTCTACTTCGCGCGGCCGGTCACCTACGGCTTCGGCATGGCCTACAACCCGTGGACCGGGTTCGGGATCACCTACGGCTTCGGGTCGCCCTTCGTCTCGGTGGGGATCCACTTCGGGGGCTACGGTTATCCCTACTACCGTCCGGGCTGGTGGGGTCCCCCCGGGTACCGGCCATTCCCGCCCCCGTACCCCGGCGGCTGGTACCGGCCGCCTCCGGGCTACCGTCCGCCCTACCCTGGATACGGATATCGCCCCCCGCCGCCCGGCTACCGGCCCCCTCCCGGCGGCTATCCGCCCGGTGGTGGCGCTCGCCCTCCCCCTCCCCGTCCGCCCGGCCAGGGAGGCTGGAACAACAACCTCTACGCCCGGCCCGACAACCGGGCCCGGAACGCCGACCGCTCCCAGGCCATCGCCAACCGCCCGGCGCCGCGACCGACCAACGGTCCCAACAACGTCTACGCCGACAAGAGCGGCAACGTGTACCGCCAGAACCAGGGGGG
>JBAXVO010000098.1:0-11927 GCA_037129355.1 Deltaproteobacteria bacterium | reverse complement strand
CCCCGGGCGGCCGCCACGGCCGAGGCCCGGTGGGCTCCCGCACCCGACGGGCCCATCACCTGGCAGTGGGCGAGGTCGCACAGGTCCGCCCCCTCGTGCCGTCCCCGGGCGGTCACGGCGTAGGAGCGCACCACCACCGCGAGGGCCTTCAGCGACTCGAGCGGCGTCCCCATTTCCGTCTCCGCCGCGACCACCGAGCCCACGTACTCCTCGAGCGGGAGCCGGACGACCACCGCCAGCTCGCCACCGTCGCGCCAGACCGTGACCGCGCCGACGTAGGACCGGGGCGGACCACCGTCGGCCTCGACGCGCCACCGCGCCGCCGGAAAGGTCCGGGCGTCCGCGGCGAGGCGTCCGTCCACCCAGAGCCCCTCGCCCGATACGACCGCGACGTGGGCCTCGCCGGGCCGGGAGATCCGCACCGACGAAGGGTGAAACCGCCCCAGGACCCGCACCGACAGTTCCTGGGGAAGCCCGCCCCCCGCGGCGCCGAGCAGGAGCAGGAGGGCGAGCGGGGTCGGCCCGATCACTGCGCGCTCCCGCGCACCTGGTAGGTCGCCCGGGCGACGGGACCGCTTGCGCCCGGGACCCAGAGCTCGACCCGGTGAGGCCCGGGGCGCGCCGGGAGCCGGCCCGCGAAGGGCGCCTCGAGCGCCAGGACCGTGCCGTCCTCCTGGCGAAGCTCCACCCGCGCCGCCCCCGCCGGAGGGCGGATGCGCACCGGGATCGACTGGGCCCGCGCCGGCAATCCCGCGTCGAGCAGGTATTCGTCCCCGTCGGCGGGGAGCACGATGTTCCCCGGGTCGCGCGCCGCCTCCGCCGCAGTCCCGGGCCCGGAGCCTGCCCCGGAGGCCTGGGCCGGGGCGGCCCTGGGACCGCCGTCGATCCCCTCGGCGGCCGCCCAGCCGTAGAACTCCGGGCCGACGTCGAGCCCTCCCGGCCCCGAGTGGCGGTGCATCGGGCACGGGAGGGTGGGAGCGGTGCCGGGGACGAACGACTCGTCCACCGACGACGGGCAGGACGGGCCGGCGGCCGCTCCGGAGAGGGTGCAGACCCGGGCCCGCTGGAAGGCGCTCCGGTCGACGAGCGGACGGGGAGCGATGCCCCGCATGGCCCGCTCCATCACGCGGGAGAAGATCGGGGCCGCGCCGCTGATGCCCGAGACGCCGCGCATCGGATGCCCGTCGAAGTTCCCGGCCCAGACCGCCACGGTGCGCTCGGCCGTGAACCCCACCGTCCAGTTGTCGACGAAGGCGTGGCTCGTGCCCGTCTTCGCCGCCACGGGGAAGGGCAGGCGCAGCGCATTGTCGAGGCCGAAGGCCGGGGCCCGGGCCGGCTCGTCGGCGAGGATGTCGGTGAGGAGGGCCACCGCGTCCGCGGGGAGGAACCGATCCGGCGTGACCTCGGGCCGGGGACGGAGGACCCTGCCCTGCCCGTCCCGGGCCGAACGGACCTCGGAGATCGGCTCGAGCCGACCCCCGAGCGCGAGCCCCCGGTAGGCGCGGGCCAGTTCCCGGAGGGTGACGTCGCCGTTCCCGAGGACGATGCCCGATCCGTAGTGATCGACCCCCTCCCGGAGCGACACGAAGCCGGCCTGGCGGAGGACGGCGAGCACCCGGTCCGGCCCGATCCGGTCCACGAGCCGGACGGCGGGGACGTTGTAGCTGCTGGCGAGCGCGGCCCGGAGCCGCACGGGTCCGTGGACGCGTCGGTCGTAGTTTCGCGGGATCCAGCTGCCCGACGGGGTGCTGAGCTGCATCTCGACGTCGGAGAGGAGCGTCGCCGGGGTGAGGCCGTCGGCGAGCGCCAGTCCGTAGGCGAAGGGCTTGAGCGCGCTGCCGGGCTGCCGGGCGGCGCGGACCCCGTCGTTCTGCCCCTGCCGATCCTCGTCGTGGAAGTCCGCGGAGCCGGCGTAGGCCAGCACCTCGCCGGTGGCGTTGTCCACGACGATGGCGGCGGCCTGCTCGACCCGCCGGTCCCCCTCGACCTGCTCCCGGAGGATGGCCTCCAGGTCCGCCTGCAGCCCCTCGTCGAGCGTGGTCTCGATGGAGACGGCGCGGTCGAGCCCCAGGGAATCCCGGCTGGCGAGCAGCCAGGTGGTGAGGTGGGGCGCGCCGAACGGCCGGGGCGGGGTCGCCAGGTCGAGCGGAGCCTCCGCGGCGGCCACGGCCGCCTCCTCGGTCGCGGCCCCGGTCCGGACCATGCGCCGCAGCGCGAGCCGCATCCGGGCGGCCGCCGCCTCCGGATGGCGGCGCGGGTCGAAGCGGGCGGGCGAGCCGGCCATCCCCGCTAGCATCGCGGCCTGGCCCAGGGAGAGCGAGGCGGCGGGGCGGGCGAAGTAGGCCTGGGCGGCGGCCTCGACCCCGCGCAGGTCGTTCCCCAGCGCGATGCGGTCGAGCCAGGCCCGGAGCCGGACGTCGGGCGGGAGGTGCACGGTGAGTCGAACCGCCCAGAGCGCCTCCTGGAGCTTCCCGGGGAGGGTCCGGGGCCGGGGGACGAGCAGGCGCGCCAGCTGCTGGGCCACGGTGGAGCCGCCGCTCACGATGCGCCGGGCCCGGACGTTCTGTCCGAGGGCGCGCGCCACGGCGAGCGGATCGACGCCAGGGTGGGCCCCGAAGCGCCGGTCCTCGGTGGCCAGGAAGGCCCCCGTCACCCGGGGCGGCAGGGGCTCGCCGGGCGGCAGCCCGATGCGCCGCCCGTCCGGGCCCGTGTTCACATCCCGGAGCGGACGGCCGTCCCGCCAGGTGAAGCGGAGCGTCTCGGCGTGGCTCCGGTCGAGGAGCCCGTCGGGAAGCGGCCAGGCGACGAAGACGAGCGCCGCGCCCCCCGCGGCGGCGCAGCAGGCCAGGGCTCCGCGGAGGAGCCATCTCGCCACCCTGGACCTCACCGGGCGCCCGGAGCCTCCGGGTCGAGCACCACGAAGGTCCCGCCGTCGGAGCGGCCGAAGACCTCCGGGGAGTACATCTCCTCGGCCTGGGCCGGGCGGGAGAGGAAGGTCCCCGGCGTGGTGGCCCGCGCGACGAAGCTCCGCTCGTGGATCCCCGGGGGGAGCTCGTCGGCGAAGAGGAGGAGCCGGTCGTCCCGCCGCTCCACGTGGCTCCACGGGCTCCAGAAGCCGGTGGCGAAGTCGGGCGCGCCGCCCGCCGACGCCGTGCTGGCGAGGGTGGTGTCGACGATCTCCAGGCCGGCCGGGACGGGAACCTCGACGGCGACGTCCCGGCGGGCCTTCGGCGTCCCCAGCCGGACGGTGACCCGCACCAGGTCGCCGGCGCGCACGGTGCGCACCTGTCCTCCCCCGCCCCAGGGCTCGAACCAGCGCTGGACGAACATGCCGCGGTCGAGCGGATCCACCGGCATCTTCTCCGGGGCGTAGCGCAGGAGCGCGCCGTAGTAGAGGACGCCGGCCCGCCCGTCGCGCCGGAACTCGAAGGGGACCGGAGCCCCTCCCCGACCCAGCTCCGCGATCGGCACGGAACTCCGGGCCAGGGCGAGCGACCGGCCGTGGAAGGGCACGGCGGCGAGCCTGCGCTCGCCGAGCTTCACCGTCCCGGTGAAGTCCGGAACCTCCCGCTCCTTGGTCCGGACCACCTCGGCCATGGCCGAGAGCGCGAAGGCCGCCTCCTGCGTGTTCCGGTACCGCCCGTCCTTCCCGCGCGCGGCGACGAGCCAGGCCGCCATCTTCGCCACGAACGGGTGGTCGGGGCTCACGTCGGTGAGGGTCTGCAGGACGATGGCGGTGGTGCGCACGTCGGACGACCAGCGGGCCTGCCCGAGCGGTCCCTGCTCGTCCTCCATGTGCACCTCGGCGTCCGACACGCGCGCCTGGTTCAGGACCTCGCCGAGCAGCGCCCGGGCCTGGGCCCGGTTCCCGCCGCCCACGAACATGGCGTCGGCCAGCATGGCCCGGGCGAAGAGCGGCAACTTCTCCCGCTCGTCGTACAGGGCGCCGAGGAAGGAGGCCTTCGGCGCCCCGGTGCGGGCCAGCGCCCAGAGGGCGAAGACCCGCGTCGACGGCGGCGGAGGCTGGCAGCCGAAGCCGCACTCCGTGCACTTCCCGGCCGCGACCGTGCCGGAGAGGTAGGCCTGCCCGCGGCCGAGCGCTTCTCCGTCCACCGGGAAGCCGAGCGCGGCGGCCCGGCCCAGCGCCAGGACCGCCCAGGCGCTCGCCAGCTCGTCCGAGCAGTTCCCGCCCGGCCAGTAGCGGTAGCCACCGTCCGGCCCCTGGAGCCGCTCGATGGCCTTCACCGTCCGTCGAATGACCTCGTCGGGGTTCTTCGCGTCGAGGATGGCGAGCGAATCGTCCCCCACCCAGTCGCGCATCCAGCCGTCCGGCTCCTTCGGATCCGCCGGCGTGGCCGTCACCCCGAACTTGCCCGAGAGCTCGCGCAGGGCCGTGAAGGGCACGAGCCGGGAGGAGAGCTGCTCCAGGCAGCCGTACGGGTAGTCGACGAGCTGCCGCATCCCCTCCTGGAGCCCGGCGATGGCCGTGGACGAGAGGGAGAGCTCCAGCCCTCCCACGTCGGGGCGCACGCCGCTGGGGGGCGTGAGCGCCTCCCGCCGGACGTCCCGGGTGTCGCCGTGGACGGCGACCGCCTCGCGCGACACCGGCAGCACCACCGGGATCCGCTGCTCGACGCCGTCCGATTCCCCACCGCCGGTGACCGTGAAGCGGAGCACCGCCTGCCCCGGCTTCTCCGCGCGGAAGCGGAAGCGGACCTCGCGGGCCTTCCCCTCCGGGAGGTCGACCTTCCGCCTCGCCTCCCCCTCCAGGACGAGGCCGGTGACGGAGGCGGCCACCTCGGCCTGCCGGACCTTCCCGCCCGGCGCGTGGACCACCACCCCGGCCTCGAAGGTGTCCCCGACGCGCGCCAGCCGGGGCAGCGCCGGCAGGGCGAGCAGCGGCTTCGCGACCACCACCTTGCTCTCGCCGTTCCCGGTCCGGTCCCCCTTGGTGATGGCGATGGCCATGATGCGGAAGGTGGTGAGGTTGTCAGGGAGCTCGAACTCGACCTGGGCGTGCCCCGAGGCGTCGGTGACCACGTCGGGGAGGAACACCGCCGTGGTCCGGAAGTTGGTGCGGAAGGCCGATCCGGACGGATCGAGCCCGCCGCTTCCGCCCTCCGCGAGCCCCTTGTCCCCGTAGGCCCTGCGCAGGACGAGCTGGACGAGCGACTCGGCCACCCGCACCGAGAGCCCGCGCAGGGGGTGGATGGCCTCCACCGGGTCGGGGACCTTGAAGCCGGTGAGCCGGAGCACCCCCTCGTCGACGGCCCAGATCGCGACCTCGGACTCCGCTCCCTTCCCGGCCGCGTCCCGGACCTGGACGTCGACCTTCACCTTGTCGCGGGGGCGCTTCTCCTGCCCGTCCACGGTGAGCGCGACCTGGAGCCGCTTCCCCTTCCGCTCCACGCGCAGCTGCACGTACCCGATGCGGACGGTGGGGCGGCCGGGATCGTCCTTGGCGCTCACCGGCATCCCGCCCTGCCGCCCCCGGACGAGGACGATGCTCGCGAAGACGTTCGGGACCGAGCTCTCGGTCACCGGGATCTCGAAGGTCGCCGCGGCGGAGCCGAGCCGGACCCGGCGCTCCTCGAGGACCCCCTCCCGCTCGACGGTGAGGAGCCCCTCGGCGTCGGGGAACGGGCTCTTCACCAGGATGCGCGCCGTCGACCCGACCTCGTAGACCTCCCGGTCCGCCACCATCTCCACGCGGTCGGTGTCGTCGCGGTTCCAGGAGACCCACCCGTCCCCCACCACGTAGAAGGGGGCGCGCGTGACCTGGCGGCGGCCGCGGGCGTCGGTCACCGTCGCCTCGGCGACGTGCAACCCGGGCGCGGAAGGCGTGAAGGTGCAGGACCCCGGCTGGGCGGAGGCGCGGGCGCGGCACGTCCCGGCCGCCTCCTCCACCGGCTCGGTCACCGTCATCCACCGGTCGCCGATCACCTTCTTCTTGATCGAGCGCCACTCGCGCCGCTTCAGCACCACCTCGATGTCGGCCGTCTCGCGCACCCCGGCCGGCGTCACGGCCAGGACGTCGATCCCGAGCGGCTTGCCCGACTCGGCGAAGCCGGAGCCGCGGCGCCGCACGCCTGCGTAGAGCGCCGCCGGGTGGACGATGAGCGTGGCCCGTCCGGCGACACGCTGACGGTTCACGTCGGCCACCTCGGCCTCGACGACCGTCTCCCAGGTCCGGTTCCCCGGCGCCTCGGCCCGGCCGGCGGCGATGGCGAAGGCGCCCGTGGCGTCGGTGCGCCCCTTCCCGGAGCCGGCCACTCCCCGGTTCGGCCCGGGCTCGCGGTCGTCCCAGAACCCCACCTGGTTGCCGAAGAGGAAGCCCTCCTGCCCGGGAGGCGTGAAGTCCATCGTCGAGCGGTTGACCGTCCAGGCCACCTCGGCGTCGGCCATGGGCCCGCCGAAGAGGTAGCGCGCCAGGACCGTTCCCTGGATCGGGTCGCCATCCACCACGCTCCGCTCGGCCACCGACACGTCGACGCGGAACTGGGGCGCCCGGTACTCCTCCACCCGGAACGTGCCGCCGTACTGGATCGTCCCCCCGGCGACCTCACCGGTGGCGGTGATGCCGTAGGTCCCGAGCGGCACGTCGCCTTCGAGGGCGAAGCGGGTCGAGAAGGTACCGAAGGCGGTGGTCGACACCTCCTGGGTGAGGATGTCGACCCCTCGCGACGAGGTCACCTTCACGACCATCCGGGTCCCGGTGGGCGGCGTCTCGATGTTGCCGAGCTTTCGGTAGCGGGCGAGTCCCTTCACGTACACGGTCTGGCCGGGGCGGTAGATGCCCCGCTCCGGCGTCACGAGCCCGAGGCTCCTCGGCTCCGTGCCGTCCCAGTCCCCCATCACGCCGAAGAACCAGGGGTTGAAGGGGCCGGACCAGCTCGACAGGGTCACGCCGGTGTCGTCGCCGACGGTGGCGGCGACGAGCCAGCCGTTCTCCGCGGACCTCGCCGACCACTCGTCCTTCCCCCCGAGCCCCGGGACCACGCAGACACCCTCGCCATCTGCCTTGCCGGTCCAGATCCGCTTCCCGGTCGCGTCGTGGATGGCGATGGCGGCGCCGCCCGCGGGCTTTCCGTCGGAGAGGCGCGTCACCCAGACCACGCCGCGGGTCGCGCCGAGCTTGGCGTGGACGGCCAGGTCGGTGATCTGCCCGACCACCGTGGCCGCCGGGCTCTTCGACGGGTCGAGTTCCGGGGCCCGGACGCTGGCGTAGAAGAGGGCCGAGCGGGCCCCGCCGAGGATCTGTCGGATCGGGATGGGGCGGGTCTTCGTGACGTTGCGCTCCGTTCCCAGGTCCACGCTCCGCACCCGGGGCCCGGCCGGCAGCGCCGGTCCGGCCCCCTTGCGACGGGGGCGCTCGGACAGGAGCCGGGCCACGTCGGCCGGGGTGAGGCGCCACACCGTCGCCTCGAGCTGCCGGAGGTTCTCCGCCTCCACCGGAAGTGCGCCGTCGCCGGCCGCCTCGAGGAGCGCGGCGCCCCGGGTCATCGAGAAGGAGGGCTCGAGGTCGCTCGTCCGGGCCGTCACGACCGCCGCCCCACCTGCCTGCCCGAAGGCGTCGGCGAAGCCGCCGGCGATGGTCACGCGGTAGGCGACGCCGGGCCGGAAGCGGCCGGGGAGCGAGAAGTGGGGCGTCCATCCGGCATCCCATTCCGACGGCTCGCTCGCCTCCACGCGACCCCAGTCGATCTCGGCGGCGGGCTCGATCCGGACCCGTTCGCGGAGGGTCCGCACGTCGGCGGGGTTGGTCGTCTTCACGATGAGTGGACCGTAGGGGCAGAGGTCGACCCCGGCGCAGGCCTGCGCGCCGGTGACGCGCATGGGCCCGTAGGTGCGGAAGCGCCACCGCTTGCCCTCGCCGATGGGGAGCGGCCCCTCCGCTCCGCGCAGCTCGGCCGAGAGCGAGAGCTCCACGTCGGCGTCGAGGGGCAGGGGGCGCGACGGCGTGACCTCGTAGCGCATGCGCCGGTCCTCCCAGCCGGGCACCGGCGGAAGCTCCTCGGCATCGGGCCCCCGGGCGGCGCGCTCCTCGTCGGCCACGCGGAACTCGCCCGTCACCCGGACCGGGATCTCGGCCCCGCCGGCGCGCAGCGAGAGCTGCCTGCCCAGCTCGGCGACCGGGCGATCGAAGACGATCGAGAAGCGGCTCGTCGGCGTCACCCAGGACCAGCCCTCCCGGGGCTCCACGCGCACCAGGACCGGGCGCCGGGTCTCGAAGGAGAAGACGTGGGGCTCGGCCAGGACCGAACCGTCGACGGCCCGGAGCCCGGCCGGGACGGTGACGGTGAACCGGGTCCCGTCGGGGAGCCGCTCCGATGGAACGAACTCCACGCTCGCCGAGCCCAGCCAGCGCCACTCCCCGGCCACGGGCGGATCGATGCGGGCCGGGGGCGGGAGGCTTCGCAGCGCGGCCACCGTCCCGAGCGCGACCACCGGCTTCGAGAAGGTGATGCTGGGGAGCACGATGCCCGTCGCCGGCCCCTGCGGCCTCGAGGCCACCACCGCGAGCGACCCGTCGGAGCCGGGGAGGAATTCCTGCGCGATCTGCAGCGGCGGCACCTCGGGCAGCGGCGCGAGATCGACGGGGCTCGCCTCCCGCGCGGAGGAGGCCGGGGGGCGCGGCGAGCAGGCGGCGGCGAGCAGCACTGCCGCGGCGAGAACGGAAGGGAGTCGGCGGATCATCGGGACCCTCGGGTCGCTCGGGAAACGACGGAGCGGCCGGGATCATCGCACAGTCGGGAGCGGTGCCCGGATGTCCCAGAGGAGGCGTGCGGCGGCTTCCCGGAGGGAGGCCTCGACGGCGCCGGGGGTCTCCCCCCGCGCGAAGGCGAACCCCAGGTAGGCGTCCCCCTCGGGGAGGGGCACCACCTCCCGCCCCTCCGGGACGGTGATCACCACGTCCTCCACCCCGGGGACGGCGCGCGCGGCGTCGAGCCCCGCCACCCCGTGGAGGATCCCCCTCCGCGGGATGGGGAGCATCATGACCCCCGACGCCCGGGCCTCCCGGCGCACCGAGGAGAGCGGGAGCCCCACCGCATGGGCCACGACCAGTTCCTCGAGGGAGGCGCCGGTCCCGAAGCGCAGGCTCCGGGCGCACAGCCCACCGATGGTCCGCGCCGCCACCTCCAGGATCACCGGCCCCTCCGGGCCGAGCCGCGCCTCGGCGTGAACCGGCCCCTCCCGCAGGCCGAGCGCCTCGGCGGCCGCGGCGAGGGTCCTCACCACCTGGGCCTGAAGGTCGGCGGGGTGGCGCGAGGGGGTGACGTAGAGGGTCTCCTCGAAGAAGGGGCCATCGAGCGGGTCCGGCTTGTCGAAGAGCGCCAGCGGTTCGAGCCGCCCGTCCCGGAGCAGCCCCTCGAGCGCCACCTCGGCGCCCGGCACGAAGGCCTCCACCAGGATCCGGCTCCCCTCCCCCTCCTCCCGGGCCTTGCGGTCGGATCGGGCGGTCGAGAGGATGGCCGCGACCCGGCGCCAGGCCTCCTGGAACGAGGCCGGGTCGTCGGCCCGGATGACGCCACGGCTCCCCGAGAGCCCCACCGGCTTCAGCACGCAGGGATACGGAACCGCGCCGGAGGGCTCGCCCGGCCCGCCCTGGAGCGGAAACGCCCGGAACCAGGGGACCGGCAGGCCGGCGGCCTGGAGGGCCTCGCGCTGGGCCACCTTGCTCGCCGTCCGTCGCGCCGCCGCCGGGGAATTGCGCGGGAGCCCGAGCCGCTCGGCCGCCAGGGCGGCGATCACGGCGGTGCCGTCGTCGGTGGGGATCACGCCGGCGATGGGCTCCCGGGCCGCGGCGCGCGCGATCTCCTCGGCCGCCTCCTCCGGCTTCCGGTAGTCGATGGAGAGCATCCCCTCCTCGGGCCCGAAGGCGTCCTCGATCCGGTGGCACCGGTCGGTGCCCACGAGGACCGGGACCCCGAGCCGGCTCGCCGCGGCGAGGAAGTCCTCGGCCCGGTAGCTCTGGGTGGGGACGAGGAGCAGGAGCCGCCCGGGACGGGCCACCTATGCCCCCTCGACCCCCGCCCGGAAGATCGCCAGCCCACCCGGCTCGCGGGCCTCGATCTCGGCGCGGCGGCGGGGCCAGTCGGGGTGGTTCCACGGGTAGAGGAAGGCGTCGGGATGGGGCATGAGGCCGAGGATCCGGCCGGTCGCGTCGCACACCCCCGCCACGCCCAGGGCCGAGCCGTTGGGGTTCTCGGGCCAGGACTCGGCGATCTTGCCGGCCGCGTCGACGTAGCGCAGCGGGAGCTGCCCCCTCGCGTCGAGCCGGCGCAGCGCCTCGTCGGACTCGGCGACGAATCGCCCCTCGCCGTGGCGCGACGGCAGGTCGACGGCCGCGATCCCGCGCGTCCAGACGCAGGGGCTCCGGGGGTCGGGAGCGACGCGGACCCAGGCGTCCCGGTAGCCGAGCCGCTCGTTGTTGGTGAGGGTCGCACGGGGGGTGAAGTCGGGCGCCCCGCCCTCCGGCCCGGGGAGCAGGCCGAGCCGGGTCAGCGTCTGGAAGCCGTTGCAGATCCCGAGGACGCGCCCCCCGGCGGCGAGGAAGGCCGCCAGGTCGTCCTTCAGGTGGGCGCGGATGCGGGTGGCGAGCACGAGGCCGCCCGCCACGTGGTCCCCGTAGGCGAAGCCGCCCACCATGGCGAGCACCTGGTAGTCGGCGATCCGCCGGGGGTGGCGGTGGGCGAAGAGGTCGGTGAGGTGGACGAGGTCGACCTCGGCACCCACCATCCGGAAGGCCTGGGCGGTCTCCTCCTCGCAGTTCAGGCCGAACCCCACCGGCAGGAGCACGCGAACCGGCTTCACGATCGCACCCCTTCCCGCTTCCAGGCCCGGGCCAGCGCCTCGACCGGCTCGTCGACGAGCGTCCGGCCGCCGAGGGCGATGGCCAGCCGGCCGCCGGCGTCGTAGGCGCCGATCCGCGCCACCGGCAGCCCGGAGAGGCGGGCCTCGAACTCGGCCGCCCGGTCCGGGCGCACCGCGAGGAGGAAGCGACCCGCCGACTCGGAGAAGAGCAGCGCCTCCCACCCGGGCTTGCCCGCCACGGGGGCCCGCGACAGGTCCACCGAGAGTCCCAGACCGGCGGCACGGGCGAGGAGGAAGAGGGACCGGGCGAGGCCGCCGCGCCCGGGGGCGTGGGCCGCGGTGACGAGCCCGTCGGCGATGGCGGCGGCCACCCGCTGGTAGCGGGGGAGGAAGGTCTCCGGGCGGCAGCGCGGGACGGCCCCGCCGCCGTCGCGGCGGGAGGCCGCGTACTCGGTGCACCCGAGCTCGTCGCCGGTCTCGCCGACGGCGTAGAGGATCTCGCCCGTGGCGCCGGCCTCGAGGGTCACGGCCCGGCGCACGTCCCGGACCACGGCGATGGCCGAGGCGAGCAGCGTCGGCGGGATGCTGATGCGCCGCCCCCCGACCACCGCGTCGTTCTTCATCGAGTCCTTGCCGGAGATGAGCGGCGTGCCGTAGGCGCGGCAGATCTCGGAGAGGCCGCGCGAGGCCCTCACCAGCTGCGCCGCCTTGTGGGCGGCGTCGGGGTTCTTCGGGCCCGGCAGCGGGTCGGGCCAGCAGTAGTTGTCGAGCAGCGCGATCCGGTCGATGCGCGCCCCGGCGGCGACGACCCTGCGGACGGCCAGGTCGACGCCGGCCTGCGCCATCGCATGGGCGTCCTCGTCCGAGTAGGTCGGGAAGACCGCCTCGGAGAGCGCGTAGCCCACGTGGCCGCCGTCGTGGGCGACGAGGAAGACCGCCGCGTCGGCGGGGACGTCGCGGTGCGCCCCGATCCAGGGCTTCACCACGGTGAGCCCCTTCACCTCGTGGTCGGAGGTGCGCTCGAGCTGCTCGGCCGAGCGCAGGTTGTCGCGGGCGAGGAAGGCGGCGAGGAGCGCGTTGCCCGCGGCGGGCGCCGGCGCGGGCGAGACGGC
>JBAXVO010000097.1:0-11949 GCA_037129355.1 Deltaproteobacteria bacterium | reverse complement strand
TTGGTATCATCGGCATGGCCCGAAGGGGCGTGCGCGATGACGACCGAGGAGTGCTTCGAAGCAGCGGTGCAGGTCGAGAACCTCATGCGGGACGTCTACGTCCGGCTCGCCGATCGCTACGCTGCGGAGGCGAAGCTGAAGGAGATGTTCCTCCACCTCGCCGAGGAGGAGGAGCAGCACGCCCACCGCATCCGGCTGCTCGCCAGGACGCAGCTGGGCGGGGCCTGGGCCAACGCAACCGCGGACCGCATCTCCAGGGACCTCGGGACCATGTCCGCCGACCTCCTGAAGATGGTCGAGGACCTGGAGGCCGAGTGGGACGGCGCGTCCGCTCGCGACGTCCTCCGGCGGGTGATGGAGGCCGAGAACCGCTGCGCCTCCATCCACGCCGAGGAGCTGGCGGCGAGCGCGGAGATCGACGTCCAGATGCTCTTCTGGTCCCTCTCGAAGCAGGACGTCCGGCACAAGGAACTGCTCCAGCGGGCGATCGCCGCCGCCTGAACGGACGCTTGCCGCCCCTTGGGGGAGGGTACGCCCTCGACCCGGGTAGCTCCTGCTCCATGACCGCCGGAAGGCCAATTCCTGTACTCACGCGATCTTCGGGATGGCCCGCCCGGGCACATCTTGTGCACATCACACTTCGCCGCGGCGCGTCGTGGTTGGCCGCGGGAAGCTTGTCCCGTGAATCGAGGTCATGTGATGGGCCCCATCATCGCCATCGTCGCCGTCGGCACCGTACTCGCGCTGGCGTTCTCCAGTTCGCGGAGCATCCCCCGGTCCATCGACGTCGGGCGAGGGGAAAGGCTCGATGGCGCGATTCGTGGCCCGTTCCTTCGCGCCCCGGCCCGTGGTCCGCATGCATCCGATCACCGCAGCCCCGGTCGAACCGTCCTCGCCGAGGGGCTGCACGGCTCGCGGCCCTGAGCCACTCCTCCCGCGGCTGGAACGACAGCGAGCCGCCGCGGGGGTAACATCCCCTGCGTGCTGACCTGGTCGCCATCCTTCGCCATCGGCGTCCCCGAGATCGACGACCAGCACCGGACCCTGTTCGAGCGCGCGGGCCGGTTCGCGGCCGCCGTTCACGGGCACGAGCGGAGCGCCCGGCTGGCGGAACTCTTCGACTTCCTGTCCGAGTACGCCCTGGAGCACTTCGCCTCGGAGGAGAGGCTGATGCGAAGCGTGGACTACCCGGACATCGAGCGACACGCGGTCGAGCACCGGAGCTTCAGGGGGCGGCTCGGCTCGCTGGCGCCGCAGTGGGACTCGGAGGGCGAGTCCAGCGCCATGCTGCTCGCGCTGCTCGGGTTCCTGGACGCCTGGCTCACCGAGCACGTCCGGGGGAGCGACCAGCGTCTCGCGATCTTCTTGCGGGCCCGGAGACCGGTGCGCTGACGTCAGTCCCGAGGCATCGGCAGCGGACCGAAGACGATGCGCACGAGCCGCTCCTTGCCGAGGACGCGCGCCATCTCCGCCGTGGTGACGTAGATGAGGATGAGCAGGAAGAGGACGATCTGGAGCGCGAAGAAGTGCGGCCAGACGATCTCGGCGAGGAGTCGCTCGTTGGCCGAGACGAGGCCGCCGGTCTTCCGCCAGAACTCGATCAACCGTTCCAGGTAGTGGATCGCGAAGGACACGAGCAGGTAGATGGCGGTCTTCCAGGAGATGTTGAAGACGAGCGGCTTCTCCGGGAATCGGTTGATGCCGGGGATCATGTCGGCCAGCAGGACGGCCTTCCCCATGATCAGGGCGGCCACGGCGACCGAGGCGGTGGTCATCGGAGGAAGGCCGGTGTTCTTCAGCATCAGGACCCGGATGTAGATGAGGAGGTGGAGCGCGACGAAGAAGTAGATCGTCGGCGGCAGCAGCTTCTTGAGCTCCCCACCCAGCTTCCAGCCAGTCTTCGACATGCAGCCCTCCCTTGGACTAACCTCTAACAGACCTCGCATGGCGCGGCTCGACGAGAACCACCCGCTTGCCGCCGTCCTCGCGGGCGCGCTCGACCGTTTCCGCGTTCGACGCCAGATCCCGGCGCTCGGTCCCGACGAGCGGCTCGACGGCAAGCTGGCCCTGGTCACGGGCGGCGCCTCGGGTCTCGGCTTCGCCACCTCGGTGGACCTGGCGCGCCGTGGGGCCCGGGTCATCCTCGCCGACCGTCGCGACCTCGACGGGGCCCTCCGCCGGGCCGCCGCCCTCGGGGTGGCGCCGGACGCCATCGAACCCCTGCCGGTCGATCTCTCCGACCTCGCCGCGGTCGACCGCGTCGTGACGGATCTCTCCCGGCGCGGCACCCGGCTCGACCGGCTGATCCTGAATGCGGCCATCGTTCCGACCTCGGCGCGGACGACGCCCCAGGGGCTCGACGAGATGTTCGTCGTGAACTACCTGTCCTCCTTCGCCCTGGCCACGCGCCTGCTCGAGGCGGGGGTGGTTCCCGGCGACCGCCCGGGGCCCGACGTGCCGCGCATCGTCTTCGTCTGCTCCGAGTCCCACCGGTGGAGCGACGACCTCGTGCTCGACGGACTCGACGCCCCCCGGGACGGCTCTCCCCGGCGCGTCCTCACCTGGTACGGCACCTACAAGCTCATGCTCGCCACCTTCGCCTGGGAGCTCGCCCGCCGGCTCCGAGTCGACGGCTCCCCGAGGGTGGGGGTGTTCGCGCTCTGCCCCGGGGCCATGCGCACCCACATCGCGCGCGAACTGCCGGCCGTGCTGCGGGCTCCCCTCGACGTGCTCATGCGCCTCTTCTTCCAGGACCCCTTCGCCGCCGACGAGCCCGTGCTGCACCTCTCGTGCAGCCGTTCCCTGGAAGGCCGCACCGCGGTCTACCTCCACAAGATGGTGGAGAAGGGCGTCGACCCCCGCGCCGCCGACCCCGAGGTGGGGCTGGCGCTCTGGAAGGCCAGCGAGGCCCTGTTGGTCGACCAGGGGTTTCGCCGGTAGTATCGTCCCGGAGGGAGGTCGCCATGGAACTGCCGTCGACGAAGATCCGGACCCTTTGTGCCCTGACTGGCCTCCTCGTGCTCGCCAACTGCGCCACCACCCAGGAGACGATGCAGGAGTGCAGGCAGGCCGCCTACTCCTTCTGCGACAAGACCGTGGGGGCAAAGGGCGCCGGCGCGACCGGTACGGGCAAGGCCGATGCGTCGAGCAAGAACGCGGCGTACCAGCAGTGCCTGGAAGCCCAGGTCGGAGCCTGCGGCGTCCGCTAGGCCGGCCCTTCCGTAAGCGCTTTCTGACGTCGTGCCCCCATCCGGGGCTGCGCCCGGGTATGCCCGCCGCTAGATGGTTGCCCCGAGGACAACCCCTGGAGGAGGTTCCATGCAGGCATCGATCGGGTCGTTGGGGCGGATCACCGCATTCCTGCTGCTGTTCGGAGCGGGAGTGGTCGCGACGGCGCAGGCGGAGGAGGTGGACATGACGTTCTTCGTGACCAGCGTCGGCAAGGGCAAGGGCGCGGACCTGGGAGGGCTGGAGGGCGCCGACGCCCACTGTCTCGCGCTCGCGAAGGCGGTCGGGTCGAAGCAGACCGCCTGGCGCGCCTACCTGAGCACGACGGCGCCGGGTGGGGCCGAGGGGGTGAGCGCGAAGGACCGGATCGGGAAGGGCCCCTGGAAGAACGCCAAGGGCGAGGTGGTGGCCCGGAGCGTGGAGGACCTCCACTCACCCGCCGTGAACATCACCAAGAAGACGGCCCTCACCGAGAAGGGCGAGGTGGTGAGCGGCCGGGGCGATCCGGTCAACACGCACGACATCCTGACCGGTTCGGACCCGAGCGGCCTGTTCTCCACCGCCGGCGGCGACACCACCTGCGCCAACTGGACGAGCAGCGCCGAGGGATCGGCGATCGTGGGCCATTCCGACCGCATCGGCCTGAAGGACACCTGGCACATGAGGTCCTGGAACTCGTCCCACGGTACCCGGGGCTGCAGCCCGGACGGCCTGAAGGCGAGCGGCGGCGCGGGGCTCTTCTACTGCTTCGTGGCCAACTGAGATGGCGACCCGATCCAGGGCCCCCCGCGGCGAGTTCTCCGTTCCCGAGGTCTGGCGACGGATCCAGCGGCTGAACGAGAAGCAAGGTTCCGGGAAGTTCGACGTGCTCGTCTGCGGCCACGCCGTCCCGGCGAGCGACACGGCGTATCGCCGGTTCCGCGCCTGTCCCGACTGCCGGGTGCAGGTCCAGCGGTTCGCCGACCAGCGCGAGCAGGGCGACCTGGCAGCGTAGGCGACGGCGACTCCCCGCCGCGTGCGCGGCGGGGAGTCCCTCCGGTCAGTTTCCCTGGAACAGCTTCAGGTCGATGGCGTCGGCCATCGCCTTGTATCCGGCGTCGTTGGGGTGCAGGTGATCCCCGCAATCGTAGGCGGGCAGGATCCGGGCGTGGTTCGCCGGATCGCGCACGGCGGCGTCGAAGTCGATCACCGCATCGTAGGCGCCGCTCGTCCGGATCCACTTGTTCACCGCCTGGCGCTTGGCCTCCCCCTCGGTGGAGTAGTAGCCGGGGAAGGCCGTGCCCTCGAACGGGGTGAGCGTGCCGCCGTAGATGAGGAGCCCCTTCGCATGGGCGCGGACGACGAGCTGCCTGTGCCCCTCGATGATCTCGTCCGCGCTGACGTTCTGGCTGGGAAGGCCGAAGGCCCCCGGGAGTCCGATGTCGTTGATGCCCTCGAGCACGATGACCCAGGCCGCTCCGGACTGCGCCAGGACGTCCCGGTCGAACCGGGCCAGCGCGTTCGGGCCGATGAAGTCGTGGAGCACGCGGTTGCCGCTGATGCCCTCGTCGACCACGGCGACGTCGGAGGTGGAGCGGCGGGCCTGGAGCCTCGCGGCCAGGAAGTTCGGCCAGCGGTGGTTGGCGTCCACGGTGGAGGCGTAGCCGTCGGTGATCGAATCACCCAGCGTGACGAGCGCCGCGGCCGTGGGCGACGCCGCGACCTCGATGCCGTTCAGGAAGTACCAGGAGGTCGTCGTGCTGCTGCCGGCCGGGAAGGTGCTGTCCCCCGCGAAGTTGCCGGTGGGCGAGAGCCAGGTGGTCTGGACCCCCAGGGAGTGCTCGGTCGTGGCCGAGACCGAGCCCGGGAACCAGATGCTCACCGTGACGTTGCCCAGGGCCGGGACCTCGAGGCGGACGGGATCGCTCACGACCAGGGCGCCGGCGGGGACCGTGGTGGTGGGCGAGCCGCCGAAGGTGAGGTGGCGATCGGTGCCGGGCACGGTGGAGGACCCTCCCGCGGAGATCGCGACGTGCGCCTCGCTGATGGGGAGGCCGGTCGTCCCGAAGGCGTTCGAGAAGCGGACGCGGATGGTCCTGCCCCCCAGGCTGACGTGGGCGACCTGGCGGAGGGTCTGACCGCTGATGGCGAGGGGCGCGCCGGGGACCTGGGGGCTCGCGCCCCAGGTGGCGACCCAGTTCTCCCGGTCGGAGTGGGCGAGGGCCAGGGACGGAAGCGCGAGGAGGGTCGCGGCGGCCATCCCGGCGAGGGAGAGGAAGCGTCGGCGGTTCAGCGTCGGACGGAGCGTGTGCACGTGGGGTCCTTTCGGCGTGTCGCGCGGATGGTCCGCGCGTACCCGGCCTCCCTGTCCTGGAGGGGGGCCCTCCGCTTTCGGCTTCTTGTTTCACTGTCCGCTTCTTGCGACCCAAATGGGGCGTGCGGATAGGCCCCATTTGGGACATGTAGGCGCGCCGTGGCCTGGAGCCAAAAACACGACGGTGGCGAGGCGTTCCTGGCCTGGGTCGGGGAGAGAAGCCTGCGGGAAGTCGACGCTTTCGGCGGCAGGTTCGAGGCTCGTGCCAGCGCGTCCTGGGAGGGCGTGCGGGTCCTCGAAGGCCGGAGCCAGACCTACGAGCGCGACGACGGCCACTTCCCGAGGCACGTCCTCGTCGTGAACGACGGGGATCGGGTGCCCTTCGAGGTCCGGCTACCCGGGCGCCGGTGGTTGGCGGGAGAGGTGGCGCCTCGCCGCGTGAACTTCTGGCCGGCCGGCATGCCGCACGCGGTTCGCTGGCTCGCCGCCGGGAACTGGCAGGTGGTCCAGATCGATCCGGGCTTCGTCGACTCCGTGGCGGCGTCGATCGGGATGTCCGCGACACCGGCCTTCCAGCCCGCCGTCGGCAAGGCGGACCCGCTCGCGGCCCACCTCGCGGCGTCCCTCGTGCTCGACGCGCGCATGGATGGCGCCGGGGGGCGGTTGGTCCGCGAATCCCTGGGCGTCGCGCTGGTCGGGCACCTCCTGCGCGCGCTGGGCGGCGCGTCCGCGACGCAGTTCCCGACCACGGGCACCGCGAGGCCGGGGTCGCTCCGGCCCGACAGGGTTCGCCTCGTCGCCGACTTCGTCGAGGCCCGGCTCGACGGTGACCTCTCGCTCGGCGAACTGGCGGGCCTGGTGGGGATGGACGTGTTCCGCTTCTCCCGCGCCTTCAAGGCCGCGACCGGGTGCTCCCCGCACCGGTACGTGGTCCTGGCCCGGGTTGCCCGGGCCAAGTCGCTCCTGCGCGGGGGAACGCTCTCGATCTCGGAGATCGCCTTGCGGACGGGCTTCGGGACGCCGAGCCACTTCGCGGCCACCTTCCGCCGCCTCACCGGGACCACGCCACGGGGCTGGCAGGCCGGCTAGAGAGGGACGGCCCCTTCACTCGCCGTCGCTGGAGTCATGCTCGGCGTGGAAGGCGTGCAGGACGTGGGTCATGAAGGGGGACAGGACCACACCCGTGCTCGCGATGAGCACGAGCCCCGAGTAGATGGCGTACACCCCGGCGAAGATCTTGGCCTCGCTCGACCGGAGCACGTCGGTGGGCCCCATCCCGCTCATGATCATCGACGCGCTGTAGAAGGAGTCGACCCACCCGAGCCCGGCGAAGTGGTGGTAGCCGAGGATTCCGACGACGAGCGAGACGCCGACGAGCAGCCCGGCGATCGTCCCCGCGCGCACCAGGCCGTGGCGGAGCACCAGCCGCCGGTGGGCCGGTCCGTGCCTCTGACCCTTCATCGCTTCTCCCATCGTCCGCTCCAGTCCGGCCGATGAGAGCATGCCCTGGCGAAGAAGTCCTCGAAGAAGGGGACGGGGGGACTAGGCGTCGAGCAGGGGAAGCCCCTATTCTAGGGCCCTGCACTCGGGGGCGATCTGGCGAAGGAACCCATGGTGGAGAGGCACGGCGAGATCGAGGAGGAGCACGGGCGCCTCGTCGACCTCTACGACTTCGCCCCGGTCGCCTACGTCACCCTCGACGCCACCGGAACCATCACCCGTGCGAACCTCACCGCGACGACGCTCCTCGGGGTGGAGCGGCCGAACCTCGTGGGGCATCCCTTCGTTCGACAGGTCGAGCGAGCCGACGCGGACCGGTGGGAACGGCTCCTTCGCGACGCCACCCGCGAACAGGGGAAAGGTTCGTGCGTCCTGTCCCTCCGCCGGAGCGATGGCGCGAGCTTCCACGGCCAGGTCAGCTGGGAGTCCCGCCAGGCAAGTGCCGGCACGCCGTCGCTGCGCATCGCGATCACCGACATCAGCGACCTGATCGAGGCGGGGGAGCGCCTGAAGATGCGGGAGTCCCTCCTCGACGCGATCCTGGACGGGACCGCCGATGGGATCCTGATCGTGGGCGACTCCGGAAAGGTCCTCCTGGCGAACACCAGGTTCCAGGAGATCTGGCGGCTGCCGGACGACGTCATCGCCTCCCAGGAGGACGGGAAGCTCCTCGGGTACGTGATGGACCAGCTGGCCGACCCGGACGCCTTTCTCCAGGAGGTTCGGCGCCTCTACCTGTGCGAGGAGCAGTCCGTCGACCACGTGTTCCTGGCCGACGGGCGCGTCCTCGAGCGGTTCACCCGTCCGTTCACCTTCGACGGCCCCCGCGGACGGCTCTGGTCGTTCCGGGACATCACCGAGCAGCGCAAGGCCGAGAGCGCGCTCCGCGAGAGCGAGAAGCGCTTCCGGACCCTGGCCGACTCCGCTCCGGTCGGGATCTTCCAGACCGACGCGAACGGGCAGAGCGTCTACCAGAACCCCGTCGCGAACGAGGTCGTCGGCATGAACATGGAGAAGGCCCGGGGGCTCGGGTGGCAGGCCTCCATCGCGCCGGAGGATCGGCAAGCCCTCGCTCGGGGGTGGCAGGAAGCCGTCAAGACCGGGCGGACCTTCGAGACCGAGGCCTCGCTGAAGATGGCCGACGGGACCCGGAAGCGGGTGCAGGCTCGCGCCACGCCCATGCGCGGCGCCAGCGGGGAGTTCCGGGGATTCATCGGCGTGATGATCGACGTCACCGAGCAGCGGGCGCTCCAGGCGAAGCTCTCCCTCGCGTCGCGTCTCACCGCCATGGGCACCCTGGTGGCCGGCGTCTCGCACGAGATCAACAACCCGCTGGCGGGATCGCTGGCGAGCCAGGGGCTGGCCCTGGAGCTGGCGCGGGGCTCGAGGGACGACATCCTGGCCGGGCGTCCCATCGACCGGGAGGAGTTGCTCCGGGAACTGGACGAGGTCGTGGAAGCGTTGACGGATGCGGAGGAGTGCGGCCAGCGCCTCTCGCGGATCGTCAGGGACATGGCCACCTTCGCGAACCCCGACCCGAAGCGGACGAGGGTCCGGCTGGCCGACGCGGTCCGGGGCGCGATCCGATGGATGCCTGCCTGGGCCAGCCAGGCAGCGACGATCCAGGTGGAGGACCGGGGCGCACCAGATGTCGTCGCCGCGCCCGGACAGCTGGAGCAGGTCGTGCACAACCTCGTCACCAACGCCGCCCGGGCGAAGCGGAAGGACGAGGAGAACGTCGTCACGGTCCGCATCGGCCCCGGTTCGCCAGGGACGGCCTGCGTGGAGGTCGCCGATCGCGGGTGCGGGATCGCCGCCGCCGAGATGGAGCGGATCTTCGAGCCCTTCTACACCTCTCACCCGACCGGAGAGGGGCGGGGATCGGGACTGGGGCTCGCGATCTGTCGTTCCATCGTGACCGCGCACGACGGGACCCTCACGGTGGAGAGCGAGGTCGGGAAGGGCACGACGTTCCGCCTGGAGTTGCCCGCCGCGCCCTCGGGCTGAGGGTCGCCGTGCTAGCCTCCACCCGGGAGGTGCCGGTGGAGTTCCTCGATTTCCTGCGCGCGACGCCCCCGTTCGACGCGCTCGCCAGGCCCCGATTCGACGAGATGGCCGCCCACGTGGCCGAGCGCCGTTTCGCGGCCGGCACCTGGCTCGCCCGCGCGGGCGGCGAGCCGATGCAGCACCTCTACGTCATCCGGAGCGGCTCGGTGCGGCTGGAGCGGCACGGCCAGACGCTCCAGGTACTCGAGGAAGGGGAGACCTTCGGCTACACCTCGCTCATCACCGGCAAGGCCACCCTCGACGTCCTGGTCGAGGAGGACCTGGTCGCGCTGGAGCTGCCCGCGGCCGACTTCCGGCGGCTCGAGGAGGATCCCCGCTTCGCCGCCCACTTCGCGGCCGGGCTCGGGGAGCGGCTGCGGGCCAGCCTGGAGCAGTCGCAGGTGGCGGCCTTCCAGCCCGACCTCTCGCAGGAGGCGGGGAGGCTCGTGCGCGGGCCCCCGGTGTGGATGGCGCCCGGCGCCACCGTGGCCGAGGCGGCGCGGATCATGCGGGACTCCGAGCTCTCCGCGGTGCTGGTCCGCACCGATCCGCCGGGGATCCTCACCGACCGGGACCTCCGGAACCGGGTGCTCGCCGAGGGGCTGCCGGCCGACACCGCCGTCGAGCGGGTCTCCTCGCGGCCGCTCTGGACGCTGCCGGCGGAGACCCCGATCTACGAGGCCTGGACCGAACTCCTCGACGAGAACCGCAACCACCTCGTCCTGGTCCGCGACGGCGAGGTGGTGGGCGTCGTCGCCTCGATCGACGTCATGCGCTCGTCCGCCCAGGGGCCGGTGGCCGCCATCCGCGCCGTCGAGCGGCTCTCATCGCGCGACGGGCTCGCCGGCTACGGAACCCGGGTGGCGGAGATGGTCTCGGCGCTGCTCGCCGCCCGGCTCGACCCGGTGAACATCGCGCAGCTGGTGGCGCGCCTCAACGACGCGCTGCTCCGCCCGATCCTGCGCTGGGCCGAGGCCGACCTGGGGCCGCCCCCCGCCGCCTACGCCTGGCTCGCGCTCGGGTCGGAGGGGCGCATGGAGCAGACGCTGCTCACCGACCAGGACAACGCCCTCGTCTACGCCGACTCCGGGGAAGGGTCGCGGGCCTGGTTCCAGGCCTTCGCGGCGCGCGTGAACGACGACCTGGAGGCGGCCGGCTTCCCCCGCTGCCGCGGCGGCTACATGGCCCGCAACTGGCTCGGCCCCATGGCCGAGTGGTGCGGGCGCTTCCGCACCTGGATCCACGACCCCAGTCCGCAGTCGCTCCTCGAGGCGGCCATCTTCTTCGACTACCGGCGCGTGGCCGGGAAGCTCGACGTGGACCCGCTCCAGGCCGAGATCGCAGCGGCGCGGGATCAGCCCATCTTCCTGCGGGCCATCGCCCAGGAGGCGTTGCGCTTCTCGCCCCCTCGGATGCTGATGCTCCGGCTGCGGGGTGCCTCCTCGGTGGTGGACCTCAAGAAGCAGGGGATCTCCCCCATCGTCTTCCTGGCGCGGTGCGACGCGCTCGAGGCCGGAGCCACCACCCGCCACACCCTCGACCGGATCGACGCCGCCGGGCGGGCCGGACTCCTCTCCGGGGACACCAAGGACAACGTCGTCGAGGCCTACCGGTTCCTGGTGGGGCTGCGGCTTCGCCTCCAGCTGGGGATGCTGGCGGAGGGGAAGCCGGTGGTGGACGAGGTGGCCCTCTCGGACCTGACCCCGGTCGAGCGGACCCGCCTGAAGGAGTCCTTCCGCGCCGTGGAGGCGTGGCAGGAGCTCGCGTCGTACCACCACCGGCTCTGACGCCGGCCGCCGCGCCGTCAGTGCTTGCTGGCGGTGGCGGCGCCGAATCCGGTCTGCGCCCGGACGTACTGGTCCTCGAAGGCCTCCGACTCCATGCGGGCCCGCGCCGAGGTGTCGGTCTTCGAACCGATCCAGGTCAGGAAGAAGGCGATGGGCATCGCGAAGAGGGCCGGCTGGTCGTAGGGGAAGATGGGCGCCGCGTGGCCGAGCACCGTCACCCAGACCGACTTCGAGAGCACGACCAGGATCACCGCCGAGAAGAGCCCACCGTAGCCGCCCATCAGCGCGCCCCGGGTGGTGAGCCCCTTCCAGTACATGGAGAGGATCAGCACCGGGAAGTTGGCGGCCGCGGCGACGCCGAAGGCCAGTCCCACCATGAAGGCCACGTTCTGCTTCTCGAAGAGGATGCCGAGCGCGATGGCGACGATGCCCAGGCCGATGGTGGCGATCTTGGAGACGCGGATCTCGTCCGCCTCGCTGACCTTCCCCTTCTTGATCACCCGGGCGTAGAGGTCGTGGGAGATGGACGAGGCGCCGGCCAGTGCCAGGCCCGAGACCACGGCCAGGATGGTGGCGAAGGCCACCGCGGCCAGGAACCCGAGCATGAGATTGCCGCCCACGGCCTTGGCGAGGTGCATGACCACCATGTTGCCGCCGCCGACCATCTTGCCGCCGATCTTGCCGCCCTCGAAGAAGGCGGGGTCGAGGCCGACGACGAGGATGGCCGAGAGCCCCATGAGGAAGATGACGTTGAAGAAGTAGGCCACGAAGCCCGAGGCGTAGAGGACCGACTTGCGGGCCTCCTTGGCGTTGGTCACGGTGAAGAAGCGCATCAGGATGTGGGGCAGGCCGGCGGTGCCGAACATGAGCCCCATGCCCAGCGAGATGGCGTTCACCGGGTCCTTGAGGAGCGGGCCGGGAGCGAGGAGCGCCCAGCCGTTCTTGTGCGCCGCCGTGGCCCTCTCCACCAGCGTCGTGTAGGAGAAGCCGAACCGGCTGATCGCGAGGATCATCACGACGGTGCCGCCGAAGAGCAGGAGGCAGGCCTTGATGATCTGCACCCAGGTGGTGGCCACCATGCCGCCGAAGATCACG
>JBAXVO010000096.1:0-11977 GCA_037129355.1 Deltaproteobacteria bacterium | reverse complement strand
GGCGTCCGGGTGCTGGCCGGCGATCCGGGGCGGCTCTACTCGCCGCAGGAGGGCGTGACGGACCGCGGCGCCCATGACGTCCCGACCTCCACCGCCATCGAGGAGCGGCTGGTCATGAAGACCTGGATCCTCGAGCTCCTCCCGACCTGATCAGCGGTCCACGCCGAGGACGTCGGCGAGGATCTCGAGCATCCGGTAGGTGAGCCCCCAGATCACGAGCCCGTCGACGTCGAGGCTGGGAAGCACCAGTTGCACCCCCTCGTGGACGTAGGGGAACGGGGCCCGGCGCGCGGGGTCGAGGAGGTCGGCGTACCGGACCCAGTGCACGTCCGCGACCTCCTCCGAGAGCCGGAACGGTCCCGGGTCGCCGGAGAGCGCCCAGACCCAGGGCTGGATCGAGAGCCCGACGGCTCGACCCCGGCCGATCGCCGGCATCTCGTCGAGAGCGCCGAGCCGGACGCCCGCGGTCCGCAGGTCGATCCCGACCTCCTCCCAGGTCTCCCGGATCGCCGCCTCGAGGAGCCCCTCGCCCGGCTCGACCCTGCCTCCCGGGAAGGCCACGTGGCCCGACCAGAGATCGCCTTCCCGCTCGGCGCGACGGATGAAGAGGACCTCGAGCCCGGTGGGGAGGTCCCGCAGGACGATGGAGACGGCCGACCGGCGGGGCAGCCGCTCCGGGAGCGACACCGGAGGGCGGCGGGCCAGGGCGACCCGGACCTGATCGAGCGTGGGAACGACCACCCGGGGATCCTAGCCGCGCCGGGCGTCGATCGCCGCCGCGAGCGCCACCGTCCGCCGGGCCTCGGCGACGTGCAGGGACTCGACGAGCCGCCCGTCGACGACCACCACGCCCCGCCCCTCCGCCTCGGCGGCGGCGTGGGCCTCGATGATCCGGCGGGCAGAGGCCAGTTCCTCCTCACCCGGGGAGAAGACCCGGTTGGCCTCCGCGACCGTCCTGGGGTGGATGAGGGTCTTCCCGTCGAAGCCCAGGTCGCGCCCCTGCTGGCAGGACGCGGCGAACCCCCGCTCGTCCTCCAGGTCGAGGTGGACGCCGTCGAGCGCGGCGAGGCCGCTCGCACGGGCCGCCAGGACGATGAGCGACAGGGAGGTGAGCACCTCGATCCGCCCCGGGGTGTGGCGCGCCCGCAGGTCCTTCACGAGGTCGGACGTCCCGGCCACCAGGCAGCCGAGCCGGGGCGAAGCGGCGGCCACCTCCGCGACCCGGAGCACGCCGCGCGGCGTCTCGATCATGGCCCAGAGGGAGAGCGAGGCCGGGGCGCCGGCCGCGACGAGCCTCCGCTCGGCGTCGCGGACCACGTCCGGACCATCGACCTTGGGCAGGAGCACCGCGTGGGCACCGGAGCCCGCCGCGGCCGCGAGGTCCCCCTCGGCCCATGGGGTCCCGGCACCGTTCACCCGCAGCACCACCTCGGCCCGCCCCATCCCGCGCTGGATGGCGTCGACGGCGGCCCGCCGCGCCCCCTCCTTGGCGGCCGGCGCGACGGCGTCCTCCAGGTCGACGATGATCACGTCGGCATCGAGGGTCGGCGCCTTCTCGAGCGCCCGGGCGTTCGCCCCGGGGACGTAGAGGACGCTCCGGCGGGGTCGGACGTCGCTCATCCGTTCTCCCTTCGCGCCACCCGGCGCATCGCCGCGATCCAGAGGCGGGCCTCCCGGCGGGTGAGGTGTGCCCGCCGCAGGGTGCGGGACAGATCGCGAACCGCGTGCCGCTCCGGGCCCCGGAGGAACCCGCCCGCGGCCAGCGCATCCCGCAACGCCCCCTCGACCCGGAGCAGTTCCGCGTCCTCGGCCGAGGCCGGTCGGGCATCGCGGGAGCCCCGGGGCTCCCGCTGCCCCGGGCGGAGCGCGAAGGCGTAGACCGCGACGGCCTGGGCCAGGTTGAGGGACGGCTGGGGCGACCGGGACGGGATCCGGGAGAGCGCGTCGCACCGGGCGAGCTCCCCGGCGCGCAGCCCGTCCCGCTCCCCGCCGAAGACGAGCGCCGTGGTGCCGCGGGGAGCTGCCTCCGCCGCCGCGACGGCGAGCGCCTCCGGCTCGAACGGCGGCCGCCCCCGGACCCGGCGGGACTCGGTGCCCACCACCCAGGCGCAGTCCTTCACGGCCTCGTCGAGGGTGGAGACGGTGGGCACGCCGTCGAGCAGGTCCTCGGCCCCGACGGCCATGCGCCGCGCGACGTCCCGATCGAGCCGCTCGGGATCGACGAGCACCCAGTCGTCGTGGCCGAAGTTGCGCAGCACCCGGGCCGCGGCCCCCACGTTCTCGGGAACCCGCGGCCGGACGAGCACGAAGCGGATCAAGGTCAGCCGCCGTCGGACCCCGGCGCGTCGGCCTCGTCCTCCTCGACGTCCGGACCGGGCGGGAGGGTGGCCATGGCCTTCTTGATGTACTCCTGGTGCTGCTTCTCCTCGGCGCGGAGCTCCTCGAAGAGCTTGCGCACCTCGGCGTCCTTCACGTGGCGGAGGGCGTCGTCGAAGTAGCTCCAGGCCTTCTCCTCCGAGACGAGCGCCACCTCCATGGCCTGGCGAGGCGACATGAAGACGCGGGGCGAGCCGCGGTCGGGCGCCTCGACGTCGTCCAGCGACTCGATGCTCATGGTCACGGGGGCGTCGCCGAAGAGCTTCTGGCGCTTCGCCTTCAGCTCGTCGCGGTGCTTGGCCTCGTAGACGGCCATGTTCTTGAAGACCTCGTCGGCGTCGCCCTTGTAGCGACCGCCCACCAGGCGCGCGAACTCGTCGTAGCGGACCTTGGCCTCTTCCTCGATGAGGACGGCGAGGTCCAGGGCGTCCTTCAGGGTGAGCTTCGCAAAGTCGATCGTCTGGGCCATGTTCACTCCCCGGCGCGGTTGTTGAAGTGGTGGTCCTCAGCTAATGCTGAAGCTCGGGACTTGGCTAACGCTTCGTTGGCACCCTGTTGGGTGCCGGGGGTCAGAATGACGGAAAACGGGTCGGGAAGGGTCGTTTATCGGCGGGAACCTCGGGTGGCTCGCCTCCACGACCCCCGGAAGTCCTTCGCCCTGACCGACGTCGAGAGCGAGATCCGGTACGACCCGCTCACGGGCGAGTCCTCCCGCATCTGCCACTTCTCGCTGCCGGCGGCGGCCCCGTCCGACCTCGGCGCGATCGCCGAGGCCCGCCGGCCGGGTTGCCCGTTCTGCCCGGGGAAGGTGGACACGGTCACCCCCCGGTTCCCGGAGGAACTGGTCCCGGGGGGGCGGTTCCGCCGGGGCGAGGCCATCGTCTTCCCCAACCTCTTCCCCTACGACGAGCTCTCCACCGTGCTCGTCCCGGCAGCCCGGCACGACCTCGAGATGGGGGACGTTCCCGAGTCGCTCATCGCCTCCGGCGTTGGCACGGCCCGCGACTTCCTGGCCGCGACCCTCCCGCGAACGGGGGGTGACCTCTTCGGCATCGTCACCTGGAACCACATGCCGCCGGCGGGCGGGACGCAGCTCCACCCCCACATGCAGGTCGTCGCCACCTCCGAGCCGGGCAACGCCATCCGTCGCGAGCTCGCCGCCGAGTCGGCCTGGCTCGCGGCCAGCGGCCGGCCGTTCGCGGGGGACCTCCTCGCCGCGGAGGAGGCGGCGGGGCGCGTGGTGGGGCGCACCGGGCGCTGGACGTGGCACGTCCCCTTCGCCCCCGCCGGGGTCCTCGGTGACTGCCGCGCGGTGCTGCCGGGCAAGGCGACCGTCCTCGACCTCGACGACGACGACGTGGCCGCCTTCGCGGTGGGGCTTCGCCGGGCGCTCCGCGGCTTCGCGGCGGCCGGGCTCTGGAGCTTCAACCTGACCTTCGTGCCCGACCACGCCGGCGAGCGATCCGGCCGGCACGCCCTCTCGGCCCGGCTCCTGCCCCGGCTCTACATCGACCCGGTGCTGCACACGCCGGACGCGAACTACCTGCACATGCTGCTCGGCGAGCGGTTCTCGATGGCATGGCCGGAGGAGGTCGCGGAGCGGCTGCGGAAGGGCTTCAGCGCGCCGTGATGCCCTTCGCGGCGAGCCACGCCGCGAGTCGCGCCTCCTCCGCGTCGCGGGCCGCCATCCGGTCGGCGACCAGGCGCTGGAGCGCCCCTCGCCGGACCGCGAGCCGGTCCTCCTCGGAGCGGGCCGCGCGGGCGATCTCCTCGTCGAAGAGCCGGACGTGGCGGCGGACGGCGCTGGCGGCCCGGGCGAATCCCCGGGCCTCGAGCGCGTAGAACCGGTCGAGCTGCGCGGGGTCGGGCGAGGGGCGGAGCTCGGCGTCGGCCGTGGCCGCCTGGTAGACGTAGCCGGCCTTCGAGAGGCGCGGCCGCGCGATCTCGCGGGCGGCCAGGTAGACGTCGCCGCCCTCGCGGCTGGAGAGGTCGATCACCTGCACGGCGATCCGGCGCGCGAACGGACCGGACGGGTCGAGCCGGAGCGCGTCGAGGGCCGCCTCCTCCCCGGCGTCCCCGGTGGAGAGCGCGGTGAGCCCCGCGACGGCACCGGGCACCGCGTTGCGCCCCTCGGCCGCGTCGGTGACCCGCGCGCCCCAGAGGTCCTCCAGGAAGAGGTGGTGGTTCTTGATGATCCCGAGGCCGATCTCCTCGAACCCCGGCCGCGGCCGGAGCCAGCCCCAGAGCGAGAGCACGTTCTCCTTCCAGCTCTCGATCTTGGCGTCGACGAAGAACGGGTAGACCGCCTGGAGCGTGTGGATCTGGTTCGCCACGTCCTCGAGGTAGTGATGGGAGGCGCCGAGCCACACGAGGGCGAGCGCCTGTCCCCCGGGCGCTCCCGAGGTCGCCGCGGCGATGGCGACGTCGGTGTGCATCTGGGTCATCTCGGGAGCGAAGGCCTTCGCCGTCGGCGGGTAGGCCCAGCGCCGGGGATCGGCCTTCAGCACGTCGGGGGAGTCGGAGAAGACGACGTCCGGCAGGCCATAGTGCGCCCAGGCCTGGCTGGAGAGGCCGGTGAGCGCCCCATGTCGAGCTGGGCCGGGTCGAGCGGGATGGGCTTTCCCGCCGGATCGCGCCGCACGCTCCGGTCGGCGCCGTGGGCGAACCGCTCCACGTTGCGCCGGTCGTCGTCGGGGTACCGGGAGGAGAGGGCGAGCAATCCCCGCGCATCCACGGGTCCGACGGGGACCGCGTCGACCCCCATGACCCGCGCCTCCGGGGTGAGCCCGAGGAACTCCTTCCAGGCCCAGGCGTCGAAGCGCTCCTCGGCCGGATGGCGGGCCAGGAATCGCGCCCGGACCGCCGGGTCGGGGTGGCTCGCCCCGGCACGCCAGGTGGCGAGGCGAAGCTCGTCGAGGTCGAGGCGGGTCGCGCGCGGCAGCCCCCCGGGCATCGTCGCCGGCAGCGCCCGCTCGCCGATGAGCTGGTGGACCCGCTCCTCGTAGGCCCGGGCCTGGCCGGGCCCGGCGAGCACGGCGCAGAGCGCCAGGAGCGCGATCCTGGGAGCTGTCCGCGACATCGTGCCTACCGCGTGGTGTCGACGACCACCCGGCCCCGGACCGTCCCCGCGAGGAGGTCGGCCGCCACCGGGATGGCCTCGGCGAGGGGGATCTCGCGGGTCATGGCCGCGAGGCGGACGGGGTCGAGATCGCGGGCCAGCCGGTTCCAGGCCTCCCGGCGCAGCGCCATCGGCGCCATCACGCTGTCCACGCCGGCCAGGGTCACGCCGCGCAGGATGAAGGGGGCCACCGACGCGGGGAGATCCATGCCGCCCGCGAGTCCGCAGGCCGCCACCGTGCCGCCGTAGCGGGTGCTGGCGCAGGCGTTCGCGAGCGTGTGGCTCCCCACCGAGTCGACCACGCCGGCCCACCGCTCCTTCTGGAGGGGCTTGCCGGGCGTGGAGAGGGTGGCCCGATCGATGACCTCGGCGGCACCGAGGGAGGTCAGGTACGGGGCCTCCGCGGCGCGACCGGTCGAGGCCACCACGCGGTGGCCGAGCTTGGCGAGCAGCGCGATGGCGACGCTCCCCACCCCGCCCGCGGCGCCGGTCACGAGCACGTCGCCCTTGCCGGGCGCGACGCCGTGCCGCTCCAGCGCCATCACGCAGAGCATGGCGGTGTAGCCCGCCGTGCCGATGGCCATGGCCTGGGCCGGCGTGAAGGCGGCCGGGATGGGCAGCAGCCAGTTGCCGTCGAGGCGGGCCCGTCCCGCGAGACACCCCCAGTGCGCCTCGCCGACCCCGAAGCCGTTCACCAGCACCCGGTCGCCGGGGCGGAAGGAGGCGTGGGACGACTCGACCACCTCGCCGGCGCCATCGATCCCGGGGACCATGGGGAACTTGCGGATGACCGGCGCCTTGCCGGTGATGGCGAGCGCGTCCTTGTAGTTCACCGTCGACCGCTCGACGCGGACGAGGACGTCGCCGGCGGGAAGGGCCGACTCCTCCACTTCGGCGACGCGGACGGACTGCCCGGACTCGCTCTTCTCGACGAGGATGGCACGGAACAAGGGGGACCTCCGGAGGGATGGGGAGATTCCTTCTAACGGTTCGGGGGTGTTCCGGCTAGCATCCGGCCCGTGACCGCCGAACGGGCCGACGTGGTGATCGTGGGGGGTGGGGTGGTGGGGCTCGCCATCGCGCGGGAGCTCGTCTCGCACGGCGCCCGGGACGTGCTGGTCCTGGAGAAGGAGGACGGCCTCGGCCGCCACGCCTCGGGGCGCAACTCGGGCGTGCTCCACGCCGGCATCTACTACGCCCCGGACAGCCGAAAGGCGCGCACCTGCCTGGCCGGGAACATGGCCATGCGCGCCTACTGCGAGGAGAAGGGGCTCCCCCTCCTGGCCTGCGGGAAGGTCATCGTCGCGAGGGACGAGTCGGAGCTGCCGGTGCTCGACGAGCTCGCCCGGCGGGCCACCGCCAACGGCGCGAAGGTCGAGATGCTCGACGAGAAGGCGCTCGCCGAGGTCGAGCCCTGCGCGCGGACGGTGGGGCGGGCGCTCTGGTCCCGGATGACGGCGGTGGTGGATCCCAAGGCGGTGCTGGCCTCCCTGCGCACCGACCTGGAGGCGGGCGGCCGGGTGCGCATCCGCACCGGCGTGGAGGTCGTCGGGGCCGGCGGCCCCTCGGTGGTCCGGACCACGGCCGGCGACGTGGGCTACGGGCGGCTCGTGAACGCGGCGGGCGCGCACTGCGATCGGGTGGCGCGCTTCTTCGGCGTGGGCGAGCACTACAGGCTCATCCCCTTCAAGGGCATCTACCGGAAGCTCGCCAAGGGAGCGCGCCTGGTGGTGAAGGGCAACGTCTACCCGGTTCCCGACCCCCGCAATCCCTTCCTGGGGGTGCACTTCACCCGGAGCGTCCACGGCGACGTCTACCTGGGGCCCACCGCCATCCCCGCCTTCGGACGGGAGAACTACGGGATCCTCGCCGGCATCGACGGGGATGCCCCCCGAATCGCCTTCGAGGACGCGGTGCTCTTCTTCCGGAACGCCGGCTTCCGCTCGGTGGCCCTCTCCGAGCCGCGCAAGTACGTCCCCGCCTACCTGCACCGGGACGCGGCGCGGCTGGTGCACGGGTTCGACCCGTCCGAGGTCGAGCCGGCCGACAAGGTGGGCATCCGTCCCCAGCTGGTGGACTGGCGGACCAAGGCGCTCCTGATGGACTTCATCGTGGAGCGATCAGGCGACACGCTCCACGTGCTCAACCCGATCTCGCCCGCCTTCACGAGCTCGATGGAGCTGGCGCGGCAGATCGTCGCCGAGCACTTCTGAGCGAGCGCGCTACCGGCGCGGCGGCCAGCCCTGGAGCATCTGCTGGATGGCCGGGTCGGCGGCCTGGGGCGAGGAGAGCGCGTCGGTGGCGATCCCGCGCCAGACCAGCACCTTCGTGGACGCGTCGACGAGGTCCACCACCAGGCAGGAGGACGGCACGTCGATGACCTGGACCACCGGATCGCCGGCCGTCCGGTAGCCCCAGTCGTTCACGTCCACCTGCCGTCCGCCCTGGTAGTAGGCCACCAGGAGGTCGGGCGATCCGCTGATCGACCGGGCCAGCCCCGCGCTGGAGAGGTTGCGCGCCAGGATGCCGTCCAGGTCGAAGTACTCGAGCGTCGCCACCAGGCGCGCCGCGCCGGGGGGAACCGGGACGAAGTCGAAGGTGCGGTAGGAGGAGAAGTCGGTGCTGGTCTGGTAGCTCGCGCCTCCGACGGGAACGGTCGGATAGCTGGCGCAGCCGAGGAGGGCCGCGGCGAGGAGGAGGGCGGGGGCGCGCAGGGTCATGCCCCCTGGATACCCCAGGTTCGCGGCGCCCGACAATCGCCGTCAGTTGCGGAGCGCGGAGTCGAGACGCGCCCGCCGCTTGCCGAGGTCGAGCCCTTCCCGGGTGAGCAGGAAGCGCACCTTCCCCTTCCCGGCCGGCATCTCCACGTCGGCCTCGAAGCCGGGGCCGGCGATGGAGCCGAGCGCGAAGGAGCGGTGGAGGTTCGTCACCCTCCCCTCCATGCGCTCCTGCATCACCTCGCCGTGCCCGTCGCCGCTCCGGTGGAGCGAGAAGGCCACCTCGTAGAGGCTCATCGCCAGCGCCGGCTCGAGCGGGATGGTGCTCGCGAGCACGGAGATGAGGTACCAGTAGGGGGGCTTCTCGGCCATCGGGCCATGGTACCCCATTGAACCTCCTCCTCCTCGACCAAGACGATCTCGACGGCTCGGGAGGGGCCTGCGTGCGCGGCCGACGCGCCCGCCACGTGGCCGAGGTGCTCCGGGGCGCCCCCGGCGACCGGATCGCCGTCGGCCTCTGGCGCGGGGCGATCGGCGAGGGGATCCTGCGCGAGGTCGGGCCCGATCGGATTCTTCTCTCGGTGAACCTGGCCGGCGACCCGCCGCCGCCCTCGCCGGTGGCGCTCCTCCTCGCGCTCCCCCGCCCCAAGATCCTCCGCAAGGTGCTGCAGGCGGTGGCGGCCATGGGCGTGAAGCGGCTCGTGCTGGTCGGCACCTACCGGGTGGAGAGGAGCTACTTCGGCTCCCCGCTGCTCGAGCCTGCGGCCCTCGAGGCGGAGCTCCGGCTGGGGCTCGAGCAGGGGCGGGACACGGTCCCGCCGGAGGTCTCCCTCCACCGGTACTTCAAGCCCTTCGTGGAGGACACGCTCGACGGCCTCTTCCCTCCCGGGCGGGAGGCGCGCCTGCTCGCCCACCCGGGGGCGCCGGGGCGCCTCGACGCCGTGCCGGCGCCGGGCGGCTCCGCGGCGATCGCCATCGGCCCCGAGGGGGGGTTCACGCCGTACGAGGCCGCCACGCTGGAGGCGCGCGGGTTCGCCCCGTTCTCGCTGGGACCCCGCCCGCTGCGGGTCGACGTCGCCGTGCCGTTCGCGGTGGCCCAGGCGGAGATGTGGCTGCGGCGCGCTACCGCGGAGGAGCGGTCAGGATCTCGGCGCCCGCCGGGGTGACGAGGAGGGTGTGCTCGAACTGGGCCGCCCGCTTGCCGTCGGCGGTGACCGCGGTCCACCCATCGGGCCAGACGACGTGCCGCTCGCTCCCCACCGTGATCATGGGCTCGACCGTGAAGGTCATCCCCTCCTGCATCACGTCGCGCTGCCGGGGGTCGTAGTAGTGGAGGACCTGGGGCTCGGCGTGGAAGTCCTCGCCGATGCCGTGCCCGCAGAAGGCGCGCACCACGCCGTAGCCGTGGGCGTCCGCATGGGCCTCCACGGCCCTCCCGATGTCGGAGACCGGGCGCCCCGGCCGGACCGCGCCGATCCCCTTCATCATGCACTCCTCGGCCACCCGGAGAAGCCGCTGCGACTCCTCGTCGACCTTGCCCACCGGGACGGTGGCGCAGCAGTCGCCGTGGACACCGTCGAGGAAGAGGGTGACGTCGAGGCTGACGATGTCCCCCTCCTGGAGCGCCCGTGCGTCGGGGATGCCGTGGAGGATGACCTCGTTCACCGAGGTGCAGATGGCCTTCGGGAAGCCGTGGTAGTTGAGCGGGCTCGGGTAGGCGCCCCGGGCGATGCAGGCCTGGTGGGCGAGGACGTCGAGGGCGTCGGTGGTGACGCCGGGAAGGGCGGCGCGGGAGATCTCGGCCAGCACCTCGGCGGCGGCACGCCCCGCCCGTCGCATCCGGGCGGCGCGCTCCACCGGGTCGGCGATGCGGGGAACCGGGCGGGGGCGCCCGGTCCTGGCGTAGGTCGGCACCGGGATCGAGTCGGGGACCGGGAGCATGGGGGTCACCGCGGCGGCACGGACCTCGGGGCCCGACGGTGGCGCCGAGGCGTCCTGATCGCGGTGGCACTTCTTGTACTTCTTGCCGCTGCCGCACCAGCAGGCGTCGTTGGGGCCCGGACCTCTCATGCCCGGATCACCAGGACGGCGCACGGCGACAGGTGGACGAGCCGCTCCGCCACGGAGCCGAGGACGAGGTGGCGGAAGCCGCGCCGGCCGTGGGTCCCGGTCACGAGCAGGTCGAGCCGCTCCTCGCCCGCGGCCCGGGCGATGGCCTGTGCGGCAGGGCCGGGGAGCAGGCTGGCCCGGACCGGGCGCCCCAGGACCGTCTCCACCTCGGCCCGCCAGTCCTCGAGCCGGCCCTGGAGCTCGGCCCGGGTGGACGCGATCACGCTCGCCGGCGGCGGGATGTCGGTGACGCCGGGCAGGTCCTCGGCGTGGAGGAGCACGAGTTCCGCCTCGAACCTCCGGGCCAGGTCGGTGGCCTGGTGGAGGGCCGGACGCGACCCCTCCGAGAAGTCGACGGCGCAGCCGATCCGCTTCCAGCCGGCCACGGTGCCCTACCCGCCCCCGGGCCTCGACGGCGAGCCGCCCGTCGAGGATCCGGCGCTCACCACCACCACCCGGTAGATGCGCCGGACGGAGAGGACGTCGGTGAGGGAGCAGAGGGTCGTTCCGATCTTCACGCCCCGGAAGGCGGGAACCCCGTCGGCCACGACCGGCTCGACGAGCGTGGGGTCGTCGCAGATGAGCGTCCGGACCGGGCCCGGACCGACGGAGACCGATTCGCCCTCGACGATCCGGAGCGGGATGACGCCCGGGTCGTCGGCGGCGGAGCCGGCGCCGGGGAGGAGCAGGAAGGCCGCGGCGAGGGCGGCGAAGGCGATGGGGCGCGTCCACTCCATGGGAACCTCCCGGTGCGCGAGATCGGCCGCGCACCCGGAGAGGATTCTAGTGCATCGGAACCGCGGGCGCCCGGGCGCCTACGGGAGCCGCTCGCCGGACACGGAGACGGTCACCTCGGAGACGGGCACCGCGACGCCGGACAGGCGCACCGCCTCCCGGGCCGCCCAGGCGATCCCTCCGCAGCACGGGACCTCCATGCGCGCCACCGTCAGGCTTCGCGGGGCGGACTCCCGGAGGAGCTCCGCGAGCTTCGTGGCGTACCCCTGCACGTCGTCGAGCTTCGGGCATCCCACGAGGACCCGGCGTCCGGCGAGGAGGTCGCGGTGGAAGTTGGCGTAGGCGAAGGGGACGCAGTCGGCCGCGAGGAGGAGGTCGGCTCCGGCGAGCCAGGGGGCGCGCGGGGAGACGAGGCCGAGCTGCACCGGCCAGTGGGAGAGCTGGCTCGGCGCCGGCACCCCCGGCCCGGGATCCGGCGTGCGGACCGGTGCCCGCTCGACGCTCCGCGATCCCGGACATCCGCCCGATGCGGTGTCGGCGGCGGGCTGGACGACCGACAGGGAACGGCGCGGCGCCGGAGTGGGGGCCGGGGCAGGCGGCGCAGCCGCGTGCGGAGGAGCGTGCGGCCGCCCCGCCCGGGACGCCCCGGCCAGGTGGCGCGCCACGGCCGCCTCGTCGAACGGCGCGGCGTCCCGCTCGGTCACGCGGATGGCCCCCTGGGGGCACTCGCCCAGGCACGCACCGAGGCCGTCGCAGAGCTCGTCACCGACCAGCCGGGCCTTGCCGTCCACCAGCTGGATCGCCCCCTCGGCGCAGGAGGGAACGCACTCGCCGCACCCGTCGCACCTTGCCTCGTCGATCTCCACGACCACCCGCTTCATGGCGCCTTGTTGTCATGGGTCCACGGGCCGTGTCGAGCCCG
>JBAXVO010000095.1:0-12283 GCA_037129355.1 Deltaproteobacteria bacterium | reverse complement strand
AACCGAACCCTCCCCCGCCCCCTCCCGTGGTCGGGTGTGGCGGAGGGCCCGCCACCCCACCCGCCCCTACCCCCCGGCTTCCCCCCAGCCAACCTTAACCGACTGGTTGGGGCTCGAGGGCGATCGCCGCTCCGCCGCCGACCTGGCCATCGCCGCGGCCCGGCCCGCTTCGAGGGGGAGCCGGTGGTGGTCGTCGGCGAACAGAAGGGGCGCGGCACCAAGGAGAACATGCTGCGCAACTTCGGCATGCCCCGGCCCGAGGGCTACCGCAAGGCGCGCCGCCTCTACGACATGGCCGACCGGTTCCGCCGGCCGCTCATCACCTTCATCGACACCCCCGGCGCCTACCCCGGCATCGGCGCCGAGGAGCGCGGCCAGGCCGAGGCCATCGCCGTGAACCTGGAGGTCATGTCCTCCCTCGGCGTCCCCTCCATCTCCATCGTGATCGGGGAGGGCGGGTCGGGCGGCGCGCTGGCGCTCGGGGTGACCAACAAGATCCTCATGCTCGAGTACTCCACCTACTCGGTCATCTCGCCGGAGAGCTGCAGCTCGATCCTCTACCGCGACGCGACCAAGGCCCAGAAGTCGGCCGAGAATCTCAAGTTGACCGCCAAGGACCTGGCCGGCTTCGGGATCGTCGACGAGGTCATCAAGGAGGCGCCGGGCGGCGCCCACCGCGATCCCAAGCTCACCGCGGAGAACCTGGCCGGCGCCATCCGGCGCCAGCTCAACGACCTGCGACAGCTCAACCCGGAGCAGCTGGTCCGCCAGCGCTACCAGAAGTTCCGGGCCATGGGCGTCTTCACCTCCGAGGAGTGACGGGCGTGCCGCTCGTCCCTTCCCACGTCGCGTCGCTGCAGCCCTACGTCCCGGGCAAGCCCATCGAGGAGGTGGAGCGGGAGTACGGCGTCTCCGACGTGGCCAAGCTGGCCTCCAACGAGAACGCGCTCGGACCCTCCCCGCTGGCGCTGCGCGCGGCCCGCGAGGCCTGCGGCAAGGTCCACCTCTACCCGGACGGGAGCGCCTGGGCGCTGAAGAAGGCTCTCTCGGCGAGGTTCTCCATCCCGGTCGAGGAGATCCTGGTCGGCAACGGCTCGAACGAGCTCATCGAGCTCCTCGTCCGCACCTTCGTGCTGGAGGGGGAGGAGGTGCTCACGAGCGCCCAGAGCTTCGTGGCCTACAAGCTCGCCGCCCACGCCCACGGGCGCACGCTCGTGGAGGCGCCCATGAAGGAGCGCTTCCACTACGACCTCGAGGCGATCCACGCCCGGCTCTCGCCCCGCACCAAGATCGTCTTCCTGGCCAACCCCGACAACCCCACCGGCACCTGGTTCCTCGAGCACGAGCTCGTCCACTTCCTGGGGGCGGTCTCCCGCGACACCCTGGTGGTGCTCGACGAGGCCTACGTGGAGTTCGTCGAGGCCGAGGGGTTCCAGGACGCGCTGGCGCTGCGCAAGCGCTACCCGAACCTGGTCGTCCTGCGCACCTTCTCCAAGATCTACGGGCTCGCCGGCCTGCGGCTGGGCTATGCCTTCGCGCGCCCCGAGCTCTGCGCCTTCCTCGACCGGGTGCGCGCCCCGTTCAACGTGAACCTGGTGGCCCAGGCCGCGGGCGCGGCCGCGCTCGACGACGAGGAGCACGTGCAGCTCTCCCGGGAACTGGTGCGCTCCGAGCGTCCGTTCCTCGAGGCCGGGCTGCGGGAACTGGGCGCGACCGTGGTCCCGTCCCAGGCCAACTTCGTGCTCGCCGATTTCCCCGGCCGCCCCGGCATGGCCCTCTTCGACGCGCTCCTCCGCGAGGCGGTGGTGGTCCGCCCGGTGGCCGGCTACGGCTTCGCCACCGCGCAGCGCATCACCGTCGGTACGCGCCCCGAGAACGTGAAGGTGCTGGCGGCGCTGCGGAAGGTGCTCGGGCGGTGACGCCCCTGCGCCCCTTCATCGTCGCGGTCGACGGTCCGGCGGGGGCCGGCAAGAGCACCACCTCGAGGCGGCTCGCCGCCCGGCTCGGGTTCGCGATGGTGGACACCGGCGCCATCTACCGGGCGGTGGCGCTGGCCGCGAGCCGCGGCGGCATCGCCTTCGACGACGACGCCCGGCTGGGCACGCTCCTGCCCGAGGTCCGGATCCGCTTCGAGCCGCCGCCTCCCGGATCGGAGGGGGCGGGGCAGCGGGTGCTCCTCGGCGACGAGGACGTCTCCCAGGCCATCCGGACGCCCCCCATGTCGCTCGGGGCGAGCGCCGTCTCGGCCCGTCCGGTGGTCCGCGCCGGGCTCCTCGACCTCCAGCGCCGGCTCGCCACGGCTCCCGGGAACCGCGGCGCCGTGCTCGAGGGGCGGGACATCGGCACGGTCGTCTTCCCGGACGCCGACGCCAAGTTCTTCCTCACCGCGGGCGACGAGGTCCGGGCCCGCCGCCGATTCCTGGAGCTGCAGGCCAAGGGGGACCCGCAGCCCTTCGAGGCGGTGCTCGCCGACCAGCGCAAGCGGGACCGGGACGACAGTTCCCGGGACGTGGCGCCGCTCAAGGCCGCCGACGACGCCGACACCATCGACACGGGTGGCCTCTCGCTCGACGACGTGGTCGACCGGCTGGTGGCCGAGGTCCAGGGCAGGATGGCCCGGCGCGGCTGAGTCCCGCTGGACCCGTGAGACGGGGGCGGTTATACCGGTCCCGGAGAGGGATTGATGCAAGTCAAGGTCGCCAAGACGGCTGGGTTCTGCTGGGGAGTCCGACGCACCGTCGATCAGCTGATGGAGGTCGCGAACGAGCGGCAGACGCCGGTCGTCACGCTGGGGCCCATCATCCACAACCCGCAGTTCGTCTCCCGCACCCGCGAGATGGGGGTGGGGACGGTGGAGCGGGTCGCCGAGGTCGAGCAGGGGACCACCGTGGTGGTGCGAACCCACGGCGCGGTGAAGCCGGAACTCGACGCCGCCCGGGAGCGCGGGCTCGAGGTCGTCGACGGCACCTGCCCCTACGTGAAATATCCGCAGGCCATGGCCCAGCGCCTCTCCCACCAGGGCTACCACCTCGTCATCGTGGGCGATCCGAACCACGCCGAGGTGAAGGGCGTGGTGAGCTACGGCGAGGGGCCCTGCACGGTGGTCCGGCCCGGCGCCGAGATCCCCCCCATCGATGCCAAGAAGGTGGCCGTCATCGCCCAGACCACCTGCATCGGCGCGGACTTCGAGCGGGTGGTGGGCGCGCTCGCGCTGCGCCACAAGGAGGTCCGCGCGGTGAACACCATCTGCGCGGACACCGACGAGCGGCAGGCCGACGCCCGGCAACTCGCCGCCGAGGTCGACGCGGTGGTGGTGGTGGGCGGGAAGAACAGCGCCAACACGCGCCACCTGGCCGAGATCTGCAAGGAGATCCAGCCCCGCACCTGGCACGTCGAGACGGAGGAGGAACTCAGCCCCGAGTGGTTCGCCGGTTGCTCGATCGTGGGCGTCTCGGCCGGGGCCTCCACCCCGGACTGGGTGATCGACGGCGTGGCGGCCCGGCTCGGGGCCATGGCCGGCGGGCGGGCCGCGCTTGACGCTGTGATCCCGCCCGTGTAGCTTCCTTCGCCTTCGCCGCCGGGGTGGTCCCGGTGGCCCGCCAAGTCCCTCGCTCCCCGGGGACGACGCGCAGGCCAACATGAGGGGGCGTTGCAGCTTTCGCCGGCATTCCGGGCGCGACCTCCGGTGCGCCCCGTCGGCCCAAGCCCACAGGACCGGGTTCCAATCGAATGGAGAATCAGAATATCCGTACGCCCGAGCAGGACAGCTCCGAGGACTTCGCCGCCATGTTCGCCGAGAGCGAACTTCGGACCGGCCAGGTCGAGGAGGGGCGCGTCGTCAGCGGCACCGTGATCCAGATCACCAAGGACTACGTGGTCGTCGACATCGGCTACAAGTCCGAGGGTCAGGTTCCGCTGAACGAGTTCATCCCGGTCCCCGGCGGTGAACCGCTGGTCAAGATCGGTGACAAGGTCGAGGTTCTCGTCGAGTCGCGCGAGAACGACACCGGCATGGTCGTCCTCTCCAAGGAGAAGGCCGACAAGATGCGCATCTGGGACGAGATCTCCGCCGCGTGCGAGCGCGACGAGCTCGTCGAGGGCATGATCGTCGGGCGCGTGAAGGGCGGCCTCTCCGTCGACATCGGCGTGAAGGCGTTCCTCCCCGGCTCCCAGGTCGACATCCGCCCGGTGCGCAACCTCGACAAGCTCATCGGCGAGAAGTTCAAGTTCAAGGTCATCAAGTTCAACAAGAAGCGGGGGAACATCGTCCTCAGCCGCCGCGTGCTGCTCGAGAAGGAGCGCGAGGAGCTGAAGAAGGAGACCCTCAAGAACCTGAAGGAGGGCGCGGTCCTGAAGGGCGTGGTGAAGAACCTCACCGACTACGGCGCCTTCATCGACCTCGGCGGCATCGACGGCCTCCTCCACGTGACCGACATGAGCTGGGGCCGCATCGGGCACCCCAGCGAGATGTTCGAGGTGGGCCAGGAGGTCCGCGTCGTCGTCCTCAAGTTCGACCCCGCCAGCGAGCGCGTCAGCCTGGGCCTGAAGCAGATCCAGGAGGACCCGTGGCACCGCGCCGACGAGAAGTACCCGGTCGGCACGCGGGTCAAGGGCAAGGTGGTCAGCCTCACCGACTACGGCGCGTTCATCGAGCTCGAGCAGGGCGTCGAGGGTCTCGTCCACGTCTCCGAGATGAGCTGGACGAAGCGCGTGAAGCACCCCTCCAAGCTCCTCAACGCCGGCGAGCCGGTCGAGGCCGTCGTCCTCGACATCGACCCGAAGGCCAAGCGCATCAGCCTGGGCATGAAGCAGATCGAGCCCAATCCCTGGACGCTCCTCGAGGACAAGTACCCCATCGGATCGGTCATCCGCGGCGAGGTCCGCAACGTCACCGACTTCGGCATCTTCGTCGGCGTCGAGGAGGGCATCGACGGCCTGGTGCACGTGTCCGACATCTCCTGGACCGAGCGCATCAAGCACCCGGGCGAGAAGTTCAAGAAGGGCGACGTGGTCGAGGCGGTGGTCCTCAACATCGACGTCGAGAACGAGCGCTTCAGCCTGGGCATCAAGCAGAACCAGGCCGATCCCTGGACGACGCTGGCCGACCGGCACCCGGTGGGCTCGCGCCTCAAGGGGCGCGTCACCAAGGTGACCGACTTCGGCGCCTTCGTGGAGATCGAGCCCGGCATCGAGGGTCTCGTCCACGTCTCCGAGATGCGCGACGAGCGGGTCGAGAACCCGCACGACGTGGTCAAGGAGGGCGAGGAGGTCGAGGTCAAGGTCATCGACATCGACTCCCACGAGCGCAAGGTGGCCCTGTCCATCAAGGCGCTCAGCCGCGACGGCGGCGAGGACGAGTACCGCGAGTACCTGCGCAAGCAGGGCGACGGCCGCGCCCGCCTCGGCGACCTCATGGAGAAGTTCAACCGGCGCAAGGGGTAACGGCGCCGGCTTCAGCCGGCGCAAGAGTCCCCCCACCGCACCGCTTCATCCAGGGTGCTGTGCGACGCAACCCTGACGCGCATCGGTCGCCCCTGGCGCCGGTGCGCGTCTCGTTTTCGGGATCTGTTGCGGCCCCCGGGCTCCCGTGGTCTTCTCCGGCGGTCATGAGCGAGAACGAGAATCCCGAGCCGCTGCCCACCACCCCGGTCCCGCCGGCGCCTCCGCCGGCCGCCGCACCGCCCCCCTGGGCCGCCCAGCCGCAATGGGGCCCGCCGCCGCCGGCCTGGGCACAGCCTCCGCTCCCGCCCCAGCCGCCCCCGCGGCGCGACCGGGCCGCCCTGGCGGTGGTGCTCTTCGTCTTCGGCGGACTCTTCGCGGTCTTCTTCGCCTTCCTGTGGCTGGCCTACGGGGCGGTGAAGGGGGAGTCGCCGCGGCTCGCCTCCGGTCCTCGCATCGGGGTGGTCGACATCAAGGGGCCCATCGGCATGGGGCGCGGGTCGGTGGAGTCGGAGCCGCTCCTCAAGGTCGTGAAGCGCTACGCCGACGACGCCGACATGAAGGCGGTGGTGGTCCGCATCGATTCCCCGGGCGGCGCGGTGGGCACGAGCCAGGAGATCCTGGACGGCCTGCGCCGGCTCGCCGAGGACAAGGTGGTGGTCTGCGCGATGGGCAACGTGGCCGCCTCGGGCGGCCTCCTCGTGGCCATGGGGTGCGACCGGATCGTGGCCGAGCCGGGCACGCTCACCGGGTCGATCGGCGTGATCAGCGCCTTCCCCAACGTCCGCGGGCTGATGCACAAGATCGACGTGGAGATGAACACCGTCACCGCCGGCAAGATGAAGGACGCCGGCAGCCCGTTCCGGGAGTTCACGCCCAGTGACCGGGCCTACTGGCAGGACCTGAACGATCGCATCCACCGCCAGTTCATCCGGGCGGTGGCCGAGGGGCGCGACCTGCCGGTCGAGCAGGTGGAGAAGTTCGCCGACGGACGGGTGGTGACCGGCGAGCAGGCGGTCGAGCTCGGGCTCGTGGACGAGCTGGGCGGCTTCCAGGACGCCGTCGACCTGGCCAAGGAGCTGGCAGAGATCCGCGGCGAGCCGCGGCTGGTCTTCCCGCCCGACGATCGGGCCCGCTTCCTCGAGGACCTGCTCGGCGGCGTGGCCCAGAAGATGGCCCAGTCGGTGGCCGAGACGCTGCGGGCCGAGGTCCAGCGCCAGACCACCACGGCGGAGGGGCCGGGCGTCTACTTCCTGGCGCGCTAGGCGGAGGGATCGTGGAAAAGCCGCTCTGGGCACCCTGGCGGATGGAGTTCATCCGGGCCGAGAAGCCCGCCGGTTGCATCTTCTGCCTGTTCCCCGCCGAGCAGGGGGAGGAGGCGGACCACCGCAACCTGATCGTGCACCGGTCGGCGCGGTCGTTCACCATCCTGAACCGCTTCCCGTACAACAACGGCCACGTGCTGGTCGTGCCCCGGGCGCACGTCTCCCGCCTCGAGGACCTCCCCGCCGACGACTTCGCCGACCTCCAGGAGGAGCTCCGCCGGGCGGTGGCGGTGGTGCGGGGCGCCTACGCTCCCGAGGGCATGAACGTCGGCATGAACCTGGGCAAGGTGGCCGGCGCCGGGATCGAGGACCACCTGCACTGGCACGTCGTGCCGCGCTGGAACGGCGACACCAACTTCATGCCGGTCCTCTCCGACACCAAGGTGATGATCGAGCACCTCGACCAGAGCTGGAAGAGGATCCGGGACGGCTTCGGCGCCTGAGGGGCGCCGAGGACCCGCGGGCGGACATGCACTGGCTCCTCATCGCCGCCGGACTGGCCGTCGTCGCCGCCGTCCTCGGGTACCGGCTCCACCGGCGCCGGGAGCAGGCGCGGGCCTACTTGAAGGGCGTCCGCTCGATGATCTCCGACGATCCGGACGCGGCCATCGAGGCCCTGTCCGACGCGGCCCGGCTCTCCAGCCCGGAGGCCATCGAGACCTACCTGGCGCTGGGCGACCTCTTCAAGCGGGAGGGGGACATCCCCCGGGCCATCCGCCTCCACCGCAACATGCTCCACCGGCCGGGGCTCCCGGCGGGACGGCGTGCCGAGGTGGAGCGGGAGCTCGCCGACGACTACCGCCGCGCCGGCATGCTGGCCGACGCGGCCGAGGGCTACGGCAAGCTGGTGCAGGCCGGCGACGACGCCGCGGCCGAGGGGCTGCGCGACGTGCTCGTGGACCAGAAGCGCCACGCCGAGGCGGTGGAGATCCACCGGACCCGCTGCCCCTCCGACGTGCGGCTGCTCGCCCACCTGCTCGCCGGCCAGAGCCGGGAACTCCGGGAGTCCGATCCGGCGGTCGCGCTGGCCGCGGCGCGGGAGGCCGTCGAGGCGGACCCCGGTTCGGCCGACGCGTTCCTGGCGCTGTCGGAGGGGCTCTCCGCCGGAGGGGACGGGGAGGGGGCCGAGGGGGCGCTCGACCGCGCCCTCGCCGCCGCGCCCGAGGCGGCGCTGCTCGCCTGGCCCGCCCTGTCGGCCCTTCCGCCCGGGCGGGCCGCCCGCGTCCTCGACCGTGCCCTGGAGTCGAGGCCGGGGGACGCCCGGATCCTCACCCTGCGGGGGCGTACGCTGGTGGCCTCCGGGCGCCCCGCCGAGGCCCTCGCCCCGCTCCGCGATGCGCTCGAGGGGGACCACGACGGCGAGGTCACCCTGGCGCTCCGCGAGCTCCTGCGCGAGGCGGCCCCTCCGGGTCCGGGCGAGCTCGCCGGCCGGCACGACCTCATGGCGGCGGCCCTGCTGCGGAGCGCCGGGCTCCTGCGCTGCCGCCGCTGCGGGGGCGGGAGCGCGGTGCGGGCCTGGCGCTGCCCCCGCTGCGGGATCTTCGACGCCTACGCCTGAGGCGGCGACCGGTCGGGGCCGCCGCTTGCCCGCCGCGCCGGGCGCGGGTATGACCGTGCCCCCATGCGACAACACGTCGTCGACATCGTGCGGAACGCGCTCTCCCGCGGCGCGGCCGAGGGGCGCTGGCCCGCGCTCTCCACGCCGTTCACCGTCGACCCGCCCCGCGATCCCCGTCACGGCGACTTCGCCGTCAACGCCGCCATGGTGCTCGCCAAGGCCGCCGGCCGCCCGCCCCGGGAACTCGCGCAGGGGATCATCGAGGCCATGCAGGCCGTGGACGGGGGGCGCACCATCGCCTCGCTCGAGATCGCCGGCCCCGGGTTCGTGAACTTGAAATTGCGCCCGGAGGTCTGGCTGGCGGCGCTCCCGGAGGTGGTGCGGCAGGGAGCGGCCTTCGGCCGCAGCGAGGTGGGGAAGGGGAAGAAGGTCATCGTCGAGTTCGTCTCGGCCAACCCCACCGGCCCCATGCACGTCGGGCACGGCCGCGGCGCGGTCACCGGCGACGCGGTGGCGAGCCTGCTCGACTGGAGCGGCCACGCCGTCACGCGGGAGTACTACGTCAACGACTACGGCGCCCAGGTCCAGACGCTCGCGCGCTCGGTGCACCTGCGCTACCAGGAACTCCTGGGACGCACGGTGACCATGCCGCCCAGGAGTTACCCGGGCGAGTACGTCATCGAGATCGCCCGGTCGCTCCAGGCCGAATACGGCCCGCGCTTCCTCGACGCACCCGAGTCCGAGTGGCTCGACCTGTTCCGGGACCGGGCGGTGGCCCACGTCCTCGGGATGATCCGCGCCGACCTCGCCGCGATCCAGATCTCGTTCGACGTGTGGACCTCGGAGAAGCGGCTCTACGACTCCGGGACGGTGCAGCGCTTCCTGGTCGAGCTCGAGGCGAAGGACCTCGTCTACTGGGGCAAGCTCCCACCCCCCAAGTCGAAGAAGGGACTTCCGGTGCCGGTTGCCGGGGCCCCCAACGAGGAGGGGATCGGCGAGGCCGAGGACCTGCTCCTCTTCCGCTCGTCGCTCCACGGGGACGAGGTCGACCGGCCGGTGAAGAAGGCCGACGGAACGCCCACCTACTTCTGCGCGGACATCGCCTACCACTGGGACAAGCGGCAGCGCGCCGATCAGCTCGTCGACGTGCTGGGCGCCGACCACGGCGGCTACGTGGCCCGCCTGGGGGCGGCCCTGGAGGCGCTCGGGGCGTCGCGCCACGACCTCCACGTCGTCCTCATCCAGATGGTGAACCTCACCCGCGGCGGCGAGGCCGTGAAGATGTCGAAGCGAGCCGGGACGGTCGTGTCGCTGCAGGAGGTGGTGGACGAGGTGGGGCGCGACGCCACCCGCTTCATCTTCCTCACCCGGCGGGCCGACGCGCAGCTCGACTTCGACATCGAGCTGGCCAAGCGCCAGACCCTCGACAACCCGGTCTTCTACGTCCAGTACGGCCACGCCCGGCTGGCCCGCATCCTCGAGAAGGCGGCCGAGGCGGGCGCGCCGGAGGCCCGCTTCGACGCCGAGACGCTGGCCGTGCTCACCGCCCCCGAGGAGATGGACCTCGTGAAGCGCATCCTGTCCTTCCCGGACCTGGTGGCCGGGGCGGCGCTCGCATGGGAACCGCACCGGGTCGCCTTCTGGCTGCAGGAGACCATCGGGGCCTTCCACTCCTATTACACGCAGGGGAAGCGGACCGGCGAGCGCTTCATCGGGGCCGACCCGGTCAAGACCTCGGCCCGGCTCGCCCTGGCCCGGTCGCTCAAGCAGGTGCTCGCCAACGGCCTCGGCATCCTGGGGGTCTCGGCCCCCGAGCGGATGGAAAGTAGAGACCTCCCGGAAGACGTCTAGAATCGGGCCGCCCCCCCGGGGCGGACCATGACGGGAAACAGACCAGCACGGGAGCGGTTCGACTTCTCCCTCGACGCACGGCAGGTGGCCGGGGTGACCCTTGGGTCGCTCGGCGCGCTCGGCCTCGCCTTCCTCCTCGGCCACTCGACGGGGCAGCGGATGGCGGAGCGGCCGGCCGCGCCCCCCCGCGCCACCGCGGCGGCCCCGGCCCCCGCACAGGGGCTCGACGCGTTTGACCAGGCGACTCGCCCGGACGGAGGGGAACCGCCGCCGATACTCAACGCCGGGAATGACCTGGTGCGCCCCGGGCCGGGGCCGGACCGGCTCCCGCCGGGACCGAAGTACCAGCCGGAACCGAAGGCCCCGCCGGTTCCGAAGGTCCAGCCGACCACCGCCGTCGTGCCGTCCCCTGGCCCGCCGGGCCCATCGGTCCCGGGTGTGGCGGCCGCGCCGTCCGCCGCCCTCGCGACCGTGGTCACCCCCCCGGCCGCCCAGGTGGCTCCCCCCGTTCCGGTCGCGACGCCGACCGCACCTCCGGCGACCCCGGCGGCGAAGCCGGCGCCGGCCCGGGGAGGCTTCGTGGTCCAGGTCGGCTCCACCCAGGAACGGTTCGAGGCCGACCGGATCGCGGCGAAGTACGCTTCGCGCGGCGCCCGGGTGACGGTGGCCGACGTGCCCGGCAAGGGGCGCTGGTACCGCGTCCGCCTGGGCTCCTTCGAGACCAGGGACGCGGCCGATCGCTACCTCAAGGAGTTCGAGCGGAGCACCGGGGCCAAGGGATTCGTCGCCCTCAACAACTGAGCTAGGATTCGCGCCCATGAAGAAGTTCGACCAGCCGAAGCGCGTCGAGAAGCCCTGGGGACACGAGCTGTGGTGGGCCCAGACCGAGCGGTACGTGGGGAAGCTCCTCCACGTGAAGGCCGGCCACAAGCTCTCGCTCCAGTACCACGAGAAGAAGGACGAGACGATCCACCTGTGGAGCGGTGAGCTGCGGCTCGTCCTCGACGAGGGGGAGGGGCTCGTCGAGCACGTGATGCGCCCGGGCGAGAGCTACCACGTGAAGCCCTTCACCAAGCACCGCATGGTGGCCATCACCGACTGCGACATCCTCGAGGTCTCCACGCCGGAGGTGCAGGACGTGGTCCGGCTCGAGGACGCCTACGGCCGGGCCGGCAAGTAGCCGGCCGCCGGCCGGTCAGCTTCCCAGTTCCCGGCAGATGGCGTCGGCGGCCTTCATGCCGTCGACCGCCGACGAGACGATCCCGCCGGCGTGGCCGGCTCCCTCGCCCGCCGGGTAGAGCCCCGCGATCCCGGGCGCCTGCAGGTCCTCGCCCCGGGCCAGGCGGCACGGGGCGCTGGTGCGGCTCTCGATCCCGATGAGCAGCGCGTCGGGCGACACGAAGCCGTGCATGCGCTGGTCGAAGCCCCGCACCGCGGCGCGCAGCGCCTCGTGGACCTGGGGCGGGTAGAGCCGGGAGAGGTCGGCGTGGGTGAGCCCGGGACGGTAGGAACTCTTCCCGGGCGGCTCGCCGGGGCGTCCGGCGAGCCAGGCGGCGAGCCGCTGCGCCGGCGCTTGGTAGCCGCCCCCGCCCAGGACGAAGGCGGCGCGTTCCCACTTGCGCTGCCACTCGAGCCCGGCGAGCGGACCGGTGAAGCCCTCCGCGGCGAAGTCGTCGGGGGAGACCGCGACCACGAGCCCGGCGTTGGCGAGCGGCGAGGAGCGCCCCGAGTTGGACATGCCGTTCGTGACCTGCATCTCCGGCTCGGTGGGGGTCGGCACGACCACGCCGCCCGGGCACATGCAGAAGGAGAAGACCCCGCGGGGCTTGCCGCCCACGGAGGGGTTCTCGGCGAGCCGGTAGTCGGCCGCGGGGAGCCCCTCGATGCCGGCCGCCCTGCCGTACTGGATCCGGTCGATGAGGGACTGCGGGTGCTCGACCCGGAATCCCACCGCGAAGGGCTTGGCCTCGATGGGCCAGCCCCGCTCGACGAAGCGCTCGTAGAGTTCCCGCGCGCTGTTGCCGGGAGCGAGGACGAGCCGGTCGCAGGGGAGGGTGCGGCCGTCGGCGAGGACGAGCCCGCGGACCCGGCCGGCCGTCACCTCGACGTC
>JBAXVO010000094.1:0-12338 GCA_037129355.1 Deltaproteobacteria bacterium | reverse complement strand
CCCAGCAGCCCGGCCGGGAAGGTGACCCAGGCCAGCCGGCCGTCCACCAGGCCGGCCCGCGCGTAGCGGAGCAGCGCCGCGCCCGACCCGAAGACGCTCTGCCCCTTGTTGGTCCCGAGCGCCAGCGCCGGCGGGAGCCCGGCCGCGAGGAGGGCGGGCAGGGTGATGAGCCCGCCGCCCCCGGCGATGGCGTCCACGGTCCCGGCCACGAAGGAGGCGACGACGAGGAGCGCGAGCGCGGGAAGGGAGACGTCCAAGCGCGCCGGAGACTAGCAGCTCGGGATGGCCTGGATCGACCGGCTCCGTCAGACCGTGGCCTTCACCGGAAGCCCGGCGACGCCCCCCAGCGGCCCCCCGTAGGTCTCCGCCATGAGGTGGGAGGAGACGATGAAGTCGGCGGTGGCCCGGTTGCACGCGGTGGGGATGTTGTAGAGCACCGCGATCCGCAAGAGCGCCTTCACGTCGGTGTCGTGCGGGTGGGGCTCGAGCGGATCCCAGAAGAAGATGAGCACGTCGAGCTTGCCCTCGGCGATCATCGCTCCGAGCTGCTGGTCGCCGCCCATCGGTCCGGAGAGGAGCCGGGTCACCTCGAGCCCGAGCCGGCTCTGGATGAGCTTGCCGGTGGTCCCGGTGCCGAGGAGCTCGTGGCGGGAGAGGGTGCCCTGGTTGAAGCGGGCCCAGTCGAGCAGGTCCTCCTTCTTGTTGTCATGGGCCACCAGCGCCACGCGCTTGCGGATCTCCATGGAGGGGGTCTTGGTCTTCGGGGTCGCGGTCATGCGGAGGATCATGATCCCGGTTAGGGTCCGGCGCATGGCGATCCCGATACGAATCTGGTCCGACTTCGTCTGACCGTTCTGCTTCATCGCGGAGCAAGGCAACCTGGTCAGGTTGCAGGCGGAATTCGACGTCTCTCTCGACTGGCGTGGCTTCGAGCTTCACCCCGGCATCCCGGTGGGCGGCGTCCCGCTCGAGCAGATGTTCGGCGCGGAGCGCGTGCGCAAGATGCGCCCCTACCTGATCGACTTCGCGAAGTCGCAGGGCGTCTCCGGGATGGTGGTCCCGGCCCACAAGCCCAACACCCGCAAGGCGCTGGCGCTGGCCGAGTGGGCCCGCGGCAAGGGGCGGCTCCACGAGGTCCGCGACGGCCTCATGGACGCCTACTGGCGCGACGGGCTCGACCTCGAGGACGACGCCGTGCTGGCCCGGGTGGCGGCCGACGCGGGGCTCGACGGCGACCTCGCCGTCCGGGGGAGTCGCGAGGCGGAGATCCTGGAGCGGGTCGCCGCGATGGGGCGCGAGGCGGCGCAGGCGGGCGTGACCGGGATCCCCACCTTCGACATCGGGGACGAGCGGGTCGTCGGCGCCCAGCCCTTCGACGTGCTGGCCGAGGCGGCGCGGCGCGCCCTTCGGCACTGACGGAGCCGGGCGCGGTAGACTCGCCCCGTGCGCATCCGCCTCCTCTCCGTCGGCAAGGACCGGTCCGGGCTCTACGCCCCGGCCGTCGAGGAGTACGCCAAGCGCATCACCCGCTACGTGAAGTTCGCGGTGGAGGAGGTCCCCGAGGCCCGCAAGGCCGCCGGCACGCCCCGGGCCCGGGACGAGGAGGGCGCCTCGCTCCTCGACCGGATCGAGGACGGGGAGCGGGTGGTGCTCCTCGACGAGCGGGGCAAGGAGCACGACAGCCTGGCCTTCGCCCGGCGGGTCGGCGCCTGGGTGGAGGGGGCCCGGGACGTGACCCTCGTCATCGGCGGGTCGGACGGGCACGGCGACGCCGTCCGGACCCGGGCCGCCGAGACCCTCTGCCTCTCCCGCCTCACGCTCGCCCACCGGCTGGCCCGGCTCGTCCTCGTCGAGCAGCTCTACCGGGCCTTCACCATCCTCCGCGGCGAGCCGTACCATAAGTGATTTTCACGGACCCCGGACCGGCTGGCCCGGCTCTCGCATGAGCCCCGGGAGTTCCCTTGAGTACGGGGAGGGCGTGGCCTAGGCTTTCCCCTCCATTCCCGGCGCGCGAAGGCGCGCCCAGCGAGGTTCCATTGCCCCAGGTGAAGCCCGTCCTCCTCGTCGTCCTCGACGGATGGGGGATCCGCGTCGAGCGCGAAGCCAACGCCATCGCCATCGCCGGCACGCCCAACATGGATGCGCTGGTGCGGGACTACCCGTCGACCGCGCTGCGGACCTCCGGTCTCGCCGTCGGACTCCCCGACGGCCAGATGGGCAACTCCGAGGTGGGGCACACCAACCTGGGGGCCGGGCGGATCGTCTACCAGGACCTGGTGCGCATCAACCGCGCCATCGAGGACGGCTCCTTCTTCCAGATCCCCGCGCTGCTCGAGGCGGTGCGCAAGGCCAAGGCGGTCGGCGGCGCGGTGCACTTCATGGGGCTCGTCTCCGACGGCGGGGTCCACAGCCAGGGGGAGCACCTCCACGCGCTGCTCGAGCTGGCCCGGCGCGAGGGGGTGGCGAAGTCCTACGTCCACGCCTTCCTCGACGGGCGCGACACGCCGCCCAGGAGCGGGCTCGGCCACGTCCAGGCCCTCGAGAACCGCATGAAGGAGAAGGGCTACGGCAAGGTGGCCACCGTCATGGGGCGCTTCTTCGCCATGGACCGCGACAAGCGCTGGGACCGGGTGAAGGAGGCCTTCGACGCCATGGTCCGCTCGGAGGGGTTCAAGGCCACCTCCGGCGTGAACGCCGTCGAGCAGGCCTACGCCCGCGGCGAGACCGACGAGTTCGTGAAGCCCACCGTGGTCGTGAACGGGGGAGGGGAGCCGGTGGCGCGGATCCGCGACGGCGACGCTCTGGTCTTCTTCAACTTCCGCGCCGACCGGGCCCGGGAGATCACCCGCGCCTTCATGCAGGCCGACTTCAAGGACTTCGACGTCGCGGCGCGCCCCCGCCTCTCCGCCTTCGCCGGCATGGCGCAGTACGACGAGACCTTCGACCTGCCCGCCGCCTTCCCTCCCGAGCAGCCCACCGAGATCTTCCCGGAGATCGTGTCGCGGGCCGGCCTGAAGCAGCTGCGCTGCGCCGAGACCGAGAAGTACGCGCACGTCACCTTCTTCTTCAACGGCGGGCGCGAGACCGTCTTCCCCGGCGAGGACCGCGCGCTCGTGCCCAGCCCGCGCGACGTGAAGACCTACGACGAGAAGCCGGAGATGAGCGCGCGCCAGGTCGCCGACAAGGTGGTCGAGGCCATCCGCACCCGCCGCTACGGCTTCATCCTGGTGAACTTCGCCAACGCCGACATGGTCGGCCACACCGGCCGGCTCGACGCGGCGGTGAAGGCCGTGAAGGTCGTCGACGAGTGCATCGGACGGCTCTGGGCGGCGGCCAGCGAGGCCGGCATGGCCATGCTCGTCACCGCCGACCACGGCAACGCCGAGATGATGGTGGACCCGGTGACCGGCGAGCCCCACACCGCCCACACGCTCGGTCCGGTGCCCTTCATCCTGGCCGATCCCGACCTGCGCGGCGCGAAGCTCCGCCAGGACGGCGTGCTCGCCGACGTGGCCCCCACCGCCCTCCAGGTCCTCGGGCTCCCCCAGCCCAGGGAGATGAAGGGGCTCGGACTCCTGGTGAAGTGAGGTGGGCGGCGCGCTGGCGGAGTTCGGCGGCGCGCTGCTCGACCTGGCGTTCCCCCCGCGCTGTCCGGCCTGCGGCGAGGACCCGGAGCCGCCCTCGCCGTTCTGCGCGGTGTGCGACGGGGCGATCGACCCCGCCCCCGACCTCCACGACGGCGTCCGCGCCGGCGCCCTCTTCGGCGGTCCCATCGCCGACGCGGTGCACGCCCTCAAGTACGGCGGGCGGGCCGAGGCGGCCGGACCCCTGGGGCGCTGGCTCGCGGGGCGCATCGCGCTCCCCGGGGGCGCGGCGCTGGTCTGGGTCCCGCTCGGCCGGCGCCGGCGCATCGAGCGGACCTACGACCAGGCCATGCTCCTCGCGGCGGCCCTGGCCCGGGCGTCGGGGCGGCCGCTCGTCCGGGGTGTGCTCCGCCGGATCCGGGAGACCCCGCCGCAGGTGGGCAACGACCGCGCCGCGCGGGCCCGGAACGTGGCCGGGGCCTTCGCGGCTTCGCGGGCGGTGGCGGGGCGGGACCTCGTGCTCGTCGACGACGTGGTGACGACCGGAGCCACCGTGGAGGCGGCCTCCCGGGCGCTCCGGGACGCCGGGGCGCGGAGCGTGGTGGTGGCCGCCCTGGCCCGCGCCGGCTGACGAGGGAATGGGGCGATCGCCGGAATGCACGGCCCGTTCCGGGGTTAGACTCCCTGCGTGTCGGTCACCGCCCTGCTCCTCCCCCTGGCGCTCCTCGCCGCCGGGTCGCCCCCCGCCGTCCCGGCGCCGGGCGATCCCTCGGCCGCGACCTTCGAGCGCTCCGCGGCCGACCTCCGCCGGCTCCACGACGACCCCGCCGCCATCGTGCCGCTGGCCCGGATCCACGAGCTCGAGCCCACCCTCACCGACCTCCCCCGCATCGCGGCGGCCTACCGGGCCATCGCCGACGACCCGAAGGCCCACGCCGAGGTTCGCTCCCTCGCGCGCTGGTACCTCTCCGGGATCGAGGGGGCGCTCGGGCGGGAGGACCGTGCCCGCGCCGAGCGGCAGCGGCTGGGCTTCCTCCAGGGCTGGTGGATCGCCGGTCCCTTCGACAACGAGGGGCGCGCCGGGCTCGACCGGGAGTTTCCGCCCGAGAAGGGCATCGACCTCGAGGCCCGGTTCCCGGGGAAGGCGCGGGAGATCGGCTGGCGGGCCCTTCCGCCCGAGCTGGAGTGGTCCGGCATCGCCACCATCGGCACCGCCGTCCGCCCGCAGCACGAGGCGGTGGTCTACGCACTCGCCGTGCCCCAGGTCGACCGGGAGCGCAGGGCGCGGCTCTGGATCGGCGCGAGCGGCGCGTTCCGGGTCTGGGTGAACGGCGTGAAGGTCCTGGAGGACCGGGCCTACCACCCGGCGCGCCTCGACCAGGCGGCGGTGGAGATCACGCTGCGGAAGGGGCCGAACCGGATCCTGGTCAAGCTGGCGCAGGATCAGGGCGAGATGGCCCTCGCGGTGCGGCTCACCGATCCGGCGGGGGGGCCGCTCGCCCCCACGGCCGCGACGATGCCGCCCATCCCGCCCATCGCGTCGGGCGCCGCCCCGCGGCCGGTGCCGGTGGTCTCGCTCGTGGCCGAGCTCGCGAAGCGGGCCTCCCGGGCGAAGGGGCCGGCCCAGGGGAAGGCCCGCATGGACCTGGCCACGGCGCTCGCCGAGAAGCTGCCCGAGGACCTCTCCGAGCACGCCGCGGCGCGGGAGGCGCGCCGGGCCGCCGAGCTCCTCCCGGGCGACGCCGGTGCCCAGCTTCTCGCCGCGCGCCTCGAGGACCAGGATCCGAACCGCAGGCGCGAGTACCTCGAGGCCGCCCTCCGGGCCTCCCCGGACCACCCGGTGGCGCGGCTCGCGCTGGCCGAGGAGGAGCTCCGGCACGGGCGTCCGCACGAGGCGGTCCGTCGCCTCGAGCCGCTCGCCCGGGACTGGCCGGGCTGGGCGGCTCCCCGCGCGGTGCTGGCGCAGGCCTGGGACCAGGTCGGCTACCCGGCCCGCGCGCAGGTCGAGCTCCAGCGCCTGGCCGAGTCCTTCCCCGAGCAGCCGGGCGCCGTCGAGCTCGGCGCCCGGGCCGCGCGCCAGCTCGACCGGACCGAGGAGGCGATGCGCGGCTACCGGCGGGTGCTGGCGCTCCGGTACGACGACGGGGCGGCGCGGTCGGCCCTCACCTCGCTGCACGTCCGGCGGGGCGAGCTCGATGCGGCCTTCGCGCTCCTCGACGACGCCGTGCGCCTCTCGCCGGGCGATCCCTTCCTCCGGCTCCGGCGCGCCGACCTGCTCGCCGCCAACGGGCGGGCCGAGGCGGCCGAGGCCGACTACCTGGTCGCCGCGCGCCTCTCCCCCGACGAGGCGGAGGTGCACGAGCGGCGTGGCCGGCAGCTCCTGCGGGACGGCCGGCGCGGGGAAGCGCTCGCCTCCCTCCAGGTGGCCTTCGACCTGAAGCCCCAGAGCACCCAGCTGAAGGACCTCACCCGCCAGCTCGAGCCGGACCGGGAGCGCTACGAGACGCCCTACCTGGTGGACGCGGCGGCGCTCGCGAAGTCGCCCCCGCCGCGGCGCGGCGACGAGGACTCCGCCGTCCTCTCCGAGACCAAGGTCACCCGCGTCCACCCCTCCGGCCTCTCGTCCACCACCTTCCAGCTCGTGGCCAAGGCCTACACCCAGCGCGGCGCCGACTCCCTGCGCGCCCACCCCATCGGCTACGTGCCGGGGCGCCAGGACATCCGCGTGGAGCGGGCCCGGGTCTGGAAGCCGGACGGATCGATGGTGGACACCCACCAGGAGGGGGACCGGAGCACGAGCGAGCCCTGGTACCGGCTCTACTACGACACCCGCGTCCGCCAGGTGGTGGTCCCGGCCATCGCCCCGGGCGACGTGCTGGAGCTCTCCTGGCGGGTGGACGACGTGGCCGGGGAAAATTTACTGTCCGACTACTTCGGCGAGGTGGTCTCCTTCACGGACGGTACACGCAAGGAGCGGATGGACTACGTCCTGCTCGCCCCCGCGTCCCGCCCCATCCACTCGAGCGACCCGAAGGTCCCCCGCCTGTCACGTTCCGTGAAGGACCTGCCGGGCGGCGTCCGCGAGTACCGCTGGACCGCCACCGACCTGCCCCGCATCCTGCCCGAGCCGGGGATGCCCGGGCCGTCCGAGTCCTCCGAGTCGGTCCACGTCTCCACCTACGCCTCCTGGGACGACGTGGCCCGGTTCTACGAGGGGCTGGTGCGCGAGCAGCTTCGCCCCGGCCCGGGCGTGCGCGCCGAGTCGGCCCGCATCGTGGCCGCGGTGCGGGCCCGCCCGGGGAGCGCCGCCCTCGGGGAGAAGGAGCTTCGGCGCGAGATCGTCAAGGCGGTCTACGACGAGGTGGTGACGAGCACCCGCTACGTCGGGCTCGAGTTCGGCATCCACGGCTACAAGCCCTACCAGGTGGAGCAGGTGCTCACCCGCCGCTTCGGCGACTGCAAGGACAAGGCGAGCCTGATGCACGCGCTGCTCGAGGCGGCCGGCATCGACTCGCGCATCGTGCTCCTGCGCATGAGCCGGCTGGGGAACCTCCCCCCGGAGCCGGCGTCGCTGGCGGTCTTCAACCACGCCATCCTCTACGTCCCCGAGTTCGATCTCTGGCTCGACGGCACGGCCACCGGCTCCGGCTCGCGCGAGCTGCCCGCCGAGGACCGGGGCGCCACCGCGCTGGTCGTGAACCCCGGGGCGCCGCCCACCTTCCTGAAGCTCCCCGAGGCGAGGCCCGGCGACGACCGGGTCGAGACCGAGATCCGCGGCGTGCTCTCGGCGGACGGCTCGGCCACCGCGGAGGGCAGCCTCACGGTCGTCGGGGTGCAGGCCCCGGCCTTCCGCCGTGGATACCAGTCGGAGAGCGGCCGGCGCGGCGCGCTGGAGCAGAGCTTCGCCCGGACCTTCCCCGGCCTCCGGGTGGAGTCGGCCGAGACGAGCGACCTCTCCCGCATCGAGGACGACGTCACGGTCCGCTTCCGGATCGCGGTGCCGCGCCTGGCCCGCCCCGAGAACGGCGGGCTCGCGCTGGCCCCGTTCGGCCAGGGGCAGAACTGGATGGAGAGCTTCGCGCCCCTCTCCGAGCGGCGCCACGACCTGGTCCTGAACAGCCCGTTCGAGACCCGCTTCGCGCTCCGCTGGGAGCTGCCGCCCGGGATGGCGCCCGCCTCCCTGCCCCCGCCGGAGCGGCGCGAGGGGCCGTTCGGCGCCTGGTCGGTCTCGCTCCAGATGGAGGGGAACGTGCTCGTCGCCCGGGGCTCCCTCCAGATCTCGAAACGACGCATCGCGGTCGCCGACTACCCGGCCTTCCGGGAGTTCCTCGCCGGGGTGGACCGCACGCTCCTGCGCACCGTGCGGCTCGTCCGCGCCGGGGGAGGCAAGCCGTGAGCGGACCCCGCCGCGCCCTCCCGGCGCTCCTCCTCGCCGTCCTCTCCGCCCTTCCGTTCCCCGGCCTCGCCGCGGCGGGCCCCTCCGGCTTCGACGCCTGGCTGGGGCGGGGAGACCCGGCCGCCGCCGCCACCCGCTTCCGGGCAGATGCGGTGCGCGATCCGTCCGACCCCTGGCCGCTCCTCGGCGAGGCCATGCTGGCCGAGCGGTCGCTCGACGGAGAGGCGGAGGCCGAGGCGCTGCTCGCGATCGTGGCGGCCGCGCCCCGCCACCCGCTCACGCTGGTCGCGCTGCGCCGGCTCGGGGAGCTCTCCCTCGCCTCGCCGCCGGTGGCCGACAAGGTGGACGCGGCGCTCGGACGGGCGCTCGACGGGACCCGGCTCCCCGGCTCGGCCGCCTACCGGGCCCGGGTCGTCCGCGCGGCCATCGCCGAGATGCGCGCCGCCTTCGCCGACGCGGCCGGCACGCGCCGGCAGAACGGCGTCGCCGACGCATGGATGCTCGCAGGCCCGTTCGGAGCCTTCCACGCGCTGGAGCTCGACCGCGCCTTCCCGCCGGAGGAGGGGACCTGGCCTCCCGCCGGGGCACGCCCCCTTCCGGCTCCCGATGGCGCCCTCTCCCTCGACGGCGAGTCGATCCCGGGCGACGTCTGGTACGTGGCCGCCGACGCCACGGCCGGGCGCGGCGGGCGCTACCTGCTCGCGGTGGGAACGACCGCGTCCATCCGGGTCTTCGTCGACGGGCGCCCGGTCGCCGAGCGGCGCTCCTGGGCGGGCTGGCCGTCGGCCGTCCAGCTCCTCCCCATCGAGCTCGTTCCGGGCAACCACCGGTTCCTGGTGAAGCTCACCCGGGGCGGTGGGCGGGCCAACCTGGCGCTCTCCCTGGCGCGGGAGGACGGCGCCGCGTCCGACGTCTCCTGGAAGGCGGCCGCCGGTCCCGGTCCGGCGACGGTGAAGGGCGAGCTCCCCGCGGCGGTCCTGGGGGCGAGGGCGCTCGCCGACCTGCTCGAGCCGGAGGGCGGCCCCGTGCTGTCGCGCCTCGTCGCCGCCAAGGACCGGCTGGAGAACGACCGGCAGGCCTCGCTCCTCCTGCTCGACGAGGCCGCGGGGATCGCGCCCGGCGCGGCCCCCGTGCGGGCGGCCCGCGGCGACGCCCTCTCCGGCGACCCGTCCCTGGCCGAGCGGATCTCGCGGGCGAAGGCCGAGGCCGACTGGCGCGAGGCTTCCCGCCTCGACCCGGGCGACTCGGCCACGCGCCTCGTCCTCGCCGAGGTGGCGATGGCGGGGGGGCGTCTCGACGACGCCGAGGTGCTGCTCGCCGGCCTGCCCGAGAAGGTCGCGGCCCGGCCCAGGGCCCGCCTGGTGAGGGCGGCGCTGCTCGGCGCGCGGAGCCATCCCGAGGCGGCCGAGAGCCTGGTGATGGAGGCCTCCCGGGCGGGAAGCTGCGCCGGGTCCAGCATGCTCGCCGAGATGGCCTCGCGACGGGACGCCATCGCGCTCCAGGACGAGGCCATCGCCGCGCTGGCTCGCTGCCCCGGAGGGGCCGAGCGGGTGGCGGAGCACCGCCGCGCCCGCGGAGACCTGGCCGGGGCGGCGGCCGCGTGGACCGCCATCGTCCGCGCCGGCCCGGCCCGGATCGACGCCCGGACGGCGCTCGCCGGCGTGAAGGTCGCGCAGGGCGACCTCGGGGCGGCGGCGGCCGAGCTCGAGGACCTGGCCCGCATCTGGCCGGTGGACGCGCAGATCCAGCGACGGCTGGGAGAGGTGCTGGAGCTCGCGGGGCGGAAGGGCGAGGCGCGTGCGGCGCGGGAGCGCGCCCTCGCGCTCGACGGATCGGATCTCGTGCTGCGGCGCGCGCTGGCGCTGGAGGACGGGCGCGAGGTCCTCGCCGACCTGGCGGTCGACGGTCCGGCCACCATCCGCGCCTACGAGGCCGCGAAGATCCCGGTCACCACGCCGGCCTCGCTGGTGCTCGACGCCGCCGCCGTGGAGGCCTGGCCCGACGGCTCCACCACCGAGCGGACCCACCAGGTGATCCACGTCCACGACGCGCGCGGCGTGGAGAAGTGGGGCGAGGTGGAGATCCCGCCGGGCGCCACCGTGCTCAAGCTCGAGACCCGCAAGCGCGACGGCCGGATCCTCGAGCCGGAGGTGCACGGAGGGGACAAGCGCACCCTCTCGGCGGCCGGCCTCGAGCCGGGCGACTACCTGGAGGTCGAGTGGATGCGCTCCCACCCGACCCGCCGTCCGGCCTCCCCGGGTTGGATCTCCGACCCCTTCTTCTTCAAGGGGGAGGACCTGCCCTTCTTCCTCTCGACCTACACGGTGGCCGCGCCGGCCGGCGCGCTGCAGGTGGACGCCCGGCGGAAGGCCCGGCCAGAGGTGGTCCGGGAGGGCGGCCGCGACGTGATGCGGGCCGAGGCCCACCGGGCCCCGGCGCTGGTGAGCGAGCCCAGTTCCCCGGGGATCTCCGAGTTCGTCTCCATGGTGATGGCGGGGTCGGGGGAGGGAATCGAGGGCCTCGCCCTCTCGGCGGCCGACGCCTTCCCCGAGCGCGTGCGTCCCGGGCGCGAGGTCGAGGCGCTGGCCCGCACCCTCCGGTATCCCGCCGGCGCGTCGCCGCGAACCGGCGAGGCGCTGGTGCGCGCCGCCTACCAGGCGGCGATGGAGAAGGTGGACGGGACCGGCCCCTTCGCCGACCAGGCGAGCCACATCCTCTCTCGCGGCCGCGGGAACCGGCTCCTGCTCCTGGTGGCGCTGCTCGACGCCCTCGGGGTCCCGGCGCGGGTGGCGCTGGTCCGGCCGTTCTACGTCGATCCCCAGCCCTGGCTCTTCCCGCGCCTCGACCTGTACGCGGTGCCTGTGGTGCGCGCCGAGGTGGACGGGAAGGTCCTCTGGCTCGACCCCACGACCCGCTGGGCGCCCTTCGGGGCGCTCCCGCCCGGGGCCCTCGACTCGGAGGCGCTGGTGCTGCCGCGTCCGGGCGAGACCCTGCGCCGCGAGCGGACGCCGGCGGTCCCGGCCGTGGACCGCAGCGACGTGGTCCTGAAGATCCAGGTCGACGCCGGGGGCGACGCCACCATCGAGGGGATCGAGACCTACCGCGGATTCGAGGGAGCGGGGGCCAAGGGGGCCATCGAGCAGCTCGACGAGACCGGGCGGCGCCGCGCCCTCGAGCGGGCGCTCTCCCGAAGCTTCCGCTCGCTCCAGCTCCAGGATGTACGCTTCGAGGGGGAGAAGGACTCGGCCGCGCCCCTCGTCATCCGCTACCGCGCCCGCGTCGCCGAGCTGGCCCGCCCTTCCGGCGGCCGCCTGGTGATCGACGACGTCCCGTACCCGGCCCGGCTGACCGCCCGGTTCGCGCCGCTCGCCTCCCGCGAGTCGCCGCTCCTCCTCGGCGTGGACGATCGCTCCTCGCTGCGCGTCGAGGTGACGCCGCCTCCCGGGGAGACGCCCGTCGCCGGCGCGCCGGTCCGGGTCGAGGCGCCGCAGGGGAGCTACGTGCGCGAGGAGCGGATCGAGGGAGGGCGGCTGGTCCGGGAGGACCGGCTCGAGCTCCGCCGCTCCCGGGTCCCGGTCGACGCCTACCCGGAGTTCGCCCGCTTCGCCGCGGCGGTGGACGAGGCGCAGGCCCTGCCGATGGATCTCGGCGAGGAGAAGTAGCGGCGCGCCGCTTGCGGCGCGCAACGACCGATGAGTTCGCCCAGGCGAACTCGAGGTGGCCGGGGCGGTGGACAGCTTCGTGGCCGTTGGCAGTGACCGAAGCCGCAGCCGTGACCGGTTCCGTGACTGCGGCCGCAACCGCACCCGCGTCCGGAGGAGCCGGCTCCCTTCCCGGGGTGGGGCTTGCCCTGGACGGCGCACGCCCCGCGCCAGCCCTGCCGGGTGAGGTCGGGCGCTTGCGGTGGGCTGTCACGGGTCCTGCGCCGGGGATGGGGCGAAGCCCCACCCGGAAAGGAGCCAAAGATGGCGTTCGAGGTCTTCGAAGTTGCGGTGCAGAGGGTTGGCGCGTTGCGCGGGCCTCTCGGCGTGCTGGAGCGCCGTGATCCGAACCTTGCGCGCCAGGTGAGGCGTTTGGGTACCTGGACCGCGCTGGCATGGCCGATCCGTTGGGCCTCTGCGACCGCATTCTCGCGATGCTCTGGAAGTTGACCCACTGATCCTGACGTCAGGTGGTCTCGAACAGCCTCTCCGCGACCGCGCTGTGCACGTCCATGCCCGCGGCGGTGAGCCGGAGCCGGGCGCCTTCCAGCACGGCCAGCCCGGCCCGGACGAGCGCGTCGACCTCGGCGCGCCGTGCAGGGCCCAGGACCGCCGCGTCGAGCCCCTCCGCGGTGCGGAGCGAGAGCATGATCCGCT
>JBAXVO010000093.1:0-12352 GCA_037129355.1 Deltaproteobacteria bacterium | reverse complement strand
ACATTGTGCGCCAGGGTCTTGCCGAAACCGATCCCGGGGTCGAGCCAGATCCGCCCCCGGAGGACGCCCGCCGCGACCCCTACCAGCCCTGCCCCTGCGGCGGCGGTCGCAAGTTCAAGTTCTGCCACGGCGACAGGAAGGCCTGATGTCCTCCTCCCTTCTCCAGAAGATCCGGTCGCTGGCGCCAGCACCCGCCGACCTGAAGGCCGACGCCATGGCCGGCCTCACCTTCGCGGTGGTGGCGGTGCCCCAGGCCATGGGCCATGCGCTCCTCGCCACGGTGAACCCGGTGGCGGGCATCTTCACCCTGATGGTCGCGGTCCCGGTCGCGGCACTGACCACCGGCTCGGTGTTCATGAACGTGTCCACCACCGCAGCAGGGTCGGTGGTCACGGGCGCCGAGCTGGCGGCCGTCGCCCCGGACCAGCGTCTCGCGGCGCTGGGCGCGCTCGTCCTGCTGGTCGGGGCCATCCAGCTCCTGGCCGGCGTGCTCCGGGCCGGCTCGCTCCTGCGCTTCGTCTCCGATCCGGTCATGACCGGCTTCCTGAACGGTGTGGCCGTGCTCATCGTCCTGGGCCAGCTGGGTGAGCTGACCGGCTACCGGAGCACCCGCTCCAACGCGGTCGCGCGGGCCCTCGATCTTCTCCTGCGCCTGGACCGCATCGACGTGCGGACGACGGTCATCGGGGCACTGGCCCTCGGGGCCATCGTCCTCCTGCTGCAGACGCGCCTGAGCAAGTTCGCCTTCGTGATCGCCGTCGCGCTCGCCACCACTGCGCTGGCGGTGCTCTCCCTCCCGGGCCTCGACGCCGGGCAGGCATGGCACTCGGTCCGGATCGTGCGCGACGTGTCGATCATCCCGCGCGCGCTGCCCCGCCTCTCCCTGCCCGATCCCGGAATGCTCCTCGGCATGCTGGTGCCGGCCCTGTCCGTGGCCATCATCGGCCTCGTCCAGGGGGCCGGCGTCAGCCAGGCCTACACCAACCCGGACGGCCGCTACCCGAACGTCTCCCGGGACTTCCTCGGCCAGGGAGCCGCCAACGCGGCCACTGCCTTCGTGGGAGGGCTCCCGGCCGGCGGCTCCATCTCCGGCACGGTGCTCATCATCGGCGCCGGCGCCCGGTCCCGCTGGACCAACGTCTTCGGCGGCCTGTTCGTGGCCGTGATCGTCCTGCTCGCCGCACCCCTGGCGGAGCTCGTTCCCATGCCCGCCCTGGCGGCCCTCCTCATCGTGGCCGGATTCCAGGGTCTGCGCGTCGACGCCGCCCTGACGGCCTGGCGGACGGGCCGGGCCCCGGCGGCAGCCATGGCGCTGACCTTCCTCGGCACCCTGTTCCTCCCCTTGCACTTCGCCGTGCTCCTCGGCGTGGCGTTCACCTTCGTCCTGCACGCCACGCGCGAGTCGAAGCGGACCGACCTGAGCCAGATCGTCCTGGTTCCCGGAGGCATGCCCGAGCTCCACCCGGTTCCACCCGAGGCGCCCAGCAACCAGGTGACGGTGCTCATCGTGAACGGCACCCTGTTCTTCGCCAGCGCGAAGAGCGTGGGAGACATGCTGCCGGCCGTGGGAAGCTCGGCCCGCGCCGTGGTGGTGCTCGCCCTCCGGGGAAGGACCGACCTGGGGAGCACCTTCATCACCGTGCTCCAGCGCTACGCCCTGGCACTGCAGGCTCGCGGTGGGATGCTCATGCTGGCCGGCGTCGAGGCGAGGGCCCATGAGCAGCTGGCCCGGACCGGCCTCTTGAAGATCATCGGCGAGAAGAACGTGTTTTCCCCCACCGCGCAGCTGGGTGCGTCCGTGAATCAGGCCGTCGCGGCCGCCCGGGAATGGCTTGCCGAGACCCCTCCCGGCGAGACGCGCTGAGGGCCGGCACCGCCCGGTGCCGGCGCGCGGTCACTGCGGCGCCGGTACCGGACGCCGCGGGACGATCCCCTCGTCGATGCGCTCCATCGCGTAGTCGAAGAAGGGGTTGGACGACACGCGCAGGAGCGCGTCCAGGCTCACGATGAGGGCCCCGCGCTCCCCGCGCCCCGCCATCGTGCCGAGCGCGATCCCGTAGTCTTCCTTCCCATCGGGCGCCATGCCGTAGAGCGCGTCCCAGGGCGGGAAGGGCAAGGCCACGTGCGAGAGCGAGAAGACGTCCGGGGGGTAGGAGAGCCCCAGCGGCCGGACGGTCGAGGTGGTCTGTCCGGCCTCCGTGACCCGAGCCACCTCCTCCCGATTGTCCGGTCCGCCGTTCGTCACCAGCGTCAGCCGGTAGTTCCGCGGCGGGTTGGGGAGCATGTGCTCCACGATCGTATCCATCGAGCTCCGGAGGAGCGGGCTGAGCAGCGCCGTCCGGTTGAGGTCGAAGAGGACGAGCTCGCTCCCGTTCCTGGGCAGGTGGGCGTAGAGGGCGTCGATGATGGCCCGGGTGTGGACCGTGAAGTCGAGGACCGACTGGAAGGTGAGGACGGGGGCGATCTCGCCGAGCTTGCCCTCCCGCTCGTACCGCGCGATCCGGGACTGGAGGACCCGCGTCAACCGGTGCGACTGGGTCGCGCCGTTGATCGGGAAGGAGTTGTACTTGAACGGATTGAACTCCGGCAGGTTGGAGAGCCAGGCCGCCTTCGCGAAGCGCGGCAGCATGGCCGGAAGCCCGGCCAGCCCTGCGAACTGGGCGGCGCTCGTGATGCCGATCATGGGCGAGATGAGGATGATGCGCTCCGGGCGCGCCAGGCTCTTGTCGCCGAGCGCGTCGAGCGCGTACATCATCGCCAGCGCTCCGCCGTTGGAGAACCCGACGAGATGGATCGGCACGGACGGCCCGGCGAGCCTCCGGGCCTCGCGAACGGCGAGCCGCGTGGCGGCGACCCACTCCTCCCAGTGGACGGTGGAAAGGGCCGCCGGCACAGTGCCGTGTGCAGGAAGCCGGGGCGCGACCGAGACCCAGCCCGCCGCCCGGTAGAGCCGGGCGATGTGGCGCAGGCTGTAGGGCGAGTCGGTGAGCCCGTGCAGGAAGACGACCGCGCCGAGGGGCGGACCGTCGGGCTCGAGCACGTAGGACCGGTTCCAGTCCTGCTTGAACCTGGCCGGGTAGATCGGGCTGCCGTCGAAGTAGCGATTGCCCGGGATCCGATCCTCCGGCTCGAGCTCGCGCTTCAGTTCGGCGCCCAGCCGATCGAAGAGCGTCGCCTCGGCCTTCATGTACCCGGCCCAGTCGGTCCGCTCCAGATCGTCGACGGTCAACTCCTCCGGGACGTAGGTGTGCCACACGCGGAGCGGGGGCCCTCGCTGGGTCTCCACGATGCGTCCCACGAAGAGGGTGACGACGACGATCGCCGCCAGGATCCCCGCGCGCTTCAGCCAACGAGCCAGCCCGGCCTTCATCCCACCGCCCTCCTAGGCGAGCGCCTTGGCCTTCAGCTTCGCGTACTCTTCCTGGGTGATGGTCCCGGCGTCGAGCAGCGCCTTGGCGGCGGAGATCTGCTCCGCCGGCGACTTGCCCGCCACCTCGCGGATGTAGCTCTCCGTGTCGGACCGGGCCTTCTGCACGCTGGCGCGCTGCCGCTCCGCCATGTTCTTCCCGCGGCTCAGCACGTAGACGATGGCCGTGAAGAAGGGCAGGAAGATGAGCCCGATGATCCAGATGGCCCTCGACCCGCCGCCGAGATCCGGATCGCGGAAGAGGTCGACGACGATCTGGAAGAGGATGATGAGGTACGAGATGAAGATGAACGACGAGACGATCAGCCAGACCAGATCCCAGAAATTGGACACGTGTATTCCTCCCGTTTGTTGGCCCGAATCTTAGCGCGCCCGACCGTCCGCGCCATTGGATCTGGGGTACATCGGCTGCTAGTCTGCGTCCCCGCCATGTCACGCCGAGGAATCGCCGTCCCGATCGGGGTCGCCTGTCTGGGGCTCCTCCTGCTGAGCTCGCGGGCCGAGGCCCGGGAGCGAACCGACGTCGTCACGCTCCGTGGCGGCCTGCGCGTCCCCGGCGAGATCCTCCAGATGACGCTGGGCCGCCTGAGCTACCGCACCGACGACATGGGGCGGGTCACCATCGAGTGGCTTCGCGTGACGCAGATCGAGAGCACCTACCCCTTCGCGGTGGAGTTCTCGTCCGGGACCACCTACTTCGGCCCCCTCCACGCGGGCGCCGACGGCGAGCTCCTGGTCGGTGACCGGGCCGTGCGGCTCGACGAGGTGGTGTCCATCACCCCGGTCGACGACCGGTTCTGGAACCGGGTCCGCGCCTACGCGGACCTGGGCTTCTCCCTCGCCAAGGCGAACAAGGCCCTGACCCTGTCGGCCGACGGCGGGTTCGACTACCGGGGGGAGATGTTCGGAACGTCCGCGGCCTTCACCACCTACGTCCAGGGCAGCGAGCAGGTGCAGGCGACCACAGAGAACAACCTGGCGCTCAGCGGGAGCTACTACTTCAAGCCCTGGCGGGTCAGCCTGCTCGGGGGGCTCGACCAGAACGCCGAGCTCGAGCTCAACCTGCGCCTGTCGCTGGGCGCCGAGCTCGCCTATGCGGCGATCCGCAACAGCTTCATGGAACTCTGGCTGGGCGCGGGGCTCAACGTGGCCCGGGAACAGTACTCGGGCATGGGCCCCGACGTCGCCTTCGCCGGCCAGTTCGACGTGAGCTGGCGTGCCTTCCGCTACGCCAGCCCCGAGCTCGACACCGAGATCGAGCTTTCCCTGATTCCCGTCCTGAACGACCTCGGGCGCGTGCGCGGCACGGCCACCGGCAGGGTCAAGTACGAGGTCTTCGCCGACTTCAACGTGGGGTGCAACCTCATGTACACCTTCGACACCCGACCGCCCGAGACGAACGCGCCGAGAAGCGACTACCGGCTCACCGTGTCGATCGGGTGGTCCTACCGTCGCTGAGCACCCCCGCCCCGCGGCGGACCCCGGACGAAAAGAAGCGGCCGGCCCCCGGAGGAGCCGGCCGCCTCGTTTCAGGGACCTTCGACTAGTTCGTGATGACGAAGTCGACGCGCTGGTTCTTGTAGCGACCGGCGGCCGTGTCGTTCGGGGCGACGGGCTGGTTCCAGCCGAAGCCCACTGCCTCGAGACGCTCGGGGGCGATGCCCTTCCCCACGAGGTAGGCCTTCACGGCCTTGGCGCGGAGATCGGAGAGGCGCAGGTTGAACTCGGCGCCGGCCTTGCCGCGCTTCGCCGACGCGGGATCCTTCGAGGCGTGCCCCTCGACCCGGACGTTGAAGTTCGGGTTGGCCTTCATGATGGTGACCACGTCATTGAGGATCTCGTAGGACTTGGCCTGGATGACGTCCTTGTTGGTGTCGAAGAAGATCACGTCGTCGATGACGATCTTCTTGCCCTCGACCTTGGCGTGCGAGGGGGGCGGGGGCAGCGGCGCCGGGGCCGGCTTCGGCGTCACCTTCACGTCGATGGCGACCACGTCGAGGATCCGGTAGTCGACCTTCTGGCCGACCGTGACGCCGTCGAGCAGGGCGGGATTCTCGACCTTGACCGGGAAGGCACGCCCCTCGGGGCCAGTGAAGGTCACGGTGTTGGTGGCGCGGTCGACGGCCGAGACCGTGGCGGTCCCCTCGGCGAAGACCTCACCGGCCTCGATGACCTCGTTCGTCCGGGAGGCGGACTGGAACGCAGCCGCGACCTCGGGCTGCAGAGCGGCCTGGCCGCCCTTCTCGGTGACGAACGTGGCGGAGCGGTACGTCTCGACGACGATGGCGTCCTCGACGTTGATCTTCTCGAGACCCTGGATGGCCTTCCCAGCCCGGACGGTGCGAACCGTGCCGCTCGGCCCCTTGATGGCCACCTTGCGGCCGGACGGGTCGACCGAGGACACCACGCCCTCGAGCCTGCCCGTCGCGACGGAGCGGAAGGCCAGGAGCTTGTACGTGTTCTTGGAGGTGTCAGGGGTGAACGTCTGGGCGTCGACGTTACCGGCGGCGAGGCCGAGGGTCACGACGGCGACAGCGAAAAGGATCCTCTTCATCGGATTGGTTCTCCTTCCCAGGAAAGACGGCGTCAGGCCGCCTGCTTCGAGCGGGGATATGAACCCTCCGTATATCCCACGCGAAGTCAAAGCACCTCGAATTGTGCTGCCGGCATTCAGGGGCCTGCGCTTTGTGTCACGGCCGTGACATCCCGACGCCCCCGTCGGGTACATTCCACCGGCCGCCGGGCCCCGTCAGAGGACCGCGAGCAACGCGAAGATGAACTGTGGGTAGTACGGGTCGTAGCCCTGGGCGTCCCCCTTCACCCGGACCGCCGGTCCGGTCGGGATGGTCGCCCAGAGATCGGGGGACACGCGCTTCATGTCGTAAAGACGTGTTCCGTACCGGGCGGCGAACCCGTCCTTGTTCATGACGAGGTGTACCCGGTTGCCGTCGACCGTGCCCTGGCAGGTCCAGCCGTCGGCGTCCCGCTCCATGACGAGGTTCACGTTCCCGCCGGAGATCCGCTTCTCGGTCACGCGGAAGACGCCGCCCAGGTCCTTGATGTTCCCCTTCCACTCCCCGGTACCGGTATCGGTCAGGTTGATGCCCGGTCCCCGGACGCGGCTCGGTCCGTACGCGGCGGAGCGGTTGTACGGCAGGGTCACGACCTCGCCGACCATGAGGTCCTCGACCGGCGTGGCCGGGGCCGGAGCGGCCTTCGCGGCCGGCGCGGCCGCTGCGGGTGGCGCGGCGGGCGCGGGGTCGTCGGCCCACACCGTGCCAGCGGTCATCACGGACAGCGCCCCCAGGACCATCAGCCATCGCCTCATCGCGGTCTCCTCCCGTGGAAAGGGCGGAAATGTAGCACGGCAGGCGCTATCCTGCGGTCCCGCCCTCGGGCCCTGGCCCGATTCCCGACCACGAACGCGTGTCCCTCGGACCGGCCGCGGGGCGAACCTCGACGGGGAACCCGGTGAGGTGGGCCATCCCGCTCATCCGCTCGATCCCGTCGGGACCGTCGGCGGCCAGGAGGTTCACGTTCACGCCGCTCGTCCGTGACGCGACGGAGAGCCCCGCAGCATGCTGGTGCCCCCACCCGTGGGGAAGCGCCACCGTGCCGGGCATGAGGTCGGCGAGGTGCTTCACCGGAAGCCGGACGGTCGCCGTCCGGGTCGCGACGTCGGCGATGGCACCGTCCGGGAGGTCACGCCGCGCTGCGTCGTCGGGATGCATGTAGAGGACGTTGGTCCCCGGGGCGGCGAAGGCCTCGATGTTGTGCGTCCAGGAGTTGTGCGTCCCCACGGCACGGCGCGTCACGAGCTTCAGCTGATCGCCGCGCCCCCTCTCCCGCTCGAAATCGGCGGGGAGCTTGCGCGCCTGCTCGAGGAGGCGGGCCGGCGCGAGGTCCACCAGCCGGTCATCGGTCACCACCCGCGAGCCGAGGAAATCCCCTCCCCGGTTCGGGGTACGGAGCCGTCCGTGCGGCTCCCGGAGGAGCGCCCCGAAGGATCCCTGCTTCGTCGCCCGGAGGATGGCGGAGAGGAGCAACTTCTGGGGCACCGCAGGCTGCGTCCCGGGACGCGGGGCGACCCGCTTGAGCCCGGAGAGGATCCCCTGGGCGATCCGGGAGCCGAAGAGCGACACCCCGCTCTCCCGGCAGAGATCGAGGTAGATGGACGCCTCGTCGCGCACGTCTCCCGGCGGCGGCAACACCGCCTCGGTGGCCTGGAGGTAGGGGCGCTCCTGCATGCCCAGCATGAGCGGGAAGATGAACGGGAGGTCGGGGCGCTCCAGCGGGGACGTGCAGGGCAGCACGTAATGGGCGACCGACCCGGTCTCGTTCTTGAAGATGTCGAGCGTCACCAGGAGCTCGAGCTTCTCGAAGGCCTGCCTCAGCCTCCCGGCATTGGCCATGGTGATGAGGGGATTCCCGCCGGTGACGAACAGGGCCCGGACCTGCTTGTCGCCGGGGGTGAGGATCTCGTCGGCGAGGATCCCTCCCGGAAACCCGTCGTTCACCGACAGGAAGTCGCCGACGCGGGAGCGGTCGTTCCGCATCAGCGTGCCGGTCTTCTTCCCGAAGGCGGCGAAGTCGATGACCCCGTTGCCGACCAGGGTCCCGCCCGGCCGGTCGAGGTTCCCGGAGACGCAGTTGGCGACCTCCTGGAGCCAGAACGCGAGCGACCCGTTGGAACCCATGTTGACGCCGGTGGAGGAGTAGAGCGCCGCGCCGTCGGCCGTGCGGAAGGCCTCCACCATCTCGCGCAGCTTCGCGGGCGGGATGCGGGTGACCTCCGCGGTGCGCTCCGGCGTCCAGGGCGCGCAGAGTTCCCGGACCGCCTCGAGCCCCTTGGCGAACCGCGCGACGCGGGGCTCGTCGACCCCGCCGGCGAGGAGCTCCCGGAGGAACGACAGGTAGAAGAAGACGTCGGTGTCGGGCCGGATGAAGACGTGCTCCCCGGCGGCACGCGCGGTCTCGGTCCGGCGCGGATCGACCACGAAGACCCGCCCTCCCCGCGCCTCGATGGCCTGGAGCGCCCGGGCCGGGTTGGGGACCTGCAGGAAGCTCCACTTCGAGATGACCGGGTTCGCCCCCACGATGACGAGGCAGCGGATCCTCTCCAGATCCGGGAACGGCTGGGTGAACGGGAAGCCGTAGACCTCCCGGGCCACCGCGAACTTGTTGGCGCAGTCCTGGGTCGACGACGAGTACATCGACCGGGAACCGATCCCGGTGAGGAATCCCTGGGCGAAGACCGGGTGGAGCACGCCGAAGCCGGCCGCCGTTCCCACGTACATCGCGATGCTGTCCGGACCGTGGTCGGCCCGCAGCTGCCGGACCTTGGCCCCGATCTCACCGAGCGCCCGGTCCCAGTCGATCTTCTCCCACCGGTCGCCGGTGCGCTTCTCCGGCGCGAGCAGCCGATCGGGCGAGGCGTAGATCTCCTGCTGGCGAAGCCCCTTCGGGCAGGAGAAGCCCCGGGTGGCCACGTGGTCGTCGTCGGCGTGGACCTTCACCACGCGGCCGTCCTCGACCTCGACGACGAGGCCGCAGAGCGATTCGCAGATCCTGCAGAAGGTGGTGTGTCTCTCGGCCATCTCGGGGTCCCGGACTCAGCGAGGAAGGAGGGCGCGGGCGTCCGCGACCCAGGACGGCGCGTCCGGGTCGCTCGACCACGGGGCGCTCTCGGCGAGCTCGATGGCCCGCCGGAGGGCTGCCCGCCCGCCCGGCTTGTCGCCGTTGTGGATGAGCACCTCGCCGAGCGCCAGCTGGTTCGGCGGATAGTCGGGGCGGAGTTCCACCGCCTTGCGGACGTGCGGGATCGCCTCCTCGGCATCCCCCGGCCCCACCGGCCACCCCGGCGCCCGGACGAGCAGCAGCGCGAGGACGCGCTCCGGTCCGGCCTCGTCGAGGAGCGGCGCCTCGCGGGCCGCCTCGCGGAGCAGCTGGATCATCCGCTTGAGCCCGTCGTCGGCGGTGACCGGACGGTCCCGCGCCTGGAGCCCCAGGGCGACCGCCAGCCAGTACTTGCATGCGGCGGAGGCGGGATCCCGGCGCAGGCACCACTGCCCCACCTGGACGGCGCTGACCGAGAGCTCGGTCCGGTCCTTCACGCCCTTCTCCCGCTCGGCGAGCCAGGCCTTGGCGCGCATGGCGCACAGGAGCCCCTCCACCTGGGCATCGTCGGCCTTGGCGGCTGCGAGGCACAGCCCCTCCGACCGCCGGACCGCGGCAGGATCGGGGCGCTTCGCGAACTCCTCCTCGCCCTCCTGGAGGAGCGCGCTGGCGGGCACCGTTCCCCGGTCTTCCCGCTGGAGGGTCGATATCGGAGGAGGCTCCTTGAGCGCGGAGGCGCACCCGGCGCCGAGGAACGCGGCCATCCAGCAGAGACGGAAGGGGTGCGTCACTTCGAGGCGGCTCCGAACGCCTTGCGAGCGGCGGCCAGGGCCTGGGTGTCGAGCGGCACGAACCCCTGGAGCCGGATGGACTCGAGCGCGGCGGCACCCTCGGGCCGATCCCCCAGCTGCCGGAGCCCCTTCTCGAGGACCTTCCAGCGGTCCGGCGAGAGGCGCTTGCCGACCGTCACCACGATGCCGGTCGGGAGCGGCGCGGAACGGGCCACCACCTCGAGCTCGGCCGCGAAGGGCAGCGAGGCAAGTGCCGCGGCCTGGGCGCCGTCGAGGAGGACGGCGACGTTGTCGCCCGCCGCGGCCTTGCGAAGCGAGGAGAGCACCTGGCTCGTCTGGACGACCTTCACCGACGCCGGCATGCGACCCCAGGCATGGAGCGCCGTCCCGGTGACGAAGGCGGGGACGTAGCCGGCGATGGAGTTCACCTGCCAGCCGTCGAGCGAGGCCGGCCCGGTCACCCGCCCCTTCTTCGCGACGAGGGCCCAGACCTCGGTCGGCCCGGTGCCCTTCTGCGAAGCCGCGAGCCTGGCCTCGAGCTGGAGGGCATCGGCCTCCCGGAGGAAGAAGGGCAAGGAGACCATGCCGAAGGCCGCGTCCCCCTTCTGGAGCCGCTCGGCCCCGGCCCGGTCCTTCTCGAAGTAGGCGGCCGCGATGGACGACGCCGGAAGCCCCGCCTGGATGGCCAGCGCCGAGGCGAACGCGTCCATCGAAGGCTGGGCTTCGGCCGTCGTCCCGGGGTAGCCGGGGGCCACGGCGACGAAGGTCACCGGGTCGGCAGCGAGAGCGAGCGTGGCAAGAAGGGCTGCTGGGGTCATCCGGCCTCCGGCTGCAATCTAACCCGCCGTCCGGGGCGTACCAACCGACTTCACCTGAGACCGAATGCCCTTGACCCGGAGCACCGCGTTCCCCGAGTCTTCGGCGGTGCGGAACCTCGCGCTCCTCGTCCTGCTCGTTCCCGCCCTGGTGGTCGCAGAACCGCCCGGAACGCCCACACGCGCCGACATCATCCTCCGGGACTCCCGGGTCCTCACCCTCCGCGCCACGCGGGGCGGCGTCCCTCCCGCGGCCCGCGCCCGTGCCGCCAGCCTGGCCCTCACCGACGCGCTGGAGGGGGATCCGGCGGTGGAGGCGACGGCCGAGACGAGGGGGGACACCGCCTCCATCCTCCTCGGAAAGGTGCCGGTCCTCGAGCTCGGTCCCGAGGACGTCGCCGCGGCGGGTGGGCCCGGGATCTCCGAGCTGGCCCGCTCCACCACCGCCGAGTTCAACCGGGCCCTTCGCGCCGAGCGGCGCCGCGCCACCCTCTCCGGGCTGGTGTTCCACGTCTCCCTGGTCGTCCTCTCCGGGCTCGTGGCCTGGCTGCTCCTCCGGAAGCTGGGGGATCTCGATCGGTGGCTCGAGGCCACGCTCCGCAAGCGCAGGCGGCGGGCCCCCGCGCTCCGCCTTCGCGGCGTCGAGGTGGTGAGCCCCGAGGGGGTCGCCGGCGCCCTGGCCGTCGCGGTCCGGTTGGGCCGGGTCGTCCTCCAGATCGTCATCGCCTACGCCTGGCTCGTCTTCGCCCTCTCCCTCTTCCCCTCCACCCGCGGGGCCGGCCTGAGCCTCGGGCGGGTGGTCCTCGGTCCGGCCGCGGGCACGCTGGCCCGCGTCGGCGGCGCCCTGCCCGTCACCATCGCCGCCGTGGTGGCGGGGGCGCTCCTGCTGCTCGCGTTGCGCGCGGTGCGCCTCTTCTTCCAGAGCATCGCGGCCGGTGAAACCCATCTCCGCGGCGTTCCGGCGGAGCTCGCCGTCCCGGTGGGGCAGCTCGTCCGCATCGCGCTCGTCCTCCTCGCCGCGGTCTTCGCCGCCCCGGTGCTCACCGGGAACGACGGGGGCATGCTCTCGACGCTCGGCCAGGCGGCGCTCCTCGCCGTGGCCCTGGCCGCGGCCCCGGCGCTCGCCAACGTGGCCGTCGGGCTTCCTCGCCTCCTCGGTCGGGTCTACCGCACCGGCCACGTCGCCGAGATCGGCGGCACGAGCGGCGTCGTGCGCTCGGTGGGGCTGCACGACGTCGAGGTCGAGGACGCCACCGGACGGAGGGTGCTCGTTCCCCACCTCGCCACCCTGGTCTCCCCGACCCGGCTTCCGGGGCTCGCCGTCGCGGCCCGCTTCGATCTCTCGGTCGATCCCTCCGAGGACCAGTCGCTCGTCCGGGAGATCCTGCTGCGGACCGGGGGGCCTGGGACGGCCGCCGATCTGGTGCGGCTCGATGGCTCGGGCGCCCTCTACCGGGTCTCCGGACCGGGCGCGGACCTGGCCGTCCGGGTCGCCTCCGCCCTCCGGGCCGAAGGGGTGAAGCTGGGCGGCCCGCACCCGGGGGCGGCGGGGGCGGCGTGAACACCCTGCAGTCGCTGTTCGTCCTCCTCCTCGTCGCCTACATTGGCGGCTTCCTGATGGGCGGGCGGGGCCTCCGGGGCCGGGGGCTCCCCTCGGGATCCGAGTGGCTCGTGCTCGGACTCGTCGCCGGACCGTCGGCGCT
>JBAXVO010000092.1:0-12388 GCA_037129355.1 Deltaproteobacteria bacterium | reverse complement strand
CGGGACGCGCGCCTGGGCGGTGGTGGCGGCCGTCGCGCTCGGCGCGGCGCTCCTCGCCGGCACCTGGTGGACCTGGACCCGGCGGGATCGGCCGCGACCCGCGGCAGCCGCCTCGGCCACGGCGCCGGGGGAGGAAAGGGGCGGAGGGGCGGCGCCGCCCGCCCTCTCGATCACCGAGCCGGCCACCTCCACCCTCTACCGGGAGGCCATGGAGGAGGTGGGGGCCCGCTACCAGAAGGGCGATCTCGCCGGTGCGGCGGCCGCCGCGCGCCGGGCCATCGACGTCGATCCGTCGATCGGGGCGGGCTGGCTGGCGCTCGGCGAGGTGCAGCTCGCGGCCGGCGACCGGGTCGCGGCCCGGGACGCCTTCGTGCGCTACCTGGCGCTCGAGCCGGAGGGGCGCCACGCCCCCCGGATCCGCGCGCTGCTCGCCCGCTTGCGCCCCTGAGCCGGCCGGGTCATAAACCAGCGCCCGTGAACGTCCTCGGCATCGAGACCAGCTGCGACGAGACCGCCGCCGCGGTGGTGGAGGACGGCCGCCGTGCGCGCTCCGACGTGGTCTCGACCCAGATCGAGATCCACCGTCGCTGGGGCGGGGTGGTGCCGGAGCTGGCGAGCCGCAACCACGTCGTGCAGGTCATGCCGGTCGTGGACGAGGCGCTCCGCCGGGCCGGCATCGAGGGGCCCGCGCTCGACGGCATCGCCGTCACCTCCGGCCCGGGGCTGGTGGGGGCGCTCCTCGTGGGCGTGCAGGTCGCCAAGGCCCTCTCGCTCGCCTGGGGCGTCCCCCTCGCCCGGGTGAACCACCTCGAGGGGCACCTCCTCGCCATCTTCCTCTCCGAGGAGGCGCCGGCCTTCCCGTTCCTCGGGCTCGTCGTCTCCGGCGGTCACACCTCGCTCTACGTGGCCGAGGCCTTCGGGAGCTACCGGCTCCTCGGCCAGACCCGCGACGACGCGGCCGGCGAGGCCTTCGACAAGGGGGCCAAGCTGCTCGGCCTGCCCTACCCGGGCGGGGTGGCCATCGACCGGCTGGCCCGGGACGGCGATGCACGCGCGGTGAAGTTCCCCCGCGCCATCGTGAAGGGGGGACCGCTCGCCTTCAGCTTCTCCGGCCTCAAGACCGCGCTGCTGCACCACGTGAAGTCCCACGGCGTGCCGGAGGGGCAGGGGCTCGCCGACCTGTGCGCCAGCTACCAGGAGGCCATCGTGGGGGCGCTCGCCTCGAAGCTCTTCCGCGCGGCCCGCGAGCTCCAGCTCGACCGGGTGGTCCTCTCCGGCGGCGTGGCCGCCAACGGGCGGCTCCGGGCCGTGGTGAGCGAGAAGGCGGCGGAGTACGAGGGCATGCGGGTCTTCCTGCCGCCCCCGCGACACTGCACCGACAACGCGGCGATGATCGCGGTGGCGGGGACGCAGGCGCTCCTGCGCGGCGAGCGGGCCGGGTCCGCCCTCGAGGCCGACGCCGCCTGGCGGCTCGGGACGCCCGGGAGGGTGGCCTGACGTGGCCCACCCGTCCCCCCGCGAGCTGCTCGACCGGCACGGCCTGCGGGCCAAGAAGAGCTGGGGGCAGAACTTCCTCGGGGACGAGTCGATCCTGGACGGCATCGCCCGGCTCGCGGTGGAGCAGCCCGGCGAGCCGGTGGTGGAGATCGGCTCCGGCCTCGGCCACCTGACCGAGCGGCTCCTGGCCCACGGCGCCCGGGTGGTGGCGGTGGAGCGGGACCGGGACATGGCGAAGGTGCTCCGGGCCGAGTTCGGCGACGCCATCCGGCTCGTGGAGGCCGACGCGGCCCGGGCCGACTTCGCGGCGCTCGCAGCCCAGGCCCCCGGGGGCGCCGGGACGGGGCGGGTGGCGGTGGTGGGCAACATCCCCTACCACCTGACGAGCCCCATCCTCTTCTCGCTCCTCGACCAGGCCGACGCCGTTTCACGCGCGGTGTTGCTGGTGCAGCGCGAGGTGGCGGTGCGGCTGGCCGCCGATCCGGGGACGAAGGACTGGGGGCTCCTCTCGGTGCTCTTGCAGCAGCGCGGGGAGGTGGAGATCGACCGCGTCGTGCCGCGCGGCGCCTTCCATCCGCCGCCGCGCGTGGACAGCGCGGTGGTGCGCATCGACCTGCACGGGCGCGAGCCTCACGTCGCCGACCCGCGGCGCTTTCGACTCCTGGTGAAGGGCGGATTCGGGCAGCGCCGGAAGACGCTCCGGAACGCGCTCGAGGCCGCGCGCATCGCGCCGCGCGAGCCGCTCGAGGCCGCCTTCCAGGCCGCCGGCGTGGATCCGGTGCGGCGCGGGGAGACCCTCACCGTGGCCGAGTGGGAAGCGCTCGATCGGGCCCTCGGGCCCGTCGCCGTCCCCTGAAAAGGCAGGCGGGGCGGGGGTTTCCGGCCGCGCCGCCCCACGCCCCATCCGGGGTCGGGTGTTTTCCTCCCGGATTCCCCGGAACTTCCACCCGCTCGCCCCCGGCGCCCGGCCACGCCCCGACCGGACTCTTTCCCGGCCGGCTGGGGAGTGCGCCCAATATCGAAGCCGCGCGGAATCGACGACACTCCTCGGTGAAGAGAGCTTCCAAACCCGGAGTGAAGGAGACGACACCATGACGACCATCAACGGCGGGAATGCGGTGCAGGGCGGCTACTACGTTTCGAAGTCGGCCTGGGAGATCTTCCCCATCGAGAAGGACGGCCAGAAGCTTCCCGGCCCGTCCTCCGAGCACTACGTGAAGGTCCCGACCGCGGTGGCGCTGCTCATCATGCCGGTGCTCGGCGGCCTCATGGTGGTCTTCCTCCCCTTCATCGGCCTCTACCTGACGGCGCAGGCCGCGGTCCGCCCCCTCGTCGGGATGTTCCAGCGCTCGGCGCAGGACCTGGCCGCGACCGTGACCCCCGGATGGGCGCCCGGAGCCGCGCACTTCACCGGCAAGCGGTCCGAGGAGAAGACGGCCGAGGAGGCCCCCTCGAAGGAAGCGAAGCTCGAGGAGCTGGCCAAGGAGATCGACGCGAAGCGCCGGTCGTAGCGCGAAGCGAAGCGGATCGAAGAAGGAAAGGAGCGGGGCCATGGCACGGTTCAACGGTGGAAGCAGCGTTCCCGGCGGTTACTACTGGAATCCCAGGCACTGGAGCGTCACCCCGGTGCGGAACGACGGGGAGAAGCTCCCCGGAACGGCGGACGACCGCTACCTGCGCATCCACTTCGCCGTGGCGCTCCTGCTCGCCCCGCTGCTCGGCGGCCTCTTCGTGGTCGCCCTGCCGTTCATCGGCTTCGCGATGTTCTTCCAGTGGGCGTTCCAGAAGGTGACCGGCTCCGCCCGCGAGGGCGTCCGGGATCTCGCGGCCACCGTCACTCCGGGGTGGCGGCCAGGCGAGGCACACATGACGGGACGCGCGCTGGATCCGAAGGCCGAGCAGCTGCCGGCCGGCGGCGCCGGGCAGAAGGCGCTCGACGACGTGACGGCCGAGGTGGCGGAGCGGCGCAGCCGCGAGGACGGGCAGGACGGGTAGCCGAGGGTCCCCCGCAGCGAAACGAGAACGGCGCCGGCTCCCACGCGGGAGGCCGGCGCCGCCATTTCCAAACAGTGAAGCTGGGCGCCCTCCCGAAAGATCCGCCGCCCGCCACCGCCACGCCCCGCCGCCGGCAGGGCGCCCATTCCCTCTTCCGCGGCTAGATGCCCGCGGCCCGCGCCGTCGCCAGGAGGAGGCTCATGTTCCGCGCCCCGTTCTCGCCCAGGTACTTCCGGAAGGCCCCTGCATCGAGCCTCATCGCCTGGATCGTCCCGTCGACGACCTCGTCGTAACTCCCCGCGCCCGGCTTGCGGAGCTCGATGGCGATCTTGAGGATCGCCCTCTGGTAGGCCGGATCGACCGCGCCGTCCGCGGTCGACCCCTTCACCATCCTCCGACCCGCCCCCGGCCCACGCCGCCCGTCGACCATCCTGCCTCCGCTCAACAAGCCGTGACCAAAACGTGCGTGACCATACATGGCGCCACATCACAGGGTCAAGGCGGGGGCCCGGCACGCCCCAGGAGGACCCTTCCGAGGTCGACACTCCCTGGATCGTGTGGCAAGCTCGCGCAACGACGATGGAAAAGTCGAGGTACATCGCCATCGAGGGGCCCATCGGCGTGGGAAAGACCACGCTCGCCACGGCGCTCGCCGACCGGCTGGGCGGCCGGGTGGTGCTCGAGGCGGTGGAGGAGAACCCCTTCCTGCCCGGCTTCTACCAGGACCGGAAGAAGCACGCCTTCCAGGCCCAGCTCTTCTTCCTGCTCTCCCGCTTCCAGCAGCAGCAGGAGCTCTTCCAGCAGGACCTGTTCACCCAGGTCACGGTGGCCGACTACCTCTTCGCGAAGGACCGCATCTTCGCGAGCCTCACCCTCGAGCCCAACGAGCTCGCCCTCTACGAGCGCATCTGGCAGGTCCTCGGCGCACGGGTGGTGAAGCCCGACCTGGTGGTCTACCTGCAGGCCCGCCCGGAAGTGCTTGCCAGCCGCATCAAGAAGCGCGGACGCGACTTCGAGCGCGGTGTCGCCGCCGACTACCTCGACCAGGTGAGCCGGGCCTACGGCGACTTCTTCTTCCACTACGAGGAGACCCCGCTCCTCGTCGTCAACACGAGCGATATCGACCTCTCCGACGAGGGGGACCTCGACGCGCTCTTCCGCGAGATCCGGCGCCACCGGCACGGCCGCCTCCACTTCAGCCTGGCCGGCCACGGGGGCTGATTCGATAATCCATGGCGCGGATCGGCCGGGGCGGGGTAGATTTCCGCCTTCCCGAAGGGCGGGACCTCGAAGCGAGGCCTACACCGGAGGCGAAGCGCCATGTCCAGCCAGACCGCGCCGCAGAAGCGCGTGACGATCCACGAGCTGCGTCGAATGAAGGGCGCCGGCGAGAAGATCGCCGTGGTGACCGCCTACGACGCCACCAGCGCCCGGCTCGTCGACCGCGGCGGCGTCGACGTGGTCCTCGTCGGCGACTCCGTCGGCATGGTGATGCAGGGGCACGAGTCCACGCTCCCGGTCACCCTCGAGCAGATGATCTACCACTGCGCCTCGGTGCGCCGCGGGCTCGCCCGCTCCGGCAGCCGCGCCCACCTGGTCGGCGACATGCCCTTCGGCAGCTACCAGGCCAGCGCCGACGAGGCGGTGAAGAACGCCATGCGGATGGTGGCCGAGGGGGGCGTCGAGGCGGTCAAGCTCGAGGGCGGCGCCGAGTTCGCCGAGGTGATCGGCCGCATCGTCCGCGCCGGCATCCCGGTCATGGGGCACCTGGGGCTCACCCCGCAGTCGGTCCACAAGATGGGCGGCTACGTGGTCCAGGGGCGCGACGGCGAGAAGGCCCAGAAGCTCATCCAGGACGTCCACGCCCTCGAGGCGGCCGGTTGCTACGCGGTGGTGCTGGAGTGCATCCCGGCCGAGCTGGCCAGGCTCGTCACCGGGCAGGTCGGGATCCCCACCATCGGCATCGGCGCCGGGCTCCACGTCGACGGGCAGGTGCTCGTCTACCACGACCTCCTCGGCCTCGAGACCGAGTTCAAGCCCAGGTTCGTGAAGCGCTTCGCCGACCTCGGGCCGGCGGCGGTGGCCGGCATCGAGGCCTACGTGGCCGAGGTGAAGGCCGGGACCTTCCCCGCCGAGGAGCACAGCTTCCACGCCCCGTCGCTGCGGCTGCTCCAGGTGGTGCCGAACCAGCCGTCGGCCGACGACGACCACGCCGGCGTGGTGGGGGCGCCGGTCTAGCTCCAGACCCTCCGTCGATGTCCCGCCCCGAGCTCATCCGCGACCCCGCCGCGTGGCAGCGTCGCTGCACCGACGCGCGCGACGCCGGCACCCGCCTCGCGCTCGTGCCCACCATGGGCTACCTGCACGACGGCCACCTCTCGCTCATGCGGGAGGCGCGGGTCCGGGCCGACGAGCGGGGGCGGCCGGGGCTGTCGCTGGCCACCATCTTCGTGAACCCCACCCAGTTCGGCCCCACCGAGGACCTGGCCCGCTACCCGCGCGACCTCGAGGGGGACCTCGCCAAGTGCGGCGCCGCCGGCGTCGACCTGGTGCTCGCCCCCGACGACCCGGGCGCGGTCTACCCGAAGGACTTCCAGACCTGGGTGGACGTGGCCGAGGTGTCGAAGGGGCTCTGCGGGGAGCGGCGGCCGGGCCACTTCCGCGGCGTCGCCACCGTGGTGGCGAAGCTCTTCGGCCTCTCCCGGCCGCACGTGGCCCTCTTCGGCGAGAAGGACTGGCAGCAGCTTCAGGTCCTTCGTCGCATGGCCATCGACCTCGACATGGGCGTCGAGGTGGTGGGGATGCCCATCATCCGCGAGGCCGACGGCCTCGCCATGTCCTCGCGCAACGCCTACCTCACCGCGGACGAGAGGGGGCGCGCGGTGGCCATCTCCCGGGCGCTCGGCGAGGCCGGACGGCGCGCCGCGGCCGGGGAGCGGGATCCGGCGGCGCTCTCCGCGGGGATCCGCGCGGCGGTGGAGGCGGCCGGCCTGCGGGTCGACTACGTCGAGCTGGCCCATCCGGAGACGCTCCGACCCATCGCGCACGCCACGCCGGGGACGCGGGTCCTCGTCGCCGCCTTCCTGGGCAAGACCCGGCTCATCGACAACGTGGCGCTCCCTTGAGCAAGTCGAGCAAGGGCAAGCGGGCCGACGACGACGGCCTGAAGGTGGTGGCCAAGAACCGGCGCGCCCGGTTCGACTACGCCATCGAGGAGACCGTCGAGGCCGGGCTGGCGCTCCTCGGCAGCGAGGTGAAGTCGCTGCGGGAGGGAAACGTCGCCCTCTCCGACTCCTACGCCGCGCTCCGCGGCGACGAGTTCTGGCTCTTCAACTGCCGCATCGGCGAGTACAAGGCGGCGGCCGCCTTCGGCCACGCGCCGCTGCGGGAGCGGCGGCTGCTCCTCAACCGCGCCGAGATCGAGAAGCTGCGGGGCAAGGTGGAGCAGCGCGGCTACACCATGGTCCCGATCTCGCTCTACTTCCGGCAGGGCTGGGCCAAGGTGGAGCTCGGGCTCGGGCGCGGCAAGACCCACGAGGACCGGCGCGACCACATCGCCGAGCGGGAAAGCCGCCGGGAGATGGACCGGGCGATGTCCCGGAAGAAGCGCTGACCCCCGATGTAGTCCGGTGTCGCACCCCCGGTGGTGTCGCCCCGCACGGGGCCCCCGGCGCCACCCTTCCCGTGTCCTGCTACCCTGGGACCGGGGACTCATGTTCGACCGGATCAAGCTGCGCAGGGACCTCACCGACTGCACCGGCAGGCTGATCGCCCGGGCGGGCGCCGTCGTGTCGGTGGACTCGATCGCCGAGGCCGCGGCATCGGCCCGCCCCGGCGCCACCACCCCGATCGCCGATACCTTCATCGCCGACGACCTGGGCGAGGCGCTGCGCGATCCGGCCCACCAGTACCTCGTGCGGACGGAGGGGGAGTCCACCTCGGTGCGCCACGTCATCGAGTCGGCCGCGCTGCCCCAGCCGCTCCTCGAGGAGATGGCGGACGCCAAGATGGGCGACCCGGTCCGCTACCGGCACGCGCTGTCGACGGCGGTGGTGACCACCCGCCTCATCCTCGCGGCCGCCGGCACGTCGCGGGCCTCCCCGCAGATCGCCGCGGCGGCGCTGCTCCACGACATCGGGATGCGCCACGTGCCCCATCGCGTCACCGCGACGCCCGACTCGATCCACGGCGACGACGCGCTCGACGTGGCGCAGCATCCCCTGCTCGGTGCGTTCCAGCTGGCCCGGGTCCTCGGCAGCCACCCGGCGGTGGAGGCGGCGCTCGCCCACCACTGGCGGGACGGGCAGGGCTACCCGGACCTCGCGAGCCGCCCCTCGCCGACCACCGAGGTGGTGGCGGTGGCGAGCGCCTTCGCGGCGCTCACCCACGGGCGGGCCTACCGCTCGGAGCCCTTCGGGGCGCGCGGCGCGGCCGACCAGCTCGTCTCCGACGCGGCCGCCGGACACGCCGACCCGTTCGCGGTGAAGCTGCTCGTCCACGCGCTGCGGGGCGCGGAGGGGGCGATGGGCGCGCTCCGGTTCGCGCGGGCCCGCCAGGGGCTCGCACCCGAGGTGAACCGGCACACGCGCATCGCGCCGCCGGCCCGCCGGATGATGTGAGCGATCGCGGCGCCGCCGCGGTCCGGGCTCAGAGCCCCGAGGCCGCGCGGAGCAGGTCCCAGGTGTAGAGCCCGGTGTCGTGCCCGTCCGACCAGCGGATCTGGATGGCGTAGGCGCCCACCGGATCGATCTGGTTCGCCCGGATGTCGAGGGGGATGCTGGACGGGTCGAGGATCTTCTTCCCCGTGCCCTCCTCGATGCAGCCGGCGCAGGGGCAGAGGTCCCGCAGCGTGAAGGCGGGGATGATGGCCACGCGCCCGCCCGGCCAGGCGATCTCGAACTCGCCGCGCGCGTTCAGGTCGATGGCCTCGGGCGGAGGCGCGGGGGGCGGGCGGAGCGAGATGCGGTCGAGGAGTCCCATGGTGGGCGGATAGATGTCGGCCGGGACGGCCGGCGTCAAGGGATGCTCGGGGCTACCGGGAGAGGGAGACGAGCAGCGACGAGCGGTCCTCGAAGGGGGTGGTGCAGGGCGGGCCGTCGGCCGTGTAGAGCTCGGAGTGGTGCAGCGCCGGCGCGAGCCGGATCACCGCCGAGGAGCGGGTGCCGTAGAGATCGCCGTAGTGGATGCAGACGCCCGGGCCGGGGGGCAGGGCGTGGCTCCCGAGCAGGTCGCGAAGCCGCGGGGGCGACGGATCGACCGGCCAGCGGGCCCGCAGCGCCTCGCCGCGCGGGTCGCGCCCGTGGGGGGAGCGCTCGGTGGCGACGTGGAGCCCCGGGCCGAGGTCCTCCAGGGCCGAGCCGTCGCCGTCGAACCACCAGAGGAACGCCGTCGCCGCATCGGCGACGAGCAGGTGGAACGGGTTGTAGGCGCCGGCCTCGGTGCGCACGCAGAGCTCCCGGGCCGCCGCCGCCGAAGGCTGCCCGAGCACGCGCGTGACGATCTCCCCGCGGCTCTTGCGGGTGGGATCGGGCGGGTGGCCCGGCGAGGAGTGGAAGTTGGTGATGCCGGCGAAGAGGCCGGCCGTGCCGACGCCGATCCAGGTGCCCCCCGCCACCGCATCGCGCGGGGCGGCGTGGCGGGGTGCGCCCTGTGGCTCCCGGAGCCCCCAGTCCTCGGAGGCCCGGTCGAGCCGCTCGTCGCGGTTGGCTGCGACGACGAGCGGCCAGCGCCGGTCTGCGTGGAAGGCGAGTGCGAGCGTGCACACGCCCGGGATCTACTTCTTCCCGGCCGCCACCGCCCGGGCGTTCTTCACCGAGGCGAGGAGGAGCTGCCGCTCCAGGTCGAGCTGGGCGGGCAGGGTCTTCCCGATCTTGTCGAACCACTCCTTGACGTCCTCGAGCTCGTGCTGCCACTCGCCCATGTCGATGCGGGTGGCCTGCTCGATGGCCTCGGGGGTCGCGTCGAGCCCGGTGAGGTCGAGGTCGCCCTTGGCCGGCACCCAGCCGAGGACCGTCTCCTGGGCGTTGGTGCGGCCGTGCGAGCGGTCGAGGATCCACTTGAGGACGCGCATGTTGTCGCCGTACCCCGGCCAGACGAACTTGCCCGCGTTGTCCTTGCGGAACCAGTTCACCATGAAGATCTTGGGCGGGTTGGGGATGCGGTCCTGCATGTCGAGCCAGTGCTGCAGGTAGGTGCCTGCGTCGTAGCCCAGGAAGGGCAGCATGGCCATGGGGTCGCGGCGGACCACGCCCACCGCGCTCGTCGCGGCGGCGGTGGTCTCCGAGCCCATGGTGGCGCCGAGGTACACGCCGTGGGTCCAGTTGAAGGACTGGAGCACGAGCGGGACGGTGGTGGCGCGGCGGCCGCCGAAGATGAGGGCGCTGATGGGCACCCCCCGCGGGTCGCTGGCGAACCGGGAGATGGCCGGGTTGTTGGCCATCGGCGCGGTGAAGCGGCTGTTCGGGTGGGCGGCCTTGTCGGCGCTGCCCTTCTTCCAGGGATCGCCCTTCCAGTCGATGCAGGTCTCGGGAGCGGGGGCGTCGTGCCCCTCCCACCAGACGTCGCCGTCGACGGTGCGGGCCACGTTGGTGAAGAACGTGTCCTTGGTGATGCTCGCCATCGCGTTGGGGTTGGTCTTGGTGTTGGTCCCCGGGACCACGCCGAAGTAACCGGCCTCGGGATTCACCGCCCAGAGCCGGCCGTCGGGCCCGACGCGCATCCAGGCGATGTCGTCGCCCACGGTGCGGATCTTCCAGCCCGTGAACTCCATGGGCGGGATCAGCATGGCGAAGTTGGTCTTGCCGCACGCCGAGGGGAACGCCGCGGCCACGTAGCTGATCTCACCCTGCGGACTCTCGGCCTCGAGGATGAGCATGTGCTCGGCGAGCCAGCCCTCCTTCTTGGCGAGGTAGGAGCCGATGCGGAGCGCCAGGCACTTCTTGCCGAGCAGCGCGTTGCCGCCGTAGCCCGAGCCCACCGACCAGATGGTGTTGTCCTGCGGGAAATGGGTGATGTAGCGCTTCTCGGGGTCGCACTCGGCGACCGCGTGGAGCCCCTTGTTGAAGTCGTTCTTGTCGCCGAGGCGGTCGAGGGCCACCTTGCCCATGCGGGTCATGGTGCCCATGTTGAGCGCCACGTAGACCGAGTCGGTGAGCTCGATGCCGACCTTCGCGAACGGCGAGTCGGCGGGCCCCATCACGTAGGGCGTCACGTACATCGTGCGCCCCTTCATGCAGCCGGCGAAGAGGCCGCGCATCTTCGCGTACATCTCGGCGGGGGCGACCCAGGTGTTGGTGGGGCCGGCCTCCTCCTTGGTGGGCGTGCAGATGATGGTGAGGTGCTCGACGCGGGCGACGTCGTTCTTGTTGGAGTGGTGGTAGTAGCAGCCCGGCCACTTCTTCTGGTCGAGCGGGATGAGGACCTTGTCCACCACCGCCTGCGCGATCAGTTCCTGACGTTCCCGGTCGGACCCGTCGAGCCAGAGGATCTTCTCCGGCGTGGTGAGCTTGGCCATCTCCTCCACCCAGGCCAGCAGGTGGGGGTTCTTCGTCGGCGCAACGGTGGAGGACATGCTCGGGACTCCCTTGGGATGGAAGGGGAAAATGGCTCGCGAGAGTCCCCGTTTGTAGCACAGGGGGGCGGGGCGTTGAAGAACTTGGGAGGGGCGCCCGGAGGGCCGAGCCCCCCTCAGCCCTTCAGCTTGCTCTTCAGCAGATCGCCCAGTGTTCCGAACCCCTTGCCGCTGGGGCGGGGGGCCTTCGCCATGTACTCGGTGGCCTCGCGCCGCTCGTCGGCCGCGTCGGCCTGGGTGCGGGAGAGCCGGATCCGGCCGCGCTCGTCGATGTCGGTGACGAGGACGGTGATCTCGGCGCCGGCCGGGAAGGCCTTCTTGAGATCCTGGCCGCGGGGCGTGCCGGTCTCGGAGGCGGGGACGAGACCCCGGCCGCCCGCGAAGCGGACGAAGACGCCGTAGGGCTCGATGCGGTCGACGCTGCCCTTCACCACGTCGCCCACCTTGGGCGGCGGGGGCGGCGCGTTCACCGGGCGTGGAGGGGCGGCCACCGGCTCGGGGCGGGGCACGAGCGCCCGCACGCTGAGCGAGATGCGCGTGCCCTTCTTCGAGTCCTCCTCGATCTTGAGGACCTGGACCTGGACCTTGTCGCCCGACTTGAGCAGGTCGCCGGGCTTCGACACCCGATCCCAGGCCAGCTCCGAGACGTGGACGAGCCCCTCGATGCCGCCGATGTCGACGAAGGCGCCGTACTCCTGGACGCTCGTGACCGTGCCCTCGAAGGTGGCGCCCGGCTGGAGCTGCTCGCGGGTCTTCCTGGCCTGGTCGGCCCGCTCCTCCTCGAGGAGCGCGCGGCGGGAGAGGACGATGTCCCGGTCGTCGGCCTTCTGGACGCGGAAGCGGAAGCGCTGCCCCACGAGCGTGGTGGGGTCGCCCACGAAGCGGACGTCGATCTGGGACATCGGGCAGAAGGCCCGCTGCCCCATCACGTCCACCTCGATGCCGCCCTTGTTGGCGCCGGTGACGACGCCTTCGACGGGCAGGCCGGTCTGGGCCGCCTCGATCACGGCGCGCCGGTCGGAGTGGACCTTGGCCTTGCCGCGCGAGAGCATCACGCCGCGGTCGCCGCCCTTCACGACCACGCCGTCGATGATGTCGCCGGGCTGGAACTCGAGCTTCCCCTCGTCGTCCTGGAGCTCGATGGTCTCGATCATCCCGTCGGCGTGGCCGGAGCCGAGCTCGAGGAAGGCCACGTCCTGGCCGATCTGGAGGATCTTCCCGGCCACCTTCTCGCCGGGCATGAAGCGGCGGCGGGGGCGGGCTGCCGCGGCCGCGTCGGCGTACATGTCGGCGAAGGAGCCCTCGTCAGCGGCGGGGGCCTCGGGC
>JBAXVO010000091.1:0-12412 GCA_037129355.1 Deltaproteobacteria bacterium | reverse complement strand
GGCCCGTGGCCGAGAAGCGTCGCTGGGTCGAGGTGGAGGCGGGACCGGTCGAGGGTGCGGCCCGGCTGGCCGCGGCACTGGGGCTCCACCCTCTCGCCGCCGGCGTCCTCGCCCGGCGCGGGCTCGCCGACCCGGGAGAGGCCACCCGGTTCCTCTCCCCCCGCCTCGAGGATCTCCCCGACCCCTTCACCATGAAGGGGATGGAGGGGGCGGTGAGCCGGATCGTCGCCGCCGTGGAGGCCGGCCAGAAGATCGCCTGCTACGGCGACTACGACGTCGACGGCGTCACCTCCACGGTCCTCCTCTCCGGGTTCCTGCGCGCCGCCGGCGCCGACGTGACGACCTACGTCCCCCACCGGCTCGTGGAGGGCTACGGGCTGAACGGCGCCGCGGTGGAACGGCTGGCCGCCTCGGGCGTCAACCTCATCGTCACCCTCGACTGCGGCATCACCAGCGTGGCCGAGGTGGCCGAGGCGGCGCGGCGCGGGGTCGACGTCGTGGTGGTCGACCACCACACGGTCCCGGTGGAGCTCCCCGCCGCGAGCGCCATCCTGAACCCGCACCAGGACGGCTGCGCCTATCCCTCGAAGCACCTCGCCGCGGTGGGGGTCACCTTCAACCTCGCGCTCGCGCTCCGGAAGCGGCTCCGGGAGCGGGGCCGCTTCGGCCCGTCCCGCCCCGAGCCGAACCTCAAGGAGGCGCTCGATCTGGTCGCGCTCGGCACGGTCGCCGACGTGGTGCCCCTCGTCGAGGTGAACCGGGTGCTCGTCCGCTTCGGGCTCGTCGAGCTGGGTCGGGCCCGGCGCCCCGGCGTGCGGTCGCTCCTGCGCGTCGCCGGGGTGGCCACCGGCGAGGTCACCGCCTCCCAGGTCGGCTTCCGGCTCGCGCCGCGGGTCAACGCCGCCGGCCGGCTCGACGACGCCGGGCGCGGCGTCCGGCTCCTCTCCACCACCGACCCCGCCGCGGCCGACGCCCTCGCCGAGGAGCTCGACCAGGAGAACCGCTCCCGGCAGGAGATCGAGCGGCAGATGCTCGAGGAGGCCATCGCCGACGCCGCCGCCGGCGTGGCCGGAGGCGCCAAGGGGCTCGTGCTCTCTCGCCCCGGCTGGCACCCCGGCGTGGTGGGGATCGTCGCGGCCCGCATCGTGGAGCGGTTCCACCGGCCGGCGGTGCTCGTGGGGGTCTCCGGCGGGGTGGGGAAGGGGAGCGGGCGCAGCATCGCCGCCTTCCACCTGCACGACGCGCTCTCCGCCTGCGCCGGGCACCTCCTCAAGTTCGGCGGCCACCGGCACGCCGCCGGCGTCACCATCGCGCCCGACGCCATCCCGGCCTTCCGGGAGGCCTTCGAACGCCACGCCGCCTCGGTCCTCGCCGACGACGACCTGGTGCCCCGCACCCGGATCGACGGCTGGGTCGACGCCGCCCTGCTCGACGACCGTGCCGCCACCGATCTGGAGAAGCTCGCGCCGTTCGGTCCGGGCAACCCCGAGCCGGTCTTCGGCGTCCGCGCCCGCCCGTCGCGGGCGCGCCAGGTGGGCGCCGCGGGGGTGCATCTCAAGCTCGTCCTCGCCGACCGGGACGCCATCGCCTTCCAGATGGGGGACCGGCTCGCGCTCTGCCAGGGGCCGGTGGAGGCGGCGGTGTCGATCGGCTTCGACGACTGGGACGGGATGCGGCGCCTCCAGCTTCGCGTCCGGGACCTGCGGGCCGGGTGATTCGCGCCTTGACGCGTCGCGTTCTGCGGTGTTACCCAGCAAGGTTCCTCAGGGAATTTGCCGGGAGGCACGCGTGCCCCGTTTCATCACCGACATCAAGCGGACCCACAGCTGCGGCCAGCTGACCCAGGACGACATCGGCAAGGAGGTCGTCCTCTTCGGCTGGGTCAACAACCGCCGCGACCACGGCGGCGCGGTCTTCATCGACATGCGCGACCGGGAGGGCGTGACCCAGGTGGTGTTCGAGGAGGACGTCCGCCCCGAGGTCCACGAGGTGGCCGAGAAGCTGCGCCTCGAATACTGCGTCGGCATCCGCGGAAAGGTGGTCTCCCGCGGCTCGAACGTGAACCCGCGCCTGAAGACCGGGGCCATCGAGGTCCACGGCACCGACGCCGAGATCTTCAACCGCTCCGAGTCGACGCCGTTCCCCATCGAGGAGCAGATCGACACGGCCGAGGAGAAGCGGCTGCAGTACCGCTACCTCGACCTGCGCCGGGCCCCGCTGCAGAAGACCCTCATGACCCGGGCCCGGGTGAACCACCTCACCCGCAACTACTTCACCGACACCGGGTTCCTCGAGCTCGAGACCCCCTTCATGGTGAAGTACACGCCGGGGGGCGCGCGCAACTTCCTCGTCCCCAGCCGGCTCAACCCGGGCAAGTTCTACGCGCTGGCCGAGAGCCCGCAGCTCTTCAAGCAGCTGTACATGATCGCCGGCTTCGACCGGTACTTCCAGATCGTCCGCTGCTTCCGCGACGAGGACCTGCGCCTCGACCGGCAGCCCGAGTTCACCCAGATCGACGTGGAGATGAGCTTCGTCGAGCAGAACGACATCTTCGACGTCATCGAGGGGCTCGTGGTCCGGCTCTGGAAGGAGGTGCTGGGGATCGAGATCCCGCGCCCGTTCCGGCGCATGCCCTTCGACGAGTCGATGGCGAAGTACGGCAACGACAAGCCCGACCTGCGCTTCGGCATGGAGCACGTGCTCCTCACCGATCTGGTGAAGCAGCACGGTGGCGGCGGCGTGCCCCTGCTCAAGGACGCGGTGGAGTCGGGCGGCATCGTGAAGGGCATGAAGGTCCCGGCCTCGGCCAACTTCTCCCGCACCGAGATCGACAAGCTCGAGGAGTACGTGAAGGGCATGGGCTCGAAGGGGCTGGCCAGGGCCAAGATCGGGGAGGGCGGCGAGTGGACCCAGTCCCCCTTCGCCAAGACCATCACCCCCGAGATGCGGCTCGCGGTGAACGCCGCCGTGGGCGCCCAGCCGGGCGACCTCGTCCTCTTCCAGTTCGGCAAGCCCTCCACGGTCCACACCGTCATGGCCAACCTGCGCGTGCACCTGGCCAAGAGGATGGGGCTCATCCCGGAGTACGGGTCGGGCGGCAACTGGAACTTCCTCTGGGTGGTGGACCCGCCGCTCTTCGAGTTCGACGAGGAGGCCGGCACCTGGGCCGCGGCGCACCACGCCTTCACCCGCCCGCGCGACCAGGACCTGCCCTTCCTCGAGACCGACCCCGGCAAGGTCTACTGCTGGCGCTACGACCTCGTCCTGAACGGCTTCGAGATCGGCGGCGGCTCCATCCGCCTCCACGACCCCGAGGTCCAGGCCCGGGTCTTCCGCGCCATGGGGATCTCGGACGAGGACGCCCGCTCCAAGTTCGGCTTCCTCCTCGACGCCCTGAAGATGGGCGCGCCGCCGCACGGCGGCATCGCGCTCGGCATGGACCGCCTGGTCATGCTCCTCACCGGCGCCGAGTCGCTGCGCGACGTGGTGGCCTGGCCCAAGACCCAGAAGGGCACCGACCTCATGACCGGGGCCCCGGGCGACGCCGACCAGAAGCAGCTCCGTGAACTGTCCGTGAAGAGCACCGTCGAGCCGGGGAAGTAGCGAACGCCCCTCATGGCGGGTCCGGCGCACCAGGGAGGCTACGACGTCGTCGTCCTCGGCGGCGGCGTGAACGGCGCGGGCGTGGCCCGCGACTGCGCCATGCGCGGCCTGTCGGTGCTGCTGCTCGAGAAGCGGGACCTCGCCTGCGGGGCCTCGGGCGCCAGCTCGGGGATGATCCACGGCGGCATCCGCTACATGACGAGCGACCGGAACGTGACCGCGCTCGCCTCGCGCGACGCCGGCTACATCCGGCACATCGCCCCGCACCTCACCTTCCGCATCCCGTTCCTGCTGCCCTTCGCCTCCCAGGAGGAGGGCTCCCACCTCCTCGACCGGGTCACCTGGTACGCGACCGAGGTCTACGTCGGCACCTACGACCTCTTCCAGCCGCTCAAGGGGGGCAAGCCGTCGGTGCGCCTCTCGGCGGACGAGCTCTACCGGCTCGAGCCGGGGCTGCGCCCGGGGCTCCATGGCGCGGTGACGCTCGACGAGTGGGGCATCGACGGCCAGCGCCTCTGCCTGCTCAACGCGCTCTCGGCGGCCGACCACGGCGCCGACGTGCGGACCTGGACCGAGGCCACCAGCCTGGTCCGCGAGCAGGGCAGGGTCGTGGCGGTGCGCTTCCGCGACGCCGTCACCGGCGAGCACGGCGAGGCCCGCGCCGGGGTGGTGGTGAACGCCACCGGCGGCTGGTCGCCCGGCTTCGGCCGATCGAACGGCTTCCCGGTGCCCATGCGCCCGGGCAAGGGGGTCCACCTCTCGCTCGATCGGCGCCACGGGAACTACGGGATCATCTGCACGGCCGTGGACGGGCGGCAGATGTTCCTCATGCCCCACGAGATGGAGTCGATCATCGGGACCACCGACGACGACTTCTTCGGCAACCCGGACGACCTCGACGCCACCGCCGACGAGGTCGCCTACCTGGTGGACGGGGCGGCCTCGCTCGTCCCGTCGGTCCGCGAGGCGCGCATCACCCGGGCCTGGTGGGGCGTGCGCACCACGCTCTTCGAGTACGGCGTCGAGGAGGACGACCTCTCCCGCGACCACCGCATCTACGACCACGCCGCCGACGGCTCGGCCGGGCTCCTCTCCTTCGTGGGCGGGAAGCTCGCCAGCTACCGCGCCCAGGCGGAGGAGCTGGCCGACCGGGTGGTGGCCATGGTCGGCAAGGGAGTGAAGCCCTGCCGGACCCACGAGGTCCCGCTGCCGGGAGGGGACGAGGTCCCGTCGCCCCGCGAGCTCGCCGCCCGGCACGGCATCGCCGAGGTGATCGCGGCGCGGCTCGTCTACCGGCACGGGTCGCTGGCGCGGGAGGTCCTCCGGCTCGCCGACGAAGATCCGCGCATGAAGCTCGTCCTCTGCCGCGACGAGGGGATCCTGGCCGCCGAGGTGGCCTGGATCGCCCGGCACGAGCGGGTCCGCCGCCTCCAGGACCTGCGCCGCCGGTGCCGGCTGGCGCTGGGAGGCTGCGGCGGGCTCGACTGCGCCCGTCCGGCGGCCCAGATCGTGGCCCGCGAGCTGGGCTGGGACGCCGACCGGCTCCGCGCCGAGCTCGCCGACCTGCTCGAGGCCGGCTGGCGCGAGCGCCGCGCCGTCCTCGACGGCTGGCAGCTCGCCGAGGAGGAGCTCCTCCGCGCCGTCCACCGTGGACTGGGGGGGCTGTGATGGCTCCCGCGACCCGCATCGAGTGCGACGTCCTCGTGGTGGGCGGCGGCATGGCCGGCGCCACGGCGGCGCTGGCGGCGCGGGAGAGCGGCGCGCGCGTGGTGATGGCCCGGAAGTCCCCCGGGAGCACCGGCCTCTCGGGTGGCGCGGTGTCGGTGGCGCAGGACCCGGCGTGCATGCCCGACGCCCCGTTCGCGGCCCGCTCCGGCGTCGTCGAGTCGGCGCGGCGCATCGCGGCCACGCGCCCCGGCCACCCGTACCAGCTCCTGCGCGACCGGCTCGACCGGCTGTGGAACGCGGTCGAGTTCGCGACCGGGCAGTTCTCCTCGGTCCTCGCGCCCCCCACCGGGCGCAACCGGTGGCTCCTCACCCCGTTCGGCCACGCCCACCCGGCGGCGGCCTGCCAGCGAACCATGGCGGCCGGCGACCTCGCCGAGGTGCGGGGGACGCTCCTGGTCTGCGGCTTCGAGGGGCACCTGGGCTGGGATCCGGGGCTCGTGGCCTCCGGCGCGGTCCGGGTCGAGTCCCTCGGCGGCCCCCGGGCTCGCGCGGTGCTGCTCGACCTCTTCCGCTGGGAGGAAGGGGCGCTCGGCAAGCCCTTCGACCTGGCGCGGCTCCTCGAGGCCCCGGGAGCGGCGGAGGAGGCGGGCAAGGTGCTGAAGCGGGTGCTCGTCCGCGGCGACGCCGCGGCCGTGCTGCCCCCGGTGCTGGGAATCGACCCCGCCGCCCGGGTCGCGGAGCGCATCGCCGCCGAGGCCGGGATCCCGGTGGCCGAGTTCCTCTCCGACCTGCCCAGCGTCCCCGGACTCCGGATGCACCGGGCCATCGAGGCCCGCCTGGCCGCGGCCGGCGTGGAGGTCCTCGGAGGCGAGGTGCGCGGCGGCGCCGGGCCCGACCTTCCGGCGGCGGTGGGCGGCCGGGAGGTGGTGGCCCGCTCCTGGGTCCTCGCCAGCGGCCGGTTCGTCGGTGGCGGCATCGAGCGGCGGGGCGAGCTGCGCGAGGCGGTCCTGGGGCTTCCCGTGCAGGCCTCGGAGGGACCCTTCGCCGACCCGTCGATCCGCTTCGCCGCGCGCCCGTCGGCCACGCTCACCCTGGCGGACAGCCGCGCGCCGCAGGCACTGCTCGCCGCCGGCCTGCGGGTGGACGGGGATCTCCACCCGCTCGACGCCGAGGGGCGGGTGGTCCATCCGCGGGTCTTCGCCGCCGGCGCCGTGGTCGGCGGTCACGACCCGGCCTCGGACGGCACGGGCATGGGGGTGGCCATCTTCACCGGCTGGCTGGCCGGGCGTGCCGCCGCGGGGAGGGGCGCATGAGCAAGGCCCGCAGCTACGCCTGGCTCGCCTGGCGCGCCGTCGTTCCCCATCCGCTGCGAGCGCTGCGCCGGCGCGGCACGGGGGAGGAGCGCTTCCTCGCGAGCTACGCCACCGAGGGGCTCGCCCCGACCAGCCTCGAGGCGCGGGCCGACGCCGAGGCGGCGAGCGGCTGCATCTCCTGCGGCCTCTGCGAGTCGGCCTGCACCCTGCGCGGGGCCATCCCCGCCATCCGCTCCCTGGGGCTCCACGCCGCCTTCCGGCTCTGCGGCAAGAGCGACGAGATGCTGGCCCACGCCGCGGCGGAACTCTCCGCCTGCGCCACCTGCACCGGCTGCGAGCCGCTCTGCCCCACCGGGGTGCCCATCACCCGGCTGGTGAGGGCCCTGGCCGCCCGGGCGGCCGTCCTGGACGCGGCGCGTCGGGATAATCCGGCCCAGGACCGCTAGACTCCCCCTCCGGGAGGCGACGTGCGACCTTTTCTCATCGTGAACCCCGCCAGCGGGGGCGGCCGGACGGGGCGGCAGTTCGACCGGATCGCCGCCGCCGTGAAGGACTCGCACGGGGACTTCCAGGCCGTCTTCACCACCCGCCAGGGCGAGGCGGTCGACATCGCCCGGGACGCGGCGCGCGGCGGCGAGCGCATGGTGGTCGCGGTGGGGGGCGACGGCACGGCCAGCGAGGTGGTGGACGGGCTCGCCGGGGCCGGTCCGGTGGTGGAGCCCGAGGTGCTCTTCGGCTGCATTCCCCACGGAACCGGGGGGGATCTGCGCCGATCCCTGGGGTGGCCGGGAACTCCCGAGGAGGCGGCGCGGGCGCTCGCCGTCGGGGTCACGGTGACCTGCGACATCGGGATGGTGGAGTACACCGGCACCGACGGGACCACCCGGAAGCGCCACTTCGTGAACGTCTCCAGCTTCGGCGTGTCGGGGAGGGTGGTCCGGGAACTGGCGAAGGGGGGGCGGCTGGGCGGCGGGAAGCTCACCTACACGATGGCGAGCGCCAGGGCGCTGCTCGGCTACCGGGACCAGCCGGTCCGCTGGCGGATCGACGGCGGCGACTGGGTCGAGGACCGGGTCACGGCCATCGCCGTCTGCAACGGGCGCTACTTCGGCGCCGGGATGATGGTGTCGCCGACCGCCCGGATGGACGACGGCTGGCTCGACGTCACCGCCTGGAAGGGGCTCGGGTTCTCCGACTTCCTCACCAAGCGGCGCATGCTCTACGACGGGACCCACGTGAAGCTCCCCAACACCCGTTGCCTGCGGGCGCGGGTCGTCGAGGCCGAACCGCTCGAGGGGGCCGAGGTGCTGCTCGACGTCGACGGGGAGCAACCGGGGAGGCTGCCGGCCCGCTGGTCGCTTCTCCCCGGTGCGCTCCGGGTCCGGGTCCCGCTCGTCCGTCCCTGATCAGGGGCGCGGGGCGCCCCGCGCCTCCAGCGCCGCCGCCACTTCCAGCGCAGGTCCGAGCGCCGCCTTCCCGTGGCCGCGGAGCACCTCCACCCGCAGCCGCTCGAAGGTCGCCCCGGCGCGCCTCGCCGAGAGCGCCTCGAGGGTGGCGATCCCGCGGCGGACCGCCGGTCCGGCGTCGCGGCCAGCGTCGCGCCCGGCCGCCCGCAGGACCTCGGCGGCGACCCGCGCGTCGTTCAGTTCGCCGAGCAGTTCTTGAAGTTGCTTCAGGGTCTTGAGCGCCCGCGCCGGCGAGGGGCCGGGGGCATCCTGGAGCGGTTCGAGGAGGTAGCGGAGCCGCTTGCCCCGGATCCGGGCGCGGTGGGCCAGCGGCGCGTCGTCGAGCGTCGCCACACGGCCGAGGAAGGCGGCCACGGCCCGGGCCTCGGCCCGGATGCGGACGGCGACGGCGGTGCCGAAGGGCTCCCCGGGCGGGTCGATCCGCTCCCGCCCCAGCCGGCGGGAGAGGCCGTCGGCCGTCTCGACGAGCCGCTCCGCCGCGCGCCGGAGCCCGGCGTCGCCGTCCGGCAGCGCGAGCCGCCGCTCGAGCCAGGGGACGGCGGCGCGCTGGCTGGCCGGAAGTTGCCCGGCGGCCTGCCCGATCCAGGCGAGCATCACCTCGGCGTCCCTCGCCTCGCCCGTGGACCGGGCCACGCGACGGAGGCGCCGCAGGTCCTTGTCGCGGACGTCGCGCCCCAGGACCTCCCGCCAGGTCCGCAGCGCCGAGCGGAGCCGCCGGACCGAGACGCGGAAGTCGTGGAGCGCCTCGTCGTCGTCGGGCGACCCGAGCCGTCCGGCCCGCTCCCGCGCCTCGGCGAGGAGCCGGAGCACGACGGCGCGCGCGCCCTCGGCGGCCGGCCGGTCGAGGAGGTCGGGGTGGGGAGTCATGGTCCTCTCCCCGGGGATCCTATCAGCCGCAGCGCCACCAGGCGGTGGCGACGAGCTTCCGCCGGACCCGCACCTCGGCCTTTCGGCGCATCTCCTCGATCGCCCGGTCCTTCTCGGCGAGCCGGAGCGCCTCGGTGGAGCGGACCTCGTCGAGCCGCCGCCGGTACTCCCGCTCGGCCCGCTCGACGACCGTCCTGCGCGCCGGGAGAGGAAGCACCCCACCGGGCTCGTGGAGCGCGGTGCGGGCCTGCCGCCACGCCTCCCGCGCCTCGTCGGCCGTCCGTCGAGGCTCCTCGAGCGCGTCCTCGATGGAGCGGTCCCACCGCTCCCGGGCCAGGTCGAGCGCGGCCGCCGAGCGGGCGTCCACCTCGGCGCGGGCCGCGTCGGCGAGCCGGGTCACGGCCTCGTCGGGGAGGGAGCCGAGCGGGGCCGAGCCGCCCGGCGCGCCCTGGCCCCTCCGGGCCGGCAGCGCGGCGAAGACCGCCGCGTCGGCGGCGTCGAGCACCTGCCAGGAGGAGTCCTCCCGCCACAGCACGAGGTGCACCACCCGCTCCTCGGGGACGAGCCCCTCGAGGCCGAGCCGCCAGGCGAACCACCAGCCCTCGCGCCCCGCCAGGCCGCCCAGCCGTGCCGGGAGCGCCGCCGCCTCCACCTCGATCCGGTGGACCGCCTCCGCCGGACGGGCCTTCACCGCGTCGGCTGCCGCCCGTGCCAGTCGCCCGCGCCGCTCCGCCGGGGGAAGCCCGGTCGCCAGGCCGGCCTGGCCGAGGTCCGCGCCTCCGTCCATCACCGAGCGGACGAGGGCCTCCTCGGCCGCGGCCCGGGTGCTCATCGCCTCCCCGGCCTCGCGCTCGGTGAGGCGCATCCGCGACCGGACGTCGCCGTCGAACCGCTCGAAGAGCAGGGAGCGGGCCGCCGCCAGCCGGGCCTCGATCCGCCCGTCGAGATCGTTCCGCAGCGCCTCGAAGGCCCGGTCGATCTCCTCGCCGGTCCGGCACGACTGGTAGATGTCGAGGATCCGCCGCTCGAAGTCGACGCCGCTGCCCAGCGCCCCGAGCACCTCGTCGGAGGAGCCGAAGACCCCGTCGAAGAGGGCCAGCTTCTCGCCGAGGAGGGCGTAGAGCCGCGCGTCGGCCGCGTTCCTGCGGTTCAGGAAGTTCACCACCAGGACGTCGCGCGCCTGGCCGTAGCGGTGGCAGCGGCCGATGCGCTGCTCGATCCGCTGCGGGTTCCAGGGGAGGTCGTAGTTCACCACCAGGTTGCAGAACTGGAGATTGAGCCCCTCCGCCCCGGCCTCGGTCATGAGGAGCACCTGGGTCCGGTCGCGGAACTCCTCGACGAGCGCCTGCCTCCGGTCGGCCGAGCCCGCGTCGCCCGAGAGGCAGGTGACCGACCAGCCGCGCCCCTCCAGCAGCTCGCGGAGGTAGTCCTGCGTCCGCCGGAACTCGGTGAAGATCACCGCCTTCTCCGGCCAGCCGCAGGCCCGCGCCACCGTGAAGGCCCGGTCGAGCCCGCGGGAGAGGGCCTCCCCCTTGGCGTTCACGCGGATGGCCCGGGCGTCGGCCGCGTAGCCGCGCAATTCCCGGAGTTCCGTCTCCATGCGGCGCCGCAGCGAGGGCGCCCGGCGCGGCGCCTCCCCCCGCGACTCCTCCCACTCCTCGGCCTCCTCGGAGAAGCCCTCCAGCTCCGGGCAGTCGCCCGGGACGGCGCCGGACCCGGCCAGCGCGTGCTCCAGCGATCCGGCCAGCCGGTCGAGCGTGCTCGCCAGGGCGAAGGAGGAGGAGGCGAGGATCTTCCGGTAGACGAGGACGAGCAAGGCCCGCCGCGCCGGGGCGATGGCCAGCGCATCCTCGCGCCGGAGGTAGTCGCTCACCCGGTCGTAGAGGGACTGCTCCTCCGCCGACGGCGCGAAGTCCTCCACCATCGAGCGGCGCGCCGTGAAGCGGACGTACTCCTTCACCTGGCGGCGCAGGGTCCGGAACACCACCGGGGCGAGCCGGGCCTGGAGGTCCCTGGCCCGCTCCTCGGTGAGATCGCCGGTGGCGTAGCGGAGCCGGAAGGCGTCCTCGTCGCCGAGGAGGTTCTCGTCGAGGAAGGAGGCGAGCCCGAGCAGCTCCATCAGGTCGTTCTGCAGCGGCGTCGCGGTGAGCAGGAGCTTGGGCGTCCGGCGGAGGGCGCGCCGGAGCGCCTGGCCGGTCCGGTGGTCGCGCCGCCAGGCGTTCCGCATGCGGTGGGCCTCGTCGAGGACCGCCACGTCCCAGGGCACCCGACCGAGCTCGTCGGCCCGCAGCGCCGCGAAGGCCGTGGAGACGACCACCACGCCGGGCCGGTCGAACGGGTTGCCCGGGAGGGTCCGGGCCCGCTCGCCGTCGATCACCTCGGCGGAGAGGCCGAACCGGCTCCGCAGCTCGTCGCGCCACTGGTTGCGCAGGGAGGCCGGCACGAGCACCACGGCCCGGTCGCGCCCCTCCGAGGCCAGCTGCGCGAGCACCAGCCCGGCCTCGATGGTCTTTCCGAGCCCCACCTCGTCGGCCAGCACCGCGCCGCCGGTGGGCAGGGCCGCGAGCGCGAAGGCCGCCGCCTCCACCTGGTGGGGGTTCAGGTCGAGCGAGGCGTGGGCCAGGGCCGGAGCGAGCCGGGCGGCGCCGATTCCTCCCCGCGCGGTGAGCGTCTCGGCGGCGACGATCTCGTGGAAGGGGGTGAGCGCACCGGCGCGGCGGGGCTCGAGCCCGACCGCCGCACGGACACGTTCCTCGACGCGGACACCCGCCGCCACCCGACCCACCCGTACCTCCCACGCCGCCCGGACCACCCACGACGACATTACCACGCCGATTGCCTTCCCCGCGCCTCCGCTGTAGATCGCCCTCGATGCAGATCTCCATCAACGGCGAGATTCGCGAGGTGGCCGACGGGACCACCGTGTCCGGCCTGCTGGCGCTGCTCGGCGTGAAGGCGCCGCGGGGCGCGGTCGAGGTGAACGAGACCGTGGTCACGCGCGATCGGCACGAGGAGCACGTGCTCCGTGGCGGCGACGCGGTGGAGATCGTGGCCTTCGTGGGAGGAGGGTGATGGTGGAGTCACGCGCGGCGGACGGCTGGTCGATCGGCAAGCACGAGTTCGGGAGCCGGCTGCTCGTCGGCACCGGAAAGTACGCGGACTTCCCCACCATGCAGCGGGCGCTCGTCGCCTCGGGCGCCGAGGTGGTCACCGTGGCGGTCCGCCGGCTCGACCTCTCGAAGCAGGGGGAGGCGTCGCTCCTCTCCTGGATCCCGAAGGGGATGAAGCTGCTCCCCAACACCGCGGCCTGCTTCACCGCCGAAGGTATGCTGCAGCAATTGGCCGCGCGCCTGCCCTTCTACGAGGGCGGCCCCGGGTTCCGGGCCCCATGGACCGGAAAAATCGCCAGGATCAAGAGGGTTACGCCCGCCGCGGAGGCCACCCAGGCCGTGAGCTTTTTCAGCACCCAACCGTTATACTGCGACGCTCCATGGG
>JBAXVO010000090.1:0-12434 GCA_037129355.1 Deltaproteobacteria bacterium | reverse complement strand
TCCGGGATCCTGCGCTGCATGGCCCGCCTCTCGGAGCTCCAGCCGGTCTTCTCGCGGACCGGCGGGCTCCACGCGGCCGCGGCCTTCGGCGACGACGAGGCCCTGCTCGCCTCGGCGGAGGACGTGGGGCGCCACAACGCCGTCGACAAGGTGGTCGGCGCCCTCCTGCGCCGGGGGATGGCCGGCACGCCCGACGGCGCGCGGGCCCGCCTGCTCACCGTCAGCGGACGGACCAGCTTCGAGATCGTGCAGAAGGCGGCCGCGGCGGGGATCCCGGTGGTGGCCGGGGTCTCCGCGCCGAGCTCCCTCGCGGTGGAGCTGGCGCGGGGAGCCGGCATCGCGCTGGTGGGCTTCGCACGGGGGGACCGGCTGAACGTCTACACGCACCCGCGCCGCATCGCGACGGGCCCGTCTCCCGCCCCCTGATCTCAGAAGCCGAGCTGGAATCCCAGCGACGGCAGCACGGCCCAGAGCCCCGGCATCCCCCAGGCCGGCGGATACCACGCGCCCATGAGCTGCAGCCGGAGGATCCCGGCCACCGCCGCCGCCGCGCCCGCCTCCACCACGGGGCGGGAACAGGCGCCGATGGTGACGGGGTCGCTCCCCTCGCAGGGCTTCCCTCCGAAGGCGTCGTTCGGGCTCAACATGTAACCGGCCCGCAGGAGGAAGGAGGGCTGCAGGAAGGCGGAGCCGATCTCCCGGGGGAGCGCGCTGATGCCGACGACCGGCACGAAGGCCACCGGTGCGGGACTCGAGCCGAGGACGGTGCCGAGGTTCATGATCTCGAGGGCCCCGGTGAGGCGGAGCCAGGAGAGGTCCCTCACCGCCCAGTCGCCGCCGATCTCGAGCGCCCGCCCCAGCGTGAGCCAGGCCGTCGAGCGCGGAGGCACGTAGTAGAAGAGGTCGACTCCCAGCCGCCCGGCGGCGCCGATCACGGCTTCCTCGCCGAAGGTCGGCTGGGCGCGGGCCAGGTGGTCGGTCACCGCCGCCAGCTGCGACCGCAGCGCCGCCAGGACCTGATCCTCGGTGGCACCCTTCGGAACCGGGATGTCGGACCAGTCGAACCCATAAGCGGCCAGGAGGCGCGTCGTCTGCGCGGCCTCCGACTCGTCCCCCCGTCGTCGGAAGTCGGGGGTCCCGGTCACGCCGGGGACCCGCGGGGGCGGCTTTCCGCGCTGGGCCGCGCTGCAGGCCGCGAACTCGGCGGGGGGCGGGTCCCAGCGCGAGTCGGGGCCGCAGCGATCCCAGAGCCGGTCGAACGACACCTGGGCCAGGATGCGGACCGGGCGAAGAGCGTCGCCCGCGCACAGGGTCGCGGGATCGCCCTCGCCGTCGAAGAGGGCGCGGAGGCAGGCGAACGGCGCCCAGGACGGCGCGGCGGCGCGCGCCTCGGGAACGTCCTCGGGAAAGGTGAAGTGCTCGCGGAGGTCCGGTTCGAGCCGGGGGAGGGTGAAGCCCGTCAGCTGGCGGCGCGCCTCGTACATCCCCAGGTCGAAGTCGAAGGAGCGGAAGCCCCGGTCGAAGAAGCCGTAGAAGGCGTACATCGGCGAGCTCGCCGCGGGGAAGTGGCGCCGGGGGAAGACCAGGTTCTCGGCGATCTGCGGATAATCCTCGATGAGCAGGTTGAGCTCCCGGGAGCGGGCGCTGTTCACGAAGCCCCCCAGCTCCCGGAGGAGCAGCGGGAGGAGCGAGGTGTCGCCCCCCGACTCCGAGGCGGACTGGTCCGGGAAGGCGGCGGCGTCGGCCGAGAGGAAGGCGAAGGCCAGGTCGGGGGGCGGGGAGCGGGAACCGGAGAGGCGGGGTCCCGGGTTCCAGCGCAACCCGTGCTCGGGCGTCCGCGAGAGCCCCCCCGCGGCGTAGGTGGCGGCGAGCCGGAGCGGCGAGTTGTCGAACACGCCCCCGTCCACGAAGAGGGCCGTGGCGGCCCGGGCGTCGGGACAGAAGGGGGCCGTCCTTCCCCGCGTGCGCACCACGCAGTGCTTCACCGCTCGGGGCGGGAAGGCCACCGGGAAGGAGGTCGAGGCGATGACCGCGTCGAGCAGCGCCGCGAAGGGGACGCTCCCGTCGGCCGATTCGGGGAGAAATCCCTGCTCGTCGAGGGAGTCGGGATCGGCGTAGTTGGTGATGAGGGGCATGCGCCCCTCGCCCCGCCCCCGGATGCGGACCACGAAGTGCTCCTCCGTGACCGGGACCTTGAGCCTGCCCTCGGCCGCCTCCAGCAGGCGCGGCGAGAGCCGGGAGGCGACGATGCCGAGGACGACGTCGCAGGATCCGGGGAGGCCGCGGGCGAGCTCCTCCTCCACCATCGTCCCCACGTCCTGGAAGGTCTTCTGCGAGAAGGCCGCCAGCGGGCTCGTCGCGTCGGGCCGGTAGAGCTGGGTGAGCCCCATCGGCACCCAGACCCGGTGGAAGAGGCTCCGGCGTGGGTCGAGCGTGGTGCCGGCGCACGAGGCACGCAGGGTGAGCAGCGCGTTCACGCTTCCGGCCGACGCCCCGGTGGCGAGGATCACCCGCGCGACCCCCGGGTTGGCCCGCTGCGCGGCGAGCGAGTAGTAGAGGTACCCGGCCTCGTAGGCGCCCAGCGACACGCCCCCGCTGACGGTGAGCGAGATGGGGGTGTCACGCGGCTGCACGGGGGCGGCGGCGAGCAGCAGTGCGGCGAGGATGGACGGCGTCACGGGCTCCATTCGGGGCGATCGCGCGGCGCCCATCGGCGAGATGGGGCGTGGCGGCGCGCCTGGCGCGGAATATGAGAGCACAGGAGTCGACCGGCCGGGAGGGGCACGTGGCGGAGAAGGTGCATTTCTGGAAGCGGCGCCGTGTCGTCCTGGCGTCCCTGGTGGGGCTCGTCGCCCTCTACGCGATCCTCGGATTCCTGGTCGCCCCCTGGGTCGTGAAGGGACAGATCGTGAAGCAGGTGGGCGCCCTCACCGCGCGCCCCGTGACCGTGGAGCGGGTGCGGGTGAATCCCTTCGCGTTCTCGCTGACCGTGGAGGGCTTCGAGGTGAAGGACCGGGACGGGACCCGGCTGGCCTCCTTCGACCGCTTCTACGTGAACGCCGCCCTGCTGGCGCTCCTGCGCCGCGAGGTGGGGGTGGAGGATCTCCAGCTCGATCGCCCCTACCTCCACGCCGGGCTCGACGCCCGGGGCGAGCTGAACGTCGCCGACATCCTGAAGCGGTTCCAGGGCGAGGAGAAGGCTCCGCCGCCTCCCCCGCCCGGCGGCAGCAAGGTCGTCTTCCGGGTGGGGCACCTCCGCATCTCGGAGGCCCAGATCGACTTCACCGATCGGTCGCGCCGCCGCCCCTTCGACACCACCGTGGGCCCCATCACCCTGGAGCTCTCGAACTTCCGGACCCGCAGCGACAGCCAGAGCCCGTACAGCTTCGCCGGGACCACCGAGTCCGGGGAGAAGTTCGCCTGGAGCGGGAACGTCTTCATCGAGCCCATCCGCTCGAAGGGCACCTTCACCTTCGAGGGGCTGAAGCTCTCCAAGTACGCGCCCTACTACCAGGACGCCACCGCCGCCGAGCTCCGCGACGGCGTGCTCGGCCTCAAGGCCACCTACGACCTCGAGTGGGGCACCGAGCGGCGGTCGGTGAAGGTGATCGACGGCTCGGTCTCGCTGCGCGACCTCGTCGTCGCCCCCCGCGGCGGAGGCGAGCCGGTCATCGAGCTCCCCCGCTACGACGTGAACGGGTTCCACGCCGACGTCCTCACCCGCGACGCGTCGATCGCCCGGATGTCGCTCGAGGGAGGGCGGATCCGGGTTCGGCGCCTGGCCGACGGCTCCATCGACCTGGTCACGCTCCTCCGCCCGCCGCCCCCCGACCCGGCGGCGGCTCCCGACGTGCCGCTGGCCGCGCGGGCCGGGAAGGGGCAGCCGCCCCCGGCGGCGCCCGCGAAGGCTCCCAGCTTCCGGCTCGACGAGCTGTCCGTGAAGGGGGTCCGCTTCGAGGTGGAGGACGCCGTCCCCGCGCCGCCGGTCGAGGTGGAGGTCGAGGTCGAGCGACTCCTCCTCGGCGGGCTCTCCACCGACCCGGCCGCCCGGGCCACCCTCGACGCCGCGGCCCGCATCGACGGGAGCGGGCTCGTCACCGCGAAGGGCTCGCTCCACCCGCTGCGGCCATCGGCCGATCTCGACCTCGGCGTGGAGGCCCTCGACCTCTCCCCGCTCACGCCCTACCTGGCCCCCTCCCTCGAGGCCCGGCTGGAGGAGGCCGTGCTGGGGATGAAGGGACACCTCACCTTCGACGGCGCGGGGACCACCCCGGGCTGGGCGTTCCAGGGAGACTTCCGGCTCGACGGCCTCCGGATGACCGACGGCCGTCACGGGGAGGAGTTCCTGCGCTGGAAGAGCCTTCGGCTCGAGGGGGTGGACGCCGCGCCCGGGAGGACCGCGCTGCGGTCGGTCCGGCTGCTCGAGCCCCGGATCCGCGCCATCACCTGGGAGGACGGGGCCCGGAACCTCGACGTGGTCGCCCGCCGGGAGACGGCGGCGACGGGAACCGGGGGCGACGGGAAGGCGACCGAGGCGCCGAAGCCCGCACCCCCCGCGCCCGCCTTGGCTCCCGCCGCCCCGGCCCAGCGCTGGTCGATCGGTACCCTCCAGGTGACCAGCGGACGCGCCGCCTTCGTCGACCGCTCGGTGAAGCCGGCGGCGTCGATGGAGATGACCGACGTCACCGTGGTGGTGCGGGGCCTCTCCTCGGAGCCGCGGGGGAGCGCCCAGGTCCAGGCCGACGCCCGGGTCGGCGGGGCGCCCCTCTCCGTCTCGGGCAGGCTGCAGCCGCGCTTCCTGGGTGACGCCACCGACCTCGTCATCAAGTCCCACGCCATCGACCTGACGCCGCTCGGGCCGTACGTCGCCAGGTATGCGGGCTACGACCTCCAGAAGGGGAAGCTCGACGTCGACCTGCGCTACGTCGTCAAGGCGCGGACGCTCGAGGCCCAGAACGTGGCCCGCATCGACCAGTTCACCCTGGGGGAGGAGCGCCCCGGCCCGGACGTCACCTCGCTGCCGGTGAAGCTCGGGCTCGCCATCCTCACCGACAAGGACGGCGTGATCGAGATCGACGTGCCCATGAGCGGGTCGATCGACGACCCGGACTTCTCGGTGGGTCGGATGGTCTGGAAGGCCATCGGCAACCTCTTCACCAAGCTCGTCACCGCGCCGTTCGCCGCCCTGGGCAAGCTGTTCGGCGGAGGCGGCGGGGACAATCTGGAGAAGATCGACTTCGCCCCCGGCGTCGTGGCGCTCGACCCGGCCGCGGAGAAGACCCTCGGCGTGCTCGGCAAGGCGCTGCGGGAGCGGCCGGCGCTCCGGCTCGAGGTGGAGGGGACGAGCGACGAGGTCTCCGACGGCGCCGCGCTGCGCAAGGAGCAGGCGCGGGTCGACGTGCGTCGGGCCAAGTGGTCGGCGCTCCGGGCCAAGCAGCCCGGGCTCGCGCTCGACGCCGTGCAGGTCGCCCCCGACGAGTACCCGCGCTGGCTCGCGGTGGCCTTCGCGACCATCCCCCCGGTGCCCGGCGCCGCGCCCGAGCCCGCGGCCGGGGCCCAGGCCGGCGGGAAGGCCGGCAAGTCGACGGTGGCCCCGGAGGAGATGGAGGCCGCCCTGGCGGCGGCCGCCAAGGTGCCCCCGGAGGCCTACCTGGAACTGGCCGCGCGCCGGGCCGACGCGGCCCGGGACCGGCTGCTCGCCGGCGGCGATCTCGATCCGGCCCGCGTCTTCGTCTCCGCGGGAGGGGAGCGGGCCCGCAAGGAGGCGGGCTCCCGCGTCTACTTCGAGCTCAGGTGAGGCGGGCCAGGCGCTCGCAGGCCCGCGCCAGCGTCTCGTCCGACTTGGCGAAGCAGAAGCGCAGCACCCGGTCCTGGCGGCCGTCGGCGAAGAAGGCCGAGACCGGGATGGACGCGACCCCGATCTCGCGGGTGAGCCGCTCGGCCAGCACCGTGTCGGGCTCGTCGCTCACCCGGGCGTAGCTGGCGAGCTGGAAGTAGGTCCCGGCGCAGGGGAGGGGCTCGAGCCTCGTGGCGGCGAGCCCCGCGCGGAAGAGGTCGCGCTTGCGCTGGTAGAAGGCGGGGAGGTCGAGCCAGCGCCGCGGCTCGGACATGAAGTCTGCGAGCGCCAGCTGGACCGGTGTGTTCACCGTGAAGACCACGAACTGGTGGACCTTGCGGAACTCGGCCATGAGCGCGCGCGGCGCGAGCGCCCAGCCCACCTTCCAGCCGGTGACGTGGAAGGTCTTCCCGAACGAGCCCACCACGAACGACCGGCTGGCGAGCTCGGGGTGGCGGGACACGCTCTCGTGCCGGGCCCCGTCGAAGACGATGTGCTCGTAGACCTCGTCGGAGAGGACGACGATGCCGGTGCCCCGGACCAGGTCGGCCAGGGCGTCCAGGTCACTCCGGGTGAATACCGATCCGGTGGGGTTGTGGGGGCTGTTCACCAGGATCATGCGGGTTCGGGGCGAGAGGAGCCGCCGGATGGCCGCCCAGTCCGGTCTCCAGGCGGGAGGCGCCAGCGAGGCCCGGATGGCCCGCCCCCCGGCCAGCTCGATGGCGGGGACGTAGGAGTCGTAGACCGGCTCGAGGACGATCACCTCGTCCCCGGGACGGGTCAGCGCCGTCACCGCCGTGAAGATGGCCTGCGTCCCACCCGCGGTGACCGTGACCTCGTGCTCGGGGTCGTAGCGCGTCCCGTAGAGCCCCTCCGACCGGGTGGCGATGGCCTCGCGCAGGGCCGGGACGCCGGCCATGGGGGCATACTGGTTCGACCCGGCCCGCATGTGGTGGGAGACCCGCTCGAGGAGTTCCGGCTCCGCCGAGAAATCGGGGAAGCCCTGCGACAGGTTCAGGGCGCCGCACTCGGCGGCGAGGCGGGACATGACCGTGAAGATGGTCGTGCCCACGCCGGGAAGGCGGCTCTCGACCGGGAAGGGGAGGAGCGGCATCCCGCGAATCTAAGCGATCCGCCCCAGTTCGCGCAGCCGCGGCGCGCGCCAGGCCACGAGCCCCACCGTGAGGAGCGTCATGGTGCCCCCGAAGATCACCGAGGGGACCGTGCCGAGGATCCTCGCCGCCAGGCCGCTCTCGAACGCGCCCAGCTCGTTCGACGATCCGATGAAGAGGCTGTTCACCGCCGAGACCCGTCCCATCATCTCCTGGGGCGTGAAGGTCTGCACGAGCGTGCTGCGCAGCACCACCGAGACCGCGTCGAGCGAGCCGCCCAGCACCAGGATCGCGGCCGACAGCCAGTAGCTCCGGGAGAGGGCGAAGGCGATCCAGCTCACCCCGAAGAGGGCGACGCAGGCGAGGAGCGCCCGCCCGGCACGCCGGAAATGGCCGAAGCGGGCCAGGGCCAGCGACGTGGCCACCGATCCCACCGCGGGCGCCGCGCGCAGGATCCCGAACCCGACCTCCCCGACGTGGAGCACGTCGCGGGCGAAGATCGGGAGGAGCGCCGTGGCCCCCCCGAAGAGCACCGCGAACAGGTCCAGGCTGAGCGGACCGAGGAGCAGCGGCTCGCGGAAGACGAAGCGCACCCCGTCGGCGATCTCGGTGAGCGGGTGGCGCCGGGCCACCGGTGCGCGGGGGCGTGCCGCCACGGCGAGCAGGGCGGCGAGCCCCACGCCGAGGAGCCCCATCTCCACCGCGTATGCGAGCCGGGGGCCGCCCAGCGCGATGAGCGCGCCGCCGGCGGCGGGCCCGACGATCATGGTGGAGTGGAAGATCGACGACCGCCAGGTGGCGGCGTTCTGGTACTGCTCCCGCGGCACGAGCTCGGTGCCGAGCGACGCCGAGGCCGGCCGGAAGAACGCCCGTCCCAGTCCGGCCAGGGCCTGGGCGCCGTAGAGCGGGAGGGGGGACGCCACCGGGCCGAGGCTGGTGGTGAGCAGCCAGGCCCCGCTCCCGGCGATCACCGCCAGGCTCGCCAGCGCGATGAGGCGGCGATCGATCCGGTCGGCGGCCCACCCGCCGAAGAGCGTCAGGGTCAGGAAGGGGACCGCCTCGGCGAGGCCGACGAACCCCAGCGCCAGCGGATCGCCGGTCAGCTCGTAGACCTGCCACCCGAGCACCGCGGTCTGGATCTGGGTGGCCGCGAAGACCGCCGCCATGGCGCCCAGGAAGGCGCGGTACTCGGCGATGCGGAGCGAGGAGAAGGGATCGTGCGCCAAGGGGCGACAGTCTAACCCGCCCTCGACTCGGCGTGGCCGGCGCGGGGCGAGGGGATTAAGCAGCCGCACCAGGGCCGGACCCGCCATGGCCCCGAAAGGAAGGATGAACACGTGCACGCACTCCGATTCGCCGTCGCCGCGGCGCTGGGGCTCCTCGTGACCAGCGCCCGCGCCGAGATCGTCACCCGGACCGTGGAGTACAAGCAGGGGGACACCGTCCTCGAGGGCTTCCTCGCCTACGACAGCGCCGGGCCGGCGAAGCGGCCGGGCGTCCTCGTGGTGCACGATTGGAAGGGGCTGGGACCCGGCCCGAAGGCCCGCGCCGAGCAGCTGGCGAAGATGGGCTTCGTCGCCTTCGCCGCCGACATCTACGGCAAGGGCGTTCGCCCCGCCCCCGGCAAGGAGGGGGAGACCGCCGGCCTCTACTTCAAGGACCGGGCACTCATGCGGGCCCGCGTCCGTGCCGCCTTCGACGAGCTCTCGCGCCAGCCCAACGTCGACCCGGCGCGCATCGCCGCCATCGGCTACTGCTTCGGTGGGACCACCGTCCTCGAGCTGGCCCGTTCGGGCGCCGGCGTCGTGGGGACCGTGGTGTTCCACGGCATCCTCGCCTCCCCGAGTCCCGCCGACGCGAAGAACATCAAGGGCAAGGTGCTCGTCCTGCACGGCGCCGACGACCCGTACGTGCCCGATGCCCAGCTGAAGGCCTTCGAGGACGAGATGCGGGCCGCCGGCGTCGACTGGCAGGTGGTGAAGTACTCGGGCGCGGTCCACGCCTTCGCGGTGGTCGAGGCCGGCAACGACCCGTCCAAGGGGGCGGCCTACGACGCCAAGGCCGATCGCCGGAGCTGGAAGGCGATGGAGGACTTCTTCGCCGAGATCTTCGCGAAGGGCTAGGTTCCGGCCCGGGGACGCCGGCGCGTCCCGGCGCGGACGGCGAACACCGCCGCGACGAGCAGGCCTGCGCCCGCCGCCACCCAGGGCAGCGCGGCCTGCCAGGCCGGGGTCCGGTTCTCGAGCGCCCGCCAGGAGAGCCACGCGGCCAGGTCCCGCCGCTCGTCGTCGGTGCCCCGGAACGGCTGGTCCATGCGCCGGTTGATCCGCTGGAGGGCGCCCACGTTCTCGTAGGCCCGGGCCGGGTCCGCCCAGGTCTCCGGGCGAAGGCGAGGGCCGAGCGGGTCCTCGACCTTCCCCCCCGGGGAGCCGTGGCACGACAGGCAGAACCGGCGCATGATCTGCTCTCCCCGCGCCAGCACCTCCGGGGAGGGCGGGGCGTCGGCCGCCAAGGGAGCGGATCCGGTCGAGGCCAGGGCGAGCGCCGCGAGGGCGGCGAGGCGCTTCCGGAGGCGGCTGCGGGCCAGGTCCAAGGGCCCCCATCCTAGCCCCATTCCGGCCTGCCAAACCCCCGTTCCTGGATTAGGATACGCCCCGACCGGAGCCCCGGTCGCCCCTCCTCTCCCCACCGTGCGACGCATCGCCCTCATCCCGGCGCGGCTCGGCGCCACGCGCTTCCCGCGAAAGCTCCTCGCCCCGCTGGGCGGGAAGACCGTGATCCGCCGGACCTACGAGGCGGTGCGCGACACCGGCCTCTTCGACGCGGTCCTGGTGGTCACCGACGCCGACGAGATCCGGGCGGAGGTCGAGGGGGCCGGCGGGGAGGCGCGCATGTCCACCCGTCCGCACGAGAGCGGCACCGACCGGATCGCCGAGGTCGTGGAGGGGCTCGAGGCCGACCTGGTCCTGAACGTCCAGGGGGACGAGCCATTCACGCGCCGTGAACCCCTGGAGCGGCTGCTGGAGGCCTTCGAGGGGCCGGGCGGGCGGGACGTGGGCGTGGCGTCGCTGATGCAGGAACTGCACGACCCGGCGCTCGTCCAGGATCCCAACTACGTGAAGGTGGCGGTCGACGCGGCGGGGAACGCCCTCTTCTTCTCCCGCGCCCCCATCCCCTACGTCCGCGACCCCTCGGTGCGCCCCACCTTCTGGGAGCACATCGGGGTGTACGCCTTCCGCCGGGACGCGCTGCTCCGCTTCGCCCGGCTCCCCGCCGGCCCGCTCGAGCGGGCCGAGAAGGTGGAGTGCCTGCGCTTCCTGGAGCACGGGATCCGCATGCGGATGGTGGCGACCGACTACATGGGCGTCGAGATCGACACCCCCGAGGATCTGCGCCGGGCCGAGCGGCTGCTGGCCGGCGAAACGAACTGAAGGAGGAAACGTGCACAAGAACCTGAAGCAGGTGGGGCAGGTGATGTTCGGACGCGGCGCGTTCGGGCAGCTCGACGCCGTGCTGGCCGACAACCGGCAGGGAACGGCTCCGGTGGTCTTCCTCGTCGACCACGTCTTCCGGGACCGGCCCGAGTTCGTGGCCCGGATCCCGGTGCGCGGGCGGGACCGGATCTACTTCGTCGACGTCACCCACGAGCCCAAGACCGGCGACGTGGACTCGCTCCGCGACCGGATCCGGGCCGAGCTCGGCAAGGTCTCGGGCCTGGTGGGCATCGGTGGCGGCTCCACCATGGACCTCGCCAAGGCCGTGGCCCTCATGCTCACCAACCCGGGATCCTCCCAGGACTACCAGGGCTGGGACCTCGTCCAGGTGCCGGGCGTCTACAAGGCCGGCGTGCCCACCCTCTCCGGCACGGGCGCCGAGGTGTCGCGCACCGCCGTGCTCATCGGCCCCACCAAGAAGCTCGGACTGAACTCCGACTACACCCCCTTCGACCAGGTCCTGCTCGATCCCGACCTGATCGCCGGGGTGCCCGAGCGGCAGCGCTTCTTCACCGGGATGGACTGCTACATCCACAACGTGGAGTCGCTGCAGGGACGGGCCATGAACTCCTTCGCCCGGGTCCACGCCGAGAAGTCGCTGGCCCTCTGCCGCGAGGTCTTCCTCGAGAAGGACCGCTGGGACGGCGACTCGGACGAGAAGCTCATGATGGCCTCGTGGATGGGCGGGATGTCCATCGCCTACTCGCAGGTCGGGGCGGCCCACGCCCTCTCCTACGGCCTCGGCTACGTGCTGGGGACGCACCACGGCGAGGGCAACTGCATCGCCATGCAGGTGCTGGAGGAGTTCTACCCGGAGGCGGCCGACTTCCGGCGCATGGCCGAGCGGGCCGGCGTCGAGATCCCCCGGGGCGTGGTGGCCGGGCTCCCCGCCCAGAAGATCGACAAGATGGTCGAGGTCTCGCTGGGAATGGCGCCGCTCTGGCAGAACGTCCTGGGGGACGACTGGAAGCGGCAGATGACCCCGGAGCGCGTGCGCGCGCTCTACGAGCGGATGTAGGAGGCGCGATGCCCGGGTACGAGATGTGGGGCGCCGAGGAGCGGCGCGAGGTCGAGGAGGTGCTCGAGACCGGCATCCTCATGCGCTACGGGTTCGACGGCCCGCGGAAGGGGCGCTGGAAGGCCCGCGAGCTCGAGGCGGCGCTCTGCCGGCGGACCGGGGCGGCCCACGCGCAGGTGGTGTCGTCCGGGACCGCGGCGCTGACCACCGCGCTGGCGGCGCTCGGCGTGGGGGCGGGGCACGAGGTGATCCTGCCCACCTTCACCTTCGTGGCCAGCTTCGAGGCGGTGCTCTCGGTGGGGGCGACCCCGGTGCTCGTCGACGTCGACGACACCCTGACGCTGTCGCCGGCCGCGGCCCGCGCCGCGATCACGCCGCGCACCCGGGTGGTCATGCCCGTCCACATGTGCGGCTCCATGGCCGACCTGGGCGCGCTCGACGACCTCTGCCGGGAGAAGGGGCTGCTCCTCCTCGAGGATGCCTGCCAGGCCACCGGAGGCACCTGGAAGGGCAGGGCGCTCGGCACCGTGGGAAAGGCCGGCTGCTACTCCTTCGACTTCGTGAAGACCATCACCTGCGGTGAGGGTGGGGCCATCGTCACCTCCGACCCGGAGGTGGCCCGGCGCTGCGACCAGTACTCCGACCACGGGCACGACCACCAGGGCGTCGACCGCGGCGCCGACCTGCACCCGGCGCTCGGCTACAACTTCCGCATCTCCGAGCTTCACGCGGCGGTGGGGCTCGCGCAGATCGGCAAGCTCGACCGGTTCCTCGCCATCCAGCGCCGCAACAAGCGGGCGCTCCGGGAGGCGCTCGCCGCCGTGCCCGGCGTCACCTTCCGGCGCATCCCCGACCCGGAGGGCGACAGCGCCTCCTTCCTGTCCTTCTTCCTGCCCGACGAGGCGCGGGCCCGCGCCGCGGCCAAGGCGATGCAGGCGGCGGGGATCCCCGCCATGTACTGGTACGACAACAAC
>JBAXVO010000009.1:0-31795 GCA_037129355.1 Deltaproteobacteria bacterium | reverse complement strand
CGGCCGGCGATGGCCTCGGTGAGCACCCGGAGCAGCCCCACCGCCCCGCGGGTGTGGGCGACCAGCCTGGCGAGCCGCTCGCTCCGGAACCGGGCCTCGGCCCGCACCGACGGATCGGGGTCCACGAGCGATGCGCGAACCTCCTCGAGGGAGGCCTCGAAGGCGCGCAGCGCCTCGTCGAGCGCCCCGCGCTCCCGGCTCCCGAGCACGCGCAGCACCATGCGCCACACCTGCGTCTCGGCCGCGTAGCGCTCGCGTCGCTCACCGGGGACCGTCACGGTGCGCACGGCGCCCCAGGAGCGCAGGTCGGCGAGCGTCATGGAGAGCAGCCCCGTGGAGATGCCCAGCCGGTCGCAGGCCTCGGCCGCGGTGAGCGGTCGTTCGGAGAGGAAGAGGATGGTCCAGACCCGCCCCATCTGCCGCTTGAAGCCCCAGAGGACGAGGAGCGCGCCCACCGCGTCGGCGGCCCGCAGCTCGGCGCGTCGCAGCGCCGGGGCGGGAGGGGTGAGCGGCGTCGCGGCGTTGCCCGGGGGGGTCACGTCCGCCCCCGGAGGAAGAGCCCGGCGATGGCGCAGAGCGCGAAGGCCACCGACGCGAAGGCGTTGAAGTCGAAGAAGGCCTTCCCGATGCGCTCCGGCCGGAGCACGCCCTGCGGCGCGACGTAGAGGTGCTCGGCGAGGAGCACCGCGGCGAGGAGCGCGGTCCCGAGGAACCAGGCCGGTCCCTGCGCCCCGGCGGTCCCAGCCGCGAGGAGGAGCAGGACGGCCACGACGTGGAGCCCCCGGGCCCAGGCCAGCGCGCCGCCGATCCCGAAGCGGGCCGGGATGGAGTTCAGCCCCAGCGAGCGATCGAAGTCGGCGTCCTGCATCGAGTAGAAGACGTCGAACCCGGCGATCCAGGCGCCCACGCCGAGCCCGAGCAGGATCGCCGACGGCGGGGCCGTCCCGGTGAGCGCGATGGCCACGCCGATCGGCCCGAGCGCCTGCGCCACCCCGAGCCAGAGGTGGCAGGCCCAGGTGAAGCGCTTGGCGTAGGAGTAGCCGAGGAGGATGCCCAGCACCGGCAGCGAGAGCCAGCCGGTGAGCGGCGAGAGCAGCGCCGCCGACACCACGAAGACCGCTCCCGACCCGACCAGCAGCGCCCAGGCCGCCGCCGCGGAGACCTCCCCGGTCACCAGTTCCCGGGCCGCGGTGCGGGGGTTCCGCGCGTCGAAGGGGCGGTCGGCGATGCGGTTCATCGCCATCGCCGCGGTGCGCGCCGCCACCACCGCGACGGCCACGAGCAGCAGCCGGACCGGCTCGAGGCGGGCCTGCCCCGACACCAGGACCACCGCCGACACCGCGAAGGGAAGGGCGAAGAGGGAATGGGAGAACTTCACCATTCGTGCAACGGCGCCGACGGTCATGCGCGCTCCTCGGGTCGGGGACGGGCCAGCCACGGAATGGGTCCCGGGGCCTGCGCGCGCAGGAGCCAGGCGAAGGGGTCGGCCGGGTCCTCGCCCCGGAGCGGGGCGGCCAGGACGCCGGGAGCCGTGCCCGCGGCGAGCCGGCCCACCGAGGGAGCGCCCACCGCGGGGCCGTTCCAGGCGAGCGCGAGCAGCCGCGCCGGCATCACCTCCGGGAAGGCCTGGTGCAGCGCCGCGAGCTCCTCGAGCGGGGAGAGGGACGGCGACGAGGCGAGCGAGTCGGTGCCCACCGCGAGCGGGATGCCGGCGGCGAGGAGGCGCGGCAGGTCGGGAAACCCTCCGGAGACGTGACGGTTCGAGCGCGGGCAGAGGACGACGGTGGCGCCGGAGGCCCGGAGCGTCGCCACGTCCAGGTCGTCGAGATCGACGCAGTGGACCGCCAGCGTCTGGGGCCCGAGCCAGCGGGCGACGGCCCCCACCGCGGAACGGCCGAAGGGGCGGAGCGCGCCCGGCTCGAGGCCGAGCCGGAGCACGAGGTCGGCGAAGGGCCCCCTCGCCTCGGCCACGAAGGCCCGCTCCTCGGGAACCTCGGCGAGGTGGATCGAGGCCGGGCCCGCCGCGAGCAGCGCGGCCGCGGTGGGCAGGTGGGTGGAGTAGACGGCGTGCGGGCTCGGGGCCACCCGCAGGCCGGGTCCGGCCGGCCCCATCCGCCCGCGGACCTCGGCCGCCACCCGCATCGCCTCGGCCGCCCGCGCCTCGGTGAAGCCGTAGACCTCGTGGAAGAGCGTGCCCGAGATCCCCTCCCGCGCCAGGTGGCGCAGGGAGCCGAGCCCGTTGGTCACGTCCCCCACCGCGGCGACGCCGGCCTCTCGCAGGGCCGCGGCGCCCGCCGCCATGCCCTCCTCGATGGCCCCGCCCCGCGCCCGCTGGGCCACGAGCGACTCGATCCAGGGGACGAGCCCCCGGCCGCCCGGGACCTTCCCGGCCAGGTGGGAGAGCTCGAGGTGCAGGTGGGCGCTCACCAGCGCGGGAAGCAGCACCGCGTCGATCCGCTCGGCCGCGCCGTGGCTCGCCTCCAGCGCCGCGCGCGGCCCCACGTCGAGGATCCGGTCGCCGTCGAGCGCCACCGCCCCGTCCCGCACGGGCGGGAGGTCCGGACCGGGAAGCACCCAGGGCGCGGCGACGACGCGGACGGGCATGCGGCGCCTACGCGACCAGGTGGTAGCGCATGTTCCGGCGCGCCGGGCGGAAGCCGGCGTCGCGGATGTGCCGCTCGACCTCCTCCGAGTCCATCTGGAAGGTCGTCCCGGCCGCGGAGACCACGTTCTCCTCGATCATGACGCTGCCGAAGTCGTTGCAGCCCATGTGCAGCGCGGCCTGGGCCACGCCGCCGCCCATGGTGACCCAGGAGGCCTGGAAGTTGGGGACGTTGTCGAGGACCAGGCGGGCCAGCGCGTTCACGCGCAGGTAGGCGTGGGCGCTGTTGTCGGACGGGTCGAGCCGGGTGTTCTCCGGCTGGAAGGTCCAGCAGATGAAGGCGGTGAAGCCCTGGGTGTCGTCCTGGAGCTCGCGCAGCCGGAGGAAGTGGTTCACCCGGTGCTGCGCCTGCTCCCCCACCCCGAACATCAGGGTGGCGGTGCTCTTCAGCCCCTTCTCGTGGGCGGCGCGCATCACCGTCAGCCACTCGTCGGTGGAGCACTTGAGCGGGGCGATGCGCCGTCGCACCTCGTCGTCGAGCACCTCGGCGCCGCCCCCGGGGATGGAGTCGAGCCCGGCGGCGACGAGCTTGTCGATGGTGGCGTCGAGGGGGAGCTGGCTGGTGCGGGCGATGTGCCAGATCTCCTCGGGGGAGAGCGCGTGCAGGTTGATGGCCGGGTAGGTGGTCTTCACCCAGCGGAAGAGGTCCTCGTACCACTCCACGCCCAGGTCGGGGTGGAGCCCGCCCTGCAGCAGGATCTCGATGCCGCCCAGCGCCAGCGTCTCCTCGATCTTGCGGGCCATCTGCCCGCGGTCGAGCACGTAGGCCTCCCCGTGGCTGCGGGGCCGGTAGAAGGCGCAGAACGAGCAGGCGGTCGTGCACACGTTCGTGTAGTTCACGTTCCGTGACACGATGTAGGTGACGACCCCCTCGGGGTGGAGGGCGCGGCGGCGCATGTCGGCGGCCAGCCCCAGCTCGAGGAGCGGCGCCTTCTCGTCGAGCGCCTCGGCCTCGTCGGCGTCGAGCCGCTCGCCGTCGGCCCCCTTCTGCAGCGCGGTGTCGATGGAGACGGCGCGCCGGATGCGCCGGCTGCGCACCACGTCGTCGGCGAAGCGCAGGGTGGTGGGCGGGACGAGCCCCACCGCGGCGGCGCGGCCGAGGAAGGTCTCGAGCCCCTCCAGCTCGTGCGGCCCGAGCCCGTAGCGGATCTTCTGGGTCAGGTAGCGCCGGTAGTGCTCCGGGTCGCCCCCCGCCTCGCGGGCGAAGGCCTGGGCCAGCTCGGTGCGCAGGCCCAGGCCGACCTGGGCGCCGCGGGCCAGCTCCTGCACGTCCTCGGGGCGGAGCACGCCGGGCCGGGCGGCCCAGACGGCGAAGACCATGGGGAGCTTCGTCAGCCGGTTCCACTCCCGCCCCAGGTCGAGGACCACCTTCTTCTTCACGTCGAAGGCCCGGTCGCCGATGACCAGCGCGCCCTTCGGCCCGACCGCGCGGGAGAGCCCCTCGACGGCCGGCATGTGGGTGTAGCGGGGGGAGAGCCCGCGCCCGGCCAGCACCAGCTGCGCCAGGAGCTGCGAGGTGCGCGAGGCGGTGTCGAGGAAGACCTCGTCCCACTCCTCGGGCGGGGTCTCGCCGGAGAGCACCACCGTCTGCACCGGGCCGTCGGCGCCGATGGCGATCCCCGGGACCACCTCCCAGTCCCGCCCGGGCAGCGCGCCCACGGGCAGGAGCGCCAGCTCCACGTCGCCGGCCTCGAGCATGGAGGCGCACAGCGACGGCTCGGCCAGCACCAGGTCGATGAGCGGGCTGTCGGCGAGCCCGGCGGTGAGGGGGCGGGCGTTGAGGAAGGAGACGGCTGCGGCGCGGAGCTTCATCGGGCTCCCCCGGCGGCGGCGGACGCCGCGGCGTCGTGCACACGGAGCACGTGGTAGAGGCTGTCGCGCTCCACGGGCACGCGCCCGGCGAAGCGGATCATCCGGTGGAGCTGCGCCTCGGAGAGGGCCTGCGGCGTGGTGGCGCCGGCCATGTGGTAGATGCGCTCCTCGAGCACCGTGCCGTCGACGTCGTCGACGCCGAAGGAGAGCGAGGCCTGGGCGAGCCGCTCCCCCAGCGAGACCCAGTAGGCCTTCACGTGGTCGAAGTTGTCGAGGAAGAGGCGCGCCACCGCGAAGGTGCGCAGGCCGTCGTAGCCGGTGGGCTTGGGGAAGGCCTTCCCGATCATGTTGTGCTCGGGGTGGAAGGCGAGCGGGATGAAGACCTGGAAGCCGCCCGTCTCGTCCTGGAGGGCGCGCAGGCGGGCCATGTGGTCGACCCGCTCGGCCAGGGTCTCGATGTGGCCGTAGAGCATGGTGGCGTTCGACTTGAGCCCCAGCCGGTGGGCGGTGCGGTGGACCTCGAGCCACTGCTCGGCGGTGGCCTTGTCGTCGCAGATCTTCCGGCGCACGCGGGAGGCGAAGATCTCGGCGCCGCCGCCCGGGATGGTGGTGAGGCCGGCGGCGATGAGCTCGGAGAGCACCTGCTCGAGCGTCTTGCCGAACTTCTCGGCGAAGAAGTGGAGCTCCACCGCGGTGTAGCCCTTGATGTGCAGCTCCGGCCAGGCCTGCCGGATGCGCCGCACCGTCTCCAGGTAATACTCCCAGGGAAGGTCGGGGTGGAGCCCGGAGACGATGTGCACCTCGGTGATCCCGAGCGCCCGCTTCGAGACCACGTGGTGCACCGCCTGGTCGAGGGACATCGTGTAGCCCTCGCTGGCCTGCTTGTCGTCGGGGCGGGCGAACGAGCAGAACTTGCAGGTGGCCACGCAGACGTTGGTCGGGTTCAGGTGGACGTTGCGGTTGTAGAAGGTGGAGTCGCCGTGGCGCGCCTCGCGCACGTGGTTGGCGAGCGAGCCCAGCGCGGACAGGTCGCGGGCCTCGAAGAGGGTGATGGCCTCGGCCTCGGAGAGCCGCTCGCCGGAGAGGACCTTGTCGCGGATGGGGCCGAGCCCGTCGCGCTCGAGCGCGCGGTGTGCCAGGGACGAGAGCATCATTCCTCCGTCGGTTCGCCGCAGCCGTGGGGAGAGACCCCGGTCCAGCGGCGCATCAGCTCGTTGGGGATCCCCACGCGGTCGAGGACGCGGGCCACCACCGTGTCCAGGAGCGCGTCGATCGTGGTCGGGTTGGAGTAGAAGCTGGGCGAGGCGGGCATGACGAAGGCGCCCGCCTCCACCACCTGCGTGATGGCGCGGGCGTGGATGAGCGAGATGGGGGTCTCGCGCAGCACCAGCACGAGCCGCTTCCGCTCCTTCAGCATGACGTCGGCGGCGCGCCCCACCAGGTCGGTGGAGACCCCGTAGGCGATGCGGGCCAGCCCGGCCGCCGAGCAGGGGATCACCACCATGGCGTCGTAGCCGGCGCTGCCCGAGGCGAACGGGGCGGTCAGGTCCTGGTTCTTCCAGGTCTTGAACGGGTAGTCCGGGGTGGCGCCGATCTCGTGGGACCAGATCTGGCGACCGGTGGAGGTGAAGACGAGGTCCACCGACACGCCCGCGGCCGGCCCCTCGCGGGCCAGGAAGTCGAGGAGCCGCCTCGCGTACGGCGAGCCGGAGGCCCCACCCACGGCGACCACGAGCTTCACGCGCGCACCCCCGTGACCAGCCCGCACACGCCGGGGAAGAGCAGCTCCCCCTTCACGTCCCGGAAGCCGGCCCGCCCGGCCGATCCGATGAACTCGGGCAGGGAGGCGAAGCGTTCCATCGATTCGACCAGGTACCTGTAGGCCCCCGCGTCGGCGGAGAGCAGCCGCCCCATCACCGGGAGCGCGAGCTTGTTGTAGGCGCCGTGGAAGGCGCGCGTGCCGGTCGACTCGGGCCGGAAGAACTCCAGGATGGCGAGCCGCGCGCCCGGCTTCATGACCCGCGCCATCTCGGAGAGCCCGACCTCGTGGCTGTCGAGGTTGCGCACGCCGAAGGCCACGGTGATGGCGTCGACCGAGCCGGACCGGAAGGGGAGGTGGAGGGCGTCGGCGGTGGCCGCGGGCAGCCCGGTCTTCGCCGCGCCCCGCGAGAGCATGGGGATGGAGAAGTCGCTCCCCAGCACGATGGCCCCGGGGTACTGGCGCCGCGCCTCGGCGGCCACGTCCATGGTGCCGGCGCAGACGTCGAGCAGCCGCTCCCCGGGCGCGAGGCGCAGCGTCCGCACGGCGCGCTTCCGCCAGAGCTGGTCCACCCGCAGCGTCATGACCCGGTTGAGCAGGTCGTAGGTGGGCGCGATGCGGTCGAACATCGCCCGCACCGCCTGGGCGCGCTCGCCCTGCCCGGGGAGGGGGACGCCGGTCACGCGCCGCCTCCGCGCCGCGGGATCCAGCTGGCCGCCGGCGGGGGGGCGATGCGGGGGCGGACCGGCGCGGGGGCGCCGGGCACGAGCCGCTGGTAGAGCGCGTCCATGCGGGCCAGCACCTCGGGCGGGTGCACGCAGGGCTCGGGCCACTCGCGGCCGCCCTCCTCGACGAACTTCTTGGTGGCGTCGATGCCCACCTTGGCGCCCAGGCCGAAGGCGGTGGACGCGTGGTCGAGCACGTCGACCGGGCCGTCGACCACCACCATGTCGCGCTTGGCGTCGACGTTGGCGAAGGCGCGCCAGGCGCACTGCGAGAAGTCGTGCACGTCCACGTCCTCGTCGAAGACCACCAGCGTCTTGGTGGCCGACATCTGCCCCGATCCCCACAGGCCGTGCATGAGCTTCCTCGCGTGCCCCGGGAAGTCCTTGCGGATGGAGAGGAAGCAGAGGTTGTGGAAGACCCCCTCCGGCGGGAAGGCCATGTCCACCACCTCGGGGAAGACGAGCTGGAGCATGGGCAGGAAGAGCCGCTCGGTGGCGGTGCCCATCCAGTAGTCCTCCATGGGCGGCGGGCCGACCACGGTGGCCGGGTAGACCGCGTCGCGCCGGCGGGTGATGGCCGTGACCTCGAGGAACGGGTAGTCGTCGGCGAGCGAGTAGTAGCCGGTGTGGTCGCCGAAGGGGCCCTCGCGGACCACCCCCTGGTCGGAGACGTAGCCCTCGATGACCACGTCGGCGTCGGCCGGGACCTCGAGGTCCACGGTCACGCCCTTCACCATGTGCACCGACTCCTTCCGCAGGAATCCGGCGAAGAGGTACTCGTCGATGCCCGGGGGGAGCGGCGCGGAGGCGCAGTAGGTGAGGGCCGGGTCGCCGCCCAGCGCGATGGCCACCGGCATGCGCTCGCCGCGCTTGCGGTAGGCGCGCCAGTGGGCGTTGGCCGTCTTGTGGAGCTGCCAGTGAAGCCCGACCTTGCGCGGCCCCATCACCTGGCAGCGGTACATCCCCACGTTGCGGATCCCGGTCTCGGGGTCGCGGGTGATGACCTGCGGCAGCGTGATGAACGGCCCGCCGTCGTGCGGCCAGGTGGTGAGCACCGGGATGGAGCCCATGTCCGGCTCCCGGTCCACGACCTCCTGGACCGGTCCGGAGGAAACGTGCTTGGGCGGCAGCGCGGCCAGCCTCCCCAGCTTCGGGATCATCTTGAGCTTGTCCCAGAGCCCCTGCGGCGGCGCCATCTTGAGGAGGGCCTTGAGCTCGTTGGCGGGCTCGTCGAGGTCCTCGCAGGAGAGGGCCCAGGCGGCGCGGCGCCGGGTGCCGAAGAGGTTCATGGCCACCGGCATGACGCCGGAGGAGGGCTTCTCGAAGAGCAGCGCCGGCCCCTGCTGCTTGGCGGCACGGTCGGCCAGCGCCGCCATGTCGAGCATCAGGTCGACGGGCTCGGTGACGCGGGCCAGCTCGCCGGCCCGCTCCAGCCGATCGAGGAAATCGCGCAGGGACCGGTAAGCCATGGGTTGGCGGGATCTACTCCCTTCCGCCCCTTGTTTCAACGATCGCTGAAAGATATGAGTGCGCCCATGCCGCAAACGATCCGGGTGGCCCACAGCCCCGATTCCGACGACGCGTTCATGTTCTGCGGGCTCTTCTCCGGGGCCGTGAAGGCCGACGGGCTCGCCTTCGTGCAGGAGACCGGCGACATCGAGACCCTGAACCACCGGGCCCGCGAGGCGCTCTACGACATCACCGCCATCTCGGTGGCCGCCTTCGCCCACGTGAACGACCGGTACGTGCTCCTCGACGCCGGGGCCTCCTTCGGCGACGGCTACGGCCCCACCGTGATCGTGAGCCCCACCTCGCAGTTCCTCCGGCTCGAGGAGCTCGGGCGGGCCCGCATCGCCGTGCCCGGCGAGTGGACGAGCGCCTACCTGGCGCTCCGCATGCGCATCCCCGGCTTCGACCCCATGTTCGTCGACTTCAAGGACGTGGGGCGCATGGTGAAGCTCGGCAAGGCCGAGGCCGGCCTGGTGATCCACGAGGGGCAGCTCACCGCCCGCGAGGAGGGGTTCCGCGTCCTCGAGGACCTGGGGCAGAGCTGGAAGGCGCGGACCGGCCTGCCGCTGCCGCTCGGCATGAACGCGCTCCGCCGCGACCTGCCGGAGCCGCTGCGCCGCACGCTGGCCCGGGTCATGGCCGAGACGGTGGCCTGGGGGCTCGACCACCGGCAGGTGGCGCTCGACTACGCCATGGGCTTCGCCCGCGACCTCGACCGCGAGAAGGCCGACCGCTTCGTGGGGATGTACGTGAACGACTGGACCCGCGACGCGGGGCCGAAGGGGAAGGAGGCGGTGCGCCTCTTCCTCGCCGAGGCGGCCGCCCTCGGGCTCGTCCCGCCGGTGGCGGTCGAGTTCCAGGAGCGCTGAGCCCTTGCCGGAGGCCGATCCCGCCCAGCCCTGGCGCAGCGATCGCTCCTGGGATCCGTCCGGCGAGCCCGGACGGCTGGGGCGGCGGGTGCGCCGGCTCCTCTGGTGGGGAGCGGCCTCCGCGGCGGTGCTGCTCCCCTGGAACGTCCTCGCGGCCCTGCGCCCGGACCTCCTCCGCCCCGGCGTGGTGATCGCAGCCGACCTGCTGCCTGTGGCGCTCCTCCTGCGCGGCGCCTGGCTGCGGAACGACTGGCGGCGACTCGGCTCGGCCCGGCTTCGCTTCGACCGGTTCCCCTTCTTCCTGGGCGAGCCCTTCGAGGCGGTGCTGGTCCTCTCGCCCGTCACCGGGGAGGTGGGCGCCGTCGAGATCACGCTCGCCTGCCTGGAACGGCGCCCCGGAGAGGGGGGAGCGCCCCCGCGCGAGGTGGAGGTCTACCGGGCCACCCAGGTGATCCTCCCCGGCGCGGAGACCGCCTTCGCCTTCGAGCTGCCCGGGACGGCGCGGCAGCTCGGCACGTCGTTCCGGTCCCCGGCGGCGCGCCGGTGGGAGCTCCAGATCCTGGGGAGGGCCGGCGCCCGGGTGCAGGAGTCCTTCCCGGTGCCGGTCTACGCGCCCCCGGTGGACGGGGAGCCGGCTGCCGGTTAGGGAGGCGGCCATGGCCGACCTCGACGTCCTGGGAATCGCCGGCAGCCTCCGTCGCGACTCGCACAACCGGGCGCTCCTCCGCCTCGCCCAGGAGATCGCCCCCACCGGCATGCGGATCCGCGCCTGGGATGGGCTCGGGACCCTCCCGCTCTACGACGGCGACGTCGAGGACCGGGGAACGCCCGCACCGGTGGTCCAGATGAGCGACGAGATCCGCAAGGCCGGCGCGGTCCTCGTCGTCACGCCCGAGTACAGCACCTCGATCCCCGGCGTGCTGAAGAATGCCCTCGACTGGGGAGCCCGCCCGCCCGGGCAGTCGCCCTTCCGCGGGAAGGTGACGGCCATCACCGGCGCGTCGCCCGGAGCCCTGGGGACGGCGCGCGCCCAGATGGACCTGCGGCGGGTCCTCACGGCGATGGGTGCCCACGTCGTCCCGTCGCCCGAGGTCCTGGTCGCGCAGGCCCACACCAAGCGGGATGCCGAGGGGCGGTTCACCGACGAGGCGACGCGGAAGTACCTCGGGAAGCTGCTCGAGGAGCTGGCGCGGTGGACGGAGCGGCTCGGGCGTCCGTAGGTCAGCCGCCCGCCTTCGGGACGCCCGTCGCCGGGGACAGCGGTGACGCCACCACCCGGTCGACCTGGAACCCTGCCTTCTCGAGCACGGGGCGGAGCCGGGAAGCGTCGCCCACGATCACCACGACCTCCTTGCCCACGCCGAGCGCCTTCGCCGCGCGCTGGACGCGCGCCGGATCCACCGAGGCGAGCGAGTCGGGGAAGCGCTCCCAGTAGTCGGGGGGGCGCTTCCGGATCGCCATGTCGGCGAGCTCGGAGGCGGAGGCCCGAACGGTGTCGAAGCCGAGCGTGAGCCCACGCGCCACCTTCCAGCGGGCCCGCTGGACGTCGAGGGGCGCCGCCGGCTTCGCCGCGGCGTCGGCGAGGGCGGCCAGGACGGCGCGCAGCGAAGGGACGAGCGCGGCGTCGGCCACGGCCATCTCGACGAGAAGCGGATCCACGGGCTCGAGCTCCATCCATCGCGCCGAGATCCCGTAGGTCACGCCGTTCTCCATGCGCAGATGGCGCTGGAGCGTCCAGGAGAGAAGGCTCGCGAGCGTGTCCCGGGCCGCGCCGTCCCGTTCGCCCTGCTGCGGCGAGGCCACGCCCACCTGGAGGAGTGGCTGCGTCGCGCCGGGCTGATCGACCAGCACCACGGTGCGCGCGGCCGGGGCCGCCGGCACGGGCGCATCCGGCTCCCGCGCCTTCCCGTCGCCCGTCCACCCGCCGAACTCGCTCTCGATCGCGGACCACATCTCCGCGTCCGGCTCCAGGCTGCTCACCACGATCAGCGTGGCCCGCTCCGGTCGCAGGCTGGCCTCCACCCAGGCGTCGACCAGCTTTCCCGTCACCGACTGGATCGAGGCCTCGGTGGGGCTCGCGCCGAGCGGGCTCCCGGGGAAGAGGGCGGCGAGGAGCGCCTCCTGGCCGAGCATGACCGGGCGCAGTCGCTCCATGGCGACCCCCCGCGCGAACTCCTCCTTCATGCGCCCGACCCGGTCGCTCACCGACAGGTTCCGGGCCCAGCGCCCGGCGAACTCCAGGATCTTGTCGAGGTTCCCGGCCGATCCGCGATCGGTGCGCTCCATCCAGCCAGGGCCGCGGGACATCCCCGACGCGATGCCGTACTGGATCTTCTCCAGGGCCAGGTTCGCCGAGCTGAGGGAGGCGATCGACACCGCCGCGGTTCCGGCAGGGAAGGCCGGGGATCCGTCGAGGTCGGTACGGAAGGCCAGCTCCACCTCCGCGACCGGTGCCGCGCCCCGGCGCGCCGCGACGACCTCGAGCCCGTTGGCGAGGCGGCGGCGCTGCACCTTGTCGAACCCCGGCGCCCGGGCCACCTCGAGGATGCTGCGGGAAGGGGGTGTCCACGCGCCGTCGAGCGAGGCGGGAGGGAGGTCCGCCTCGGCGGCACCCGCGCCGGCCAGGCGGGGATTGCTGTCGGGCAGGACGAGCAGGCCGATGGTGCGGTCGCCCTGGAAGTGCTCCCGCAGGTACTCGTCGATCCCCTCGGTGAGCTGGGCGCCGATCTGCCGCTGCCAGCCTCCCAGGTAGTCGGGATCGCCGTGGACGCGCAGGTGCTGGGCGATCTCGCCGACGGCGCCGTTCTCCTCGAGCGCCGTGTAATGGGCGACGAGCATCTCGTCCCGGGTGAGCTGCCCCATCAGGCCGAAGTTGTCCTTGGCCTTGAAGACCAGCCCCTTCACCTTGTCGAGCACCCACTGTGCGTCGGCGGCGTTCCGGAGCTCGATCCGGGCGTAGACGAGCGTCGCCGCGTCCATCTCCCAGATGCTCGCCCCGACGCCGTCCACGTAGCGCTCCCCGCCCCCGGTCTTGAGGGAGCGGAGCGATTGCCCGACGAGCGACGAGACGTAGGAGGTCGCGGCGATGGCCCGGGCGCGCTGGCCGCCGAACTGGCCGGGCACGATCCAGCCCACCCAGAGGGTCGGCCGCTCGACCGGACCGGTCCGGGTCTGCAGGGGGACGCCGTCGGGAAGCTTCGGCGCCGGAGGCGGGGTGCGGGAGACGGGAGGCACCCGGACCGGCGACGTGCCGACCCCGAAGAACAGGTCGTCGAACCGGGCCGCGAAGGCCTGCGCCGCGTCCTTGGCGGGAAGGGGAGAGCAGAGCACCGCGATGGCCCGCTCCGGCGCGTAGTGCACCTTCATCCAGCCCCGGACGTCGGCGAGCGTGATGCTCCGGAGGGACGCCTCGGTCCCGACGATGGACCGGCCGTAGGGGTGGCCGGCCATCCCCAGCGCCGCGAGCCACTCGAGCTGCACCGTCGTCGGGGAATGGTCCTGCCGCTGCCGCAGCTCGGACAGCACCACTTCCCGCTCGGTCTGGAACTCCTGCTCGTCGATCCCGGCCAGCGGGTCGCGAAGCCGGGCGACCTCGGTCTCGGTCATGGCGCTGAGCTGGTCGGTGCGCCCGGCCGCGTAGAAGGTGGTGTGGTCGGTGGTGGTGAAGGCGTTGAACTCGACGCCGGCCGCCTCCAGCCGGTCCCAGATGCGGAGCCCGCCGCCCGGCCTGGACCGGAAGGCGAGGTGTTCGGCCAGGTGGGCCATGCCCTCCTTGCCGGGAGGATCGTCGGCCGACCCGGCGCGGTAGGAGACGCCGACGGTGGCGCGGGGCGACACCGGGATCTCGTAGGCGACGATGCGCAGGCCGGACGGGCCCATCGCCGAGTAGCCCTGGTAGGGCACCGGCTTCCCCTTCACCTTGGTGGTGAAGGCGAGGGTGGCGTGCGCGGCAACGAGCAGGGAAAGGGCTGCGGCGATGCGGACCCCGGCAAGAATGCGCATGCCCCCGAAGCTAGCACGCCCCTTCGGGGTCGTTTCCGGAAAGTGCGTGCAGCCCCGCCGCCGGCGTCAGAACGCCCGCTCGGTGAGCATCACCGCCGACTCGACCAGCGCCCTGCGGTGCGCGCCGTCGGGAAGGGTCTCGAGCGCGGAGAGCGCCGCCCGGGTGTGCTCGCGCGCCAGGCCGCGCGCCGCCTCGATCCCGCCGGTGCGCTTCACCGCCGCGATCACTTCCAGGCAGACCTCGTCGGTGGGGTCGGCGCCGTCGGCGATGGGGGCGAGCCGGGCGCGCAGCGCGGGCTCGGCGTGGAGCGCCCGGATGAGGGGCAGCGTGGCCTTCCCCTCGACCAGGTCGGCGCCCAGCCGCTTGCCCAGCTTCTCCGGGTCGGCGGCGTAGTCGAGCGCGTCGTCCACGAGCTGGAAGGCGGTGCCGATGCCCTCGCCGAAGCGGGCCAGCGCCGCCGGGAAGGCGCCGTCCTGCCCGGCCGCCCAGCCGCCCGCCGCGCAGGCCCAGCCGAAGAGCGAGGCGGTCTTGCCCTCGATGACCTGGAAGTAGTCCTGCTCGGTGGCGCGGAAGCCGCCCCGCAGCGAGAGCTGCTTCACCTCGCCCTCGACGAGCCGGCGCATGGTGGCGAGGAGCGCCGGGAGCGCGCGCGCCGAGGCCGGGTGTGCCGCGGTGATCTCGAGCGAGCGGGTGAGGAGCCAGTCGCCGGCGAGCACCGAGACCGTGTTGCCCCAGATGACCCGCGAGGCGGGCATGCCGCGCCGGAGCGGGCCGTCGTCGATGACGTCGTCGTGGAGCAAGGTGGCCGAATGGGTGAGCTCGGCGGCCACGCCGAACGGGACGGCCGCGGCCATCTCCCCGCCGCAGGCCCCGCAGGCGAGCAGCGTGACGGTGGGGCGGATGCGCTTGCCGCCGGCGGCCACCAGGTGGCGGGCGGCGGCCTGCAGGGTGGCCTCGGCGTCGGCGGTGGCGCGGGTGAGCTCCCCCTCCAGCGCGGAGAGGTCGTCGAAGAGCCTGGGAACCTGGGCCAGCGCGGCCTGGGCCTTCTCCGGCCGGGCGCCGCGCCGGGCGGCGTCCTCCAGCTGCTCCCGGATCACCTTGTCGCTCGCCATGAACGGCGCGATATAGCGCGCCGCCGTCGGCCGGGTCAACGAATGACCCGCCGGTCGACCCGGGACCGCACATGGCCTAGCCTGCGCGGAGGTCCCGTCCTTGCCCAACCTCCTCCGCCGAGCCGTCGCAGTGCTGGCGCTCCTCGCCGCCTCCGGCGCCGCGGCGATGCCCGGCCAGGGGCCGCTCGAGGTGCGCGTGCCGGGCTCGCTGCGCGACCTCTTCCTCGACGTGGTGCCCTGGGACGCGCGCTCCGTCCCGGCGCTCCGGCTCGACGTGGGCTGGACCATGGCCAACGACTGGAGCACCCCCACCACGCTCGAGCGCGACGGCCAGGTGGTGAACGTGCGGCTCGACGAGCAGGCCGACTCGATCACCGCGGCGGTGCGGGTCCCCTGGGGCGTCGTGCTGGACTCGCCGCAGGGCTCCTTCCTCCGGCGGCTCACCACCGCGCTCGAGATCCGGGGCACGATCCACTGGGGCGGCTGGAGCGACGGCGTCATCGATGCCTGGCACCGGGTCTTCGCCTACAACGACTTCGCCCGTCCCGCCTTCCCGCGCAACGAGGTCCACCTGGCGTTCCACCCCGCGCTCCGGACGACGCCCGTCCAGATCGACGAGGCCACCTTCGCCTTCGGCGACGTGGTGCTCCGCAACCAGCTCTTGCTCTGGGAGGGGGGCGAGCCCCTGCTGGAGGGGCCGGCCGCGCGGGCCGGGGTCTCCTTGCGGCTCGATCTGAAGATCCCGACCGGCTCGCTGGCGCGGATGGGCGGGTCGGGCGGCTGGGACGTGGGGCTCGGCCTGCTCGGCACCTGGCAGCTGACGGAGTGGCTGGTGGGGCACGCCATCGTGAGCGGTTCGATCTGGTCGCCGATGACGGGGGACATGCCGCTCCAGCCCCGCACCTGGCAGGCCAGCGCCGGGATCTCGCTCGTGGTCCTGCTCGGCGACGTCTCGATCCTGCTCGAGGACCGCTGGTCGACGGCGCCGTTCCAGGCCGGATGGGCATTCGTGGGGACCGACCCGGAGTGGAACCGGCAGTCCAGCGCCTTCACGGCGGTCACCCTCCCGCAGAACCAGATCTCCGGCGGCGTCCGCTGGGGGCCGCTCACCTTCTGGTTCGCCGAGGACTTCACCCCCGGCTACGTGGCCGGGCTGGGGCCGACCTGGTTCTACGACTCGAACGCCCCCGACCTGGCCATCGGGCTCACCTTCACCCTCCACCCCTGACCGGGCGGCGCCGCCCGGCGCCGTGCTACCGTTCCCCGGTGGCCTTCGTGAAGCTCGTCCTCTCCTACGACGGCACCCGCTACGTGGGGTGGCAGGCCCAGTCCAACGGGCCGTCGGTCCAGGCGGAGCTCGAGCGGGCCCTCTCCGCCCTGCACAAGGAACCGGTGCGCGTCACCGGGGCGGGGCGCACCGACTCCGGGGTCCACGCCCTCGGGCAGGTGGCGAGCCTCGCGGTGGAGCGGCCGCTCCCGCCGAACGCCTACGTGAAGGGGCTGAACGCGCTGCTCCCCGAGGACATCGCCATCCGCCACGCCGAGGTCCGGGACGCCCCGTTCGACGCCCGGCGCGACGCGCGCGGGAAGCGCTACCGCTACCGGATCGAGAACCTGCCCACCCGCGCGCCCCTGGGGAGGCTGCAGGCCTGGCAGGTCTTCCGTCCGCTCGACGTGGGCGCCATGCGGTCCGCCGCCGCGCCGCTCCTCGGGCGGCACGACTTCGGCGCCTTCCGTGCCGCCGACTGCGAGGCCCACCACGCCGTGCGGGAACTGCGCCGGCTCGACGTGGAGGACGACGGGGCCGGGCGCATCGAGGTGGTGGCCGAGGCCACCGCGTTCCTCAGGCACATGGTGCGAAACCTGGTGGGCACGCTCGTGGAGGTGGGTCTCGGGGCGCGGGAGCCGGGGTCGATGGCCGCGCTGCTCGAGAGCCGCGACCGGTCGCTCGCCGGACGCACCGCGCCGCCGCAGGGGCTGGTGCTCGAGGAGGTCTTCTACGACGGGTGAGGGTCACCTCGCCGGCGTGCCGAGACCCAGCGCCCGCGAGATCTCCCGCGCCTTCTCCTGCAGGATCCGCTCGTTGCGGGGCCCGAGCCGCATCATCTGCTTGTCGACGTCGCCGAGCCGCTCCAGCGCCGGGTCGGCGTAGATCCAGGTGGTGCCCGGCCCCTCCACGACGGCGAGCTCCCCCTCGCGGACGGGCGCGAGCTCGATGCGGTGCAGCGCGCGCGCCGCCGCCCGGTCGATCGAGCCGTCGGGGTAGCCGAGGGCCCGGTAGGCGGCCTCCAGCCCGGGGCGAAGGGCGGCGTAGGCGATGACCAGCGCGTCGACGTTCACCGAGGCCACCGCGTCGCCGAAGGCGTCGTAGCGACGATAGGTCTGCGGGTCGACGAAGGTGGTGGCGCCGCGGCGCACCACCGCGAAGGGTCCCTTCGGGGCGAAGGGCTCGAGCTGCTTGCGGGGGACGACGTCGTTGGCCAGGTTCTCGACGGCGACGGCCCAGCGCCGGGCCAGCTCCGCCTCTCCGAGGAGCCGGCGCAGGGCCGGGTCCGGCGACACCGCCTCGAGCAGCGACCGCTGCCGGCCGGCGTCCACCACCGGTCCGGTGACGGCGGCCGGCGCGCCGGCCACGGCAGCCACCGGCGCGTCCGGGGTCGGGGGCGGCGGGGCCTTGCGCAGGTACATGTAGAGCCCGCCGCCGGCCGCGGCGACGACGGCCAGGACCACGAGCACGAGCGGGACTGCGCTCGGCGGCTTGATCGACGTCCGGGGTCGGTCCGATTCCATGGTGGGATTCTGCCTCGAAACCTCTCCGTCGGAAACGACGAGGCCGGTGGCGATCGCCACCGGCCTCGAAGGTCTTGGACTTTGGGGAGGGCTCGCTCTTACTTGGCCTCCTTGGCGGCAGCGGGAGCGGCGGGCTTGGCAGCGGCAGGAGCAGCAGCAGGAGCGGCGGCGGGAGCGGCCGGCTTGGCGGCGGCAGGAGCGGCAGCCGGGGCAGCGGCGGGGGCCTTCTTCTCGGACTTCTTCTTGCTGGCCTTCTTGTCGCCGTCCTTCTTCTCGACCTTGGCGGGGGCGGCGGCGGGAGCGGCCGGCTTGGCAGCAGGAGCCGGGGCGGCGGCCGGGGCAGCGGCGGGAGCGGCCGGCTTGGCGGCAGGAGCCGGGGCGGCGGCAGGAGCCGGGGCGGCGGCAGGAGCCGGGGCGGCAGGCTTGGCAGCGGCCTTGTCGTCGGCGAAGGCGGGGGCGGAGAGGAAGGCGACGGCGACGAACGAGCTCAGGATCTTCTTCATGTCGTGTGAACCTCTGTGGGAAGGGGCTTGACGCGGCCATCGGCCGACGGTCCCTCCCAGAGCAGGGGGCGTGCCGAATCCGGTCTCTCGAAATCCCAAATGATCACGGGAACATGAGAAGAACTGTTTTTCCCGACCCCCGCCGTCGTCGTGGAGAAACGGGGCGGGGCGCCCAGGAGCGCCCCTTTTTCCCCCGCCGACCCTCCGGCGCTACTTCCCCTTCTTCTTCTGCTCCTTCTTCGGGGCGTCCGGAGGGCGGGTCCCCTTCTTGAACTCCAGGCCGCCGTCCTTCCCCTCGTCGACCACGATGTGGTCGCCGGGGACGAAGTCGCCGGACAGGAGCTTCGTGGCGAGCGGGTCCTGGATCATCCGCTGGATGGCCCGCTTGAGCGGGCGGGCGCCGTACACCGGATCGTAGCCGGCGTCGGCCACCGCCTCGCGCCCCTTCTCGCCGAGCTCGAGCGTCATCTGCTTCTCGGCGAGCAGCTTGCGCAGCCGGGCGAGCTGGATCTCGACGATGTGGGAGAGGTCCTCGCGGGAGAGCGGACGGAAGACCACGACGTCGTCGACCCGGTTGAGGAACTCGGGCTTGAACTCGGCCCGCAGGGCCTCCATGGCGGCCTCGCGCATCTCCGCGCCCGAGTCCTTGTGCGACCCGAGCCGCATGATGTGCTCGGACCCCACGTTGGAGGTCATGATGAGCACGGCGTTGCGGAAGTCGACCGTGCGCCCCTGGCCGTCGGTGAGCCGGCCGTCGTCGAGGATCTGGAGGAAGACGTTGAAGACGTCGCGGTGGGCCTTCTCGATCTCGTCGAAGAGGACCACCGAGTAGGGACGGCGCCGCACCGCCTCGGTGAGCTGCCCGCCCTCCTCGTAGCCGACGTACCCGGGAGGCGCGCCGATGAGGCGCGACACCGAGTGCTTCTCCCCGTACTCCGACATGTCGATGCGGATCATCGCGTCGTCGTCGTCGAAGAGGAACTCGGCGAGCGCGCGCGCGGTCTCGGTCTTCCCCACCCCGGTGGGGCCGAGGAAGATGAAGGAGCCGATGGGGCGGTTGGGGTCCTGCATGCCGGAACGGGCCCGGCGCACGGCCGCCGACACGACCTGCACCGCCAGTTCCTGGCCGATGACCCGCTCGGCGAGCCGGTTCTCCATGGAGAGCAGCTTCTCCTTCTGCCCCTCGAGGAGCTTCGACACCGGGATGCCGGTCCACTTGGAGACCACCTCGGCGATCTCCTCGGGGGTGACCTCCTCGCGCAGCATGGCGCCGCTCTTCTGGGCGTCCGCCAGCTCCTTCTGGATCCTGTCGATCTCGGCCTGGACCGCGGGCAGCTTGCCGAACTTCACCTCGGCGGCCTTGTTGAAGTCGGCCTTGCGCTCGGCGTCGGCCTGCTCGGTCTTCACCGCCTCCAGCTCCGCGCGGAGGGTGGAGAGCTTCTGGATGAGCCCCTTCTCCCGGTCCCAGCGGGCCTTCAGGCCGGCGAAGGTCTCGTTCAGGCCGGCGATCTCCTTCTCGACGTCGCCGACCCGACGGCGCGAGGCGTCGTCCTTCTCCTTCTTGAGCCCCTGCTTCTCGATCTCGAGCTGGGCGATGCGGCGGCGGATCTCGTCCACCTCCGTGGGCATGGAGTCGATCTCGATGCGCAGCCGGCTGGAGGCCTCGTCGACCAGGTCGATGGCCTTGTCGGGGAGGAAGCGGTCGGTGATGTAGCGGTTGGAGAGGCGCGCCGCGTCCACCAGGGCCGCGTCCTGGATGCGGACCTTGTGGTGGACCTCGTAGCGCTCCTTCAGGCCGCGCAGGATCGAGACCGTGTCCTCGACCGAGGGCTCGCCCACGAAGACCGGCTGGAAGCGCCGCTCCAGCGCCGGGTCCTTCTCGATGTGCTTTCGGTACTCGTTGACGGTGGTGGCGCCGATGGCGTGCAGCTCGCCGCGGGCCAGCGCCGGCTTGAGCAGGTTGCCCGCGTCCATGGCCCCCTCGGCCGCGCCGGCGCCCACGATGGTGTGCATCTCGTCGATGAAGAGGACGATCTGCCCCTCGGAGGCCACGACCTCCTTCATCACCGCCTTGAGCCGCTCCTCGAATTCGCCGCGGAACTTGGCGCCGGCCACCAGGGAGCCCATGTCGAGCGAGAGGATCTTCCTGTTCTTGAGCCCCTCGGGTACGTCGCCGTCGACGATGCGGCGGGCCAGCCCCTCCACGATGGCGGTCTTGCCCACGCCGGGGTCGCCCACCAGCACCGGGTTGTTCTTGGTGCGCCGGGAGAGGATCTGGATGGTGCGCCGGATCTCCTCGTCGCGCCCGACCACCGGGTCGAGCTTCCCCTTGCGGGCGAGCTCGGTGAGATCCTTCGTGTACTTCTCCAGCGCACGGTACTGGCTCTCCGCCTCGGGGCTGGTGACCCGGGAACCGGCGCGCATCTCCTTCACGGCGCCGCGGATGCGATCGGCGGTGGCGCCGGAGGAGCGCAGCGCGTCGCCCGGGGGGCTCTTGTCGTCGGCCGCGGCGGCGAGCAGGTGCTCGGTGGAGACGTACTCGTCCTTGAGCCGCTTGGCCTCGTCCTCGGCCCGCTCGAGAAGCTTCTGGAGCCGGTTGCCCATGTAGGGCTCGGATCCACCCTTCACCCGGGGGACGGCCCGGAGCTCGTCCTCGAGGCGGCTCTCCACCTGGCTGGGGTTCGCGCCGATGCGCTCGAGGAGGGGCTTCGCCACGCCGTCCTGCTGGTGGAGCAGGGCGAGGAGGAGGTGCTCGAGGTCGATGGCCTGGTGCTCGCGCTTGCGGGCCTCGGCCTGGGCCTCCTGGAGCGCTTCCTGGGCCTTCACGGTCAGCTTTTCGGGTCGCATGTCCTCCGAGCGTAAGTCCACTGGTATGCATGGCAAGTGCCGGAATGGGGCCTGGCCGTCGCAGATGGGGCGCGAGGACGCCGCACCGATTAGGGCAAGGATGGTGTCCGATCCCAACCCCCGAAACGCGGCGGCTCCCCCGGCCGTCCTCTCCGTCGGGCGCGCCCTCCCCGGGAACTACGCCGATCAGGAGACCCTGACCGCGGCGCTGCGCGCCCACTGGGCCCGGCAGCACTTCAACGCCGACCGGCTCGAGGAGCTGCACCGGGCGGTGAAGGTGAAGGGGCGCCACCTGGCGCTCCCCCTCGCCGAGTACCCCGCCCTCGACACCTTCAAGAAGTCGAACGACGCCTGGATCCGCGTGGCCGAGGAGCTGGGGGCCGAGGCCATCCGCCGGGCCCTCGACGCGGCGGGGCTCTCGCCCGCCGACGTGGACCAGCTCGTCTTCGTCACCGTCACCGGCCTTGCCACCCCGTCCATCGACGCGAAGCTGGTGAACCGGCTCGGGCTGCGGCGCGACGTGAAGCGGGTGCCGGTCTTCGGGCTGGGCTGCGTGGCCGGGGCGGCCGGGCTGGCCCGGCTCTCCGATCTCCTGACCGGCTTCCCGGGCGACGTGGGGGTCCTCCTCTCGGTGGAGCTCTGCTCGCTCACCCTGCAGCGCCAGGACCTCTCGGTGGCGAACGCGGTGGCCTCGGGGATCTTCGGCGACGGTGCGGCGGCGGTGGTCCTGGCCGGTGGTTCACGAGACGTGAAGGTCCCGCGCGGCCCGCGGGTGGTGGCCACCCGGTCCGCCTTCTACCCGGACACCGAGTGGGTGATGGGCTGGGACTTCCGCGACACCGGCTTCCAGGTGGTGCTCTCGGCCGAGGTGCCCCGCATCACCCGCGAGAACGTCGGGCGCGACGTGGACGGGTTCCTGGCCTCGCAGGGGCTCGGCCGCGCCGACATCCGCCACTGGATCGCCCACACCGGCGGCCCCAAGGTCCTCGAGGCCTTCCAGTCGGCGCTGGGGCTGCCCGACGGCGCGCTCGACCGCTCCTGGAGGTCGCTCGAGGAGGTGGGGAACCTCTCCTCGGCCTCGGTGCTCTTCGTGCTCGGCGACCTGGTCGCGTCGGGGGAGCCCCGGCCCGGCGATCGCGGCCTGCTCGTCGCCATGGGGCCCGGCTTCTGCGCGGAGATGATACTCCTCCAGTGGTGAGAGGAAACCTCGCTTGACGCCGCTCTGGGCCTACCTGGCGCTCCTCGGTCTCGTCGCCGGCGAGCGCGGCGCCGAGCTGGCGGTATCGACCCGCAACGCGCGCCGGCTGATGGCCCGCGGCGGGAAGGAGACCGGCCAGGGGCTCTACAAGGTGATGGTGGCCTTCCACGCCGTGTTCCTCCCGGTGCTGGCGCTCGGCGCCATCGCCTACCGGGAGCCGCCGTCCGCCTGGGCCTGGCTGGCGGTGCTCGGGGTGCTCGCCGCCCAGGGGCTCCGCTGGTGGGCGGTGACGACGCTCGGGGACCGCTGGAGCACCCGGGTCATCGTGGTCCCCCGGGAGCGGCCGGTCACCGGCGGCCCGTACCGGTTCCTGCGCCACCCCAACTACCTGGCGGTGATCCTGGAGATGGCCTGCCTGCCGCTCGCCTGGGGGATGTGGCGCCTCGCGCTGCTCTTCACGGTGGGGAACGCCGTCATCCTCTGGTTCCGGATCCGGGAGGAGGAGCGGGCGCTCGGGCCGGACTGGAGCCAGGCCTTCGAGGGGAAGGGCAGGTTCGTCCCGTGACGGCGCCCCCGACCCCGCGCGAGGCGGAGGTGGCCGCCGAGATCCGGCGCATCGTCCGGGACGAACTGCACGCGCGGACCGAGTTCGGCGACGGCGACGAGCTGGCCTCGCGGCTCGACTCGCTGGCGCTCCTCTCGCTGGTGGTGGCGGTCGAGGACCGCTTCCGCATCGTCCTCACCGAGGAGGATTCCAGCGCGGCCCGGTCGCTCACCGACCTGGCCCGCATCGTCGCCGCCCGAGCCCCCGCCGAGGTGCAGCCGTGACCCGGCTCCGGGGCCCGCCCGCTCCGGCGCCCCGCCACGCCACGCTGGGGGCGATGCTCTCGGCGGCGGCGCGCCACCCGTCCGGCGTCACCTTCGTGGGGCTCCGGGAGCAGGAGGAGCGGATCTCCTGGGCCGAGGTCGACGCCCGGGCCCGCCGCGCCGCCGGAACCCTGGCGGCCCGCGGCGTCCGGCCGGGCGACCGGGTGGCCATCGTGCTCCGGACCGAGCCGGCCTTCCTCGACGCCTTCTTCGGCGCGCTCCATGCCGGCGCGGTGCCGGTGCCGCTCTACCCGCCGGTGCGGCTCGGCCGGATGGACGAGTACGTCGCGGCGACCTCCCGCATGCTCCGCGTGTCGGGGGCGCGGGCGCTCGTCACCTCGGGCGGCATGGCACGGGTGATCGGTCGGGCGGCGATCGAGGCCGGGCCGGGGCTCGACCTCGGCATCGTGGACCCGGGCGAGCTGTCGGGCGGGCGGGAGCTCTCGGTGGAGCGGGACGGCGCCGACCTGGCGCTCGTGCAGTTCTCCTCGGGGTCGACCGTCGACCCCAGGCCGGTGGCGCTCTCCCACGCCAGCCTGGCGGCCCAGGTCGACGCGCTGGTCGCCCTTATTTCACCGACAGTGAGCGACGTGCTGGTCTCGTGGCTGCCGCTCTACCACGACATGGGGCTCATCGGCTGCCTGCTCGGCGCGGTGGGAACCCCGGGGCCGCTGGTGCTGCTGCCGCCCGAGAACTTCCTGGCCCGGCCGGCGCTCTGGCTCCGCGCGGTGGCCCGCCACCGCGGCACCATCTCGGCGGCCCCCCACTTCGCCTACGCCTACGCCGCCGACCGGGTCCGCGACCAGGACCTGGAGGGGCACAGCCTCGCCTCCTGGCGCATCGCCCTCGACGGCGCCGAGCCCATCACCTCCGGCGCGCTGCGGCGCTTCGCCGACCGCTTCTCCCGCTTCGGCCTCGACCCCGGCGCGCTCATGCCGGTCTACGGCCTCGCCGAGGCTTCACTGGCGGTGACCTTCTCCCCTCGCGGGCGCGCCCCGGTCGTCGAGCGCATCGATCCGGCGGCGCTCCTCTCCGGGCGGGTCGAGGCCGGGGACCGGGAGGTGGTCTCGGTGGGCGTGCCCCTCCCCGGCGTGGAGGTGGAGGTCAGGGGAGGGGAAGGGGAGCCGCTCGGGGAACGACGGCTCGGGCGCATCCACGCGCGCGGCCCGTCCCTCATGCAGGGCTACCTGGGAGACCCCGCGGGCACCGGGCGCGCGCTGAGCGACGGCTGGCTCGACACCGGGGATCTGGGGTTCCACGCCGGCGGGGAGCTCTTCGTCCACGGCCGGGCCAGGGACGTCGTCATCGTCCGCGGCGCGAACCACGCCCCCGACGAGTTCGAGGCCTGCCTGGGCGCCATCGAGGGGCTGCGCCCCGGCTGCGTGGCGGCGCTCGGGTTCGTGCCTCCGGGCGGTGACGGGGAGGAGCTCCTCATCCTGGCCGAGCGGCTCCGCGCCACGCGGACCGATCCGGCCCTCCTCGAGGAGGCGGTGCGCGAGGCCGTCTCGTCGCGGACCGGCGTCCGGCCCCACACCGTGCGGATCCTCGAGCCCGGCTCGCTCCCGCGGACCTCGAGCGGCAAGATGCGCCGGGGCGAGGCGCTGCGACGGTTCCAGGCCGGAGGGTGACGTGCGGGACGTGATCGTCATCGGGGGCGGCCCGGCCGGGCTGGCGGCGGCGACGGCGCTGGCCGCGCGCGGGCTCGACGCGCTGGTCCTGGAGCGGCGGGACCTCCCGGCCGACAAGGCCTGCGGCGAGGGGCTCCTGCCCGGGGGCGTGGCCGCGCTCGAGTCCCTGGGGGCGGTGCGCCACCTCGACGCCGCCGGGTGGTCGCGGATCCGGGCCATCCGCTGGATCCAGGAGGACGGGACCTCCGCCGAGGCGCGCCTGCCCGCGCCGGGCGGGATGGGCATCCGCCGCCTGGCGCTCTCCGCGGCGCTCGCCGCCCGGGCGCGCGAGGTCGGCGCCGAGGTGCGGGAGCGGGCCGCGGTGACGTCCCACTGGCGCTCGGCCGACGGCGTCGGGGTCACGCTGGACGGAGGCGAGGAGGTCCGGGGCAGGGTCCTCGTCGCCGCCGACGGGCTGGCCTCCGCGGTCCGCGAACGGGAGGGGCTCTCCGGACCGGACCGCGCGCTGCGCCGCTTCGGCCTGCGCCGCCACTTCGCCCTCGCGCCCTGGTCGGACGCCGTCGAGGTCCACTTCTCGCCCGGGGTGGAGGCCTACGTGACGCCGGTCGGTCCGGCCCGCGTCGGGGTGGCCTTCCTCTTCGAGGAGGGGGCCGCGCCCGACCTCGAGCGGCTCCTCGCCCGGTTCCCGGCGCTGGCCGCGCGCGTCGCGGGCGCTCCGTTCGACTCCGCGCTGGCCGGGGCGGGCCCGCTGGGGCGGGACGCGTCCACCCGGGTGCAGGACCGGCTCGTCCTCGTCGGAGACGCCGGTGGCTACGTCGATGCCATCACCGGCGAGGGGATATCGCTCGCCCTGGAGGAGGGGCTCCTGCTCGGCGACCTGCTCCCCGACGTCCTGGCCCGGGGTGCGGCGCGGGAGTCGCTCCTTCCCTGGGAACGGGCGGTCCGGGCCCGCCACCGGCGCCACGCCGCCGTGACCCGGCTCGTGCTCGGGATGGCGCGCCGGCCCGGGCTTCGACGCGTCGCAGTGCAGGGACTCGGCCACGCGCCGCGCCTCTTCGACGCGCTCCTCGCCGCCGCCGTGGGCTGATCGCCGCGAGAATCGAGCGCAAGCGCGCCGGTCCGTGGTTAACTGACCCCCTTCTCGATCGGAGGCAACGATGCGTTCGACGGTGCTCGGAGCGGGATCCTGGGGTACGGCGCTGGCCTCGGTGCTGGCCAGCAAGGGTTACCCGGTGACGCTCTGGGGGCGCGACACCCCGGTGCTCGACGCCGTGGTGAAGGATCACGAGAACCCCCACTACCTGCCGGGCATCAAGCTGCCGCCGACGCTCGGGGCCACCCCCAACCTGCAGCGCGCGCTCGAGGGGGCGGAGCTCGTGGTCTTCGCCGTGCCCAGCTCGGGGATGCGCCAGGTCGCCATCGAGGCCAAGCGCCACCTCCACGCCGGGACCGCGGCGGTCTCCGCGGCCAAGGGCATCGAGGAGGGCAGCCTCATGTCCATGGCCGAGGTGCTCGAGGACGTGCTTCCGGTGGCCATGCACCCGTACCTCGCCTACGTCGGCGGACCGTCCTTCGCCCGCGAGGTGGTGCAGCAGATGCCCACCGCCATCACCGTGGCCGGCCGCTGGGACCGGGTGACCAAGTCGGTGCAGGACGCCTTCCACACCCGCTGGTTCCGCCCGTACACCTCGAACGACGTCCCCGGCAACGAGCTCGGCGGGGTGGTGAAGAACGTCATCGCCATCGCGGCCGGCATGTCCGACGGGCTCGGCTTCGGCGCCAACGCCCGGGCCGCCCTCATCACCCGCGGGCTCGCCGAGGTGACGCGCCTCGCGGTGCGCAAGGGAGCGAACCCGCTCACGCTGGCCGGACTCTCCGGCGTCGGCGACCTCGTGCTCACCTGCTCGTCCGACCTGTCGCGCAACCGGCGGGTGGGGTTCGCCCTCGGGCAGGGGCGCACCCTCGCCGACATCCAGGCCGAGCTCGGCCAGGTGGCCGAGGGGGTGGTCGCCGCGCGCACCGTCCGGGAGCTCGCCCACCGGCTCCACGTCGAGATGCCCATCACCGAGGTGGTCTACCGGGTGCTCCACCAGGACCTGACGCCCAAGCAGGCCGTGGTCGATCTGATGACCCGGGAGACCAAGGCGGAGAACTAGTGCCGGCCCGCGACGCCATCGAGGCTGCGCGGGGGAAGATCGAGCGCTTCCGCGCCACGGCCTCGCTCCCCCGCGACGAGGCCCTCGGCCTCCTCGACGACGCCTTCGCCGAGCTGGGCAACGCGGCCGCGCAGGCGAGCCTGCTGCGCAACGTCCACCCCTCCGCGGAGGTGCGCGACGCGGCCGAGCAGGACGAGCAGGAGCTCGACGCCTTCCAGACCGGCCTCTCGCTCGACCGGGGGCTGTACGAGGCGCTCGCGCGCGTCGACCTCACCGGCGCCGACGCCGTCACCCACTGGATGGTGGAGAAGAGCCTGCGCGACTTCCGGCGGGCCGGCGTCGACCGGGACGAGGCCACCCGGGCCCGGGTGCGCGAGCTCCGCGACGAGCTGGTCCGCATCGGTCAGGAGTTCGGGCGCAACGTGCGCGACGACGTGAAGTCGCTGCGGGTCGATCCGGCCGAGCTGGCCGGCCTGCCCGCCGACTGGCTCCGCGCCCGCCCCCCCGGCGAGGACGGAAAGATCGCCGTCACCACCGACCCCACCGACTACGTGCCGGTGGTCACCTGGGCGGAGAGCGCTGGCTTGCGCGAGCGGCTCTGGCGGCTGCAGCGGCAGCGGGCCCATCCGGCCAACCTCGAGGTGCTCTCGCGGATGCTCTCCCGGCGCGCCGAGCTGGCCCGGCTGCTCGGCCACCCCACCTGGGCCGCCTACGCCACCGAGGACAAGATGATCGGCGGGGAGGCGCAGGCGGCGGCCTTCGTCGAGCGGATCAGCGCGGCGGCCGGTCCGCGGATGGAGCGGGACCACGCCGACCTGCTCGCGCGCAAGCGGCTCGACCTGCCCGGGGCCGGGGCCGTCGACCCCTGGGACTCCACCTTCTACGCGGAGCGGATCAAGGCCGAGCGCTTCGGCGCCGACGCCCGGGCCGCACGTCCGTACCTCGAGTACGGCGCGGTCCGGGACGGCATCCTCGACCTCACCGCGACCCTCTTCGGGATCTCCTACCGGCGCGTCGAGGCGCCGGACGCCTGGCACCCGGAGGTGGAGGTCTTCGACGTGCTCGAGGGGGATCGCCCGCTGGGGCGCATCTGGCTCGACATGCACCCCCGCGAGGGCAAGTACAAGCACTTCGCCCAGTTCACCCGGGTGAACGGCCAGGCTGGCCGGCGGCTGCCCGAGGGGGTGCTGGTCTGCAACTTCCCGCGCCCCGGCGAGGCGCCGGCGCTGCTCGACCTCTCCGAGGTGCGCACCCTCCTCCACGAGTTCGGCCACCTGCTCCACCACGTGCTCGGCGGGCACACCCGCTGGAGCGCCCACTCCGGCGTGGCCACCGAGTGGGACTTCGTCGAGGCCCCCTCGCAGCTCCTCGAGGAGTGGGTGCGCGACCCCGAGGTGCTCCGGCGCTTCGCCCGCCACGTCGAGACCGGCGAGCCCATCCCGGCCGACCTGGTCCGGCGCCTCGACGCGTCGGAGGAGTTCGGCAAGGGGCTCACCGTCCGGCAGCAGATGTTCTACGCCGCCGTCAGCCTGGAGCTTCACCGGCGCGATCCGGAGGGGCTCGACACCACCGCGCTCGTGGCCGGGCTCATGGAGCGATACACCCCCTTCCGCCACGTGCCGGGGACCTTCTTCCACGCCTCCTTCGGCCATCTCGACGGCTACTCCGCCCTCTACTACACGTACATGTGGTCGCTGGTCATCGCGAAGGACCTCTTCTCCGCCTTCCAGGCGAAGGGGATCCTCTCGCCGGAGCCGGCCCGCCGCTACCGCCGGGCGGTGCTCGAGCCGGGCGGCTCGAAGCCGGCCCGCGAGCTGGTCCGGGACTTCCTGGGGCGCGACTCGGACTTCGCCCCGTTCGAGCGCTGGCTCTCCTCCGACCCGGCATGATCCGCACGCTGCGCGCATCGCCCACCCTGCTGCGCGTGGGCTTCTCGGAGGCGGTGGCCTACCGGGCCGAGTTCCTGGTCTGGCTCCTCTCCACCAACATGCCGCTCGTCATGCTGGCCCTCTGGAGCGCGGTGGCGCGGGACGGGCCGGTGGGACGCTTCACCCAGGCGGACTTCGCCGCCTACTACCTGGCCGCGCTGGTGGTCCGGCTCATGACCGGGGCCTGGGTGGTCTGGGAGATGAACTTCGAGATCCGGCAGGGGACGCTGGCCTTCCGGCTCCTGCGACCGGTCCACCCGCTGGTGGCCTACGCCGCCGAGAACGTCGCGGCCATGCCGGTGCGGCTCGCCGTGTCGCTGCCGGTGGCGCTGGTGGCCCTCTGGGTCCTGGGCGGCAAGCACGTCACCCACGACCCGGTGCTCCTCCTGCTCTTCCCGGTGACCGTCTTCTCGGCCTGGCTCATCACCTACCTGGCCATGGCCGCGGTGGGCTGCCTGGCCTTCTGGTTCGAGTCGGCCACGTCGCTCTTCGACGTCTGGCTGGGGCTCTTCGGGATCTTCTCCGGGTACCTGGTCCCCCTCGAGCTCTATCCACGATGGGTGAATGAGGTCTCGTACTTCCTGCCCTTCCGCTACATGCTGGCCTTCCCGGTCGAGCTGGTCACCGGGGGGCTCACCCGGTCCCAGGCCCTCGTCCAGCTGGCCGCGCAGCAGGGCTTCGTGCTCCTGCTCCTCGGCGTGGCGGTCGGGATGTGGCGGCTGGGCACGCGGCGCTTCTCCGCCACCGGAGGCTGAAGGATGCTGCGCCACCTCCGGCTCCTCGCGGTGCAGTTCCGGGCCTCGCTCCAGACCTCGATGCAGTACCGCGCCGAGTTCCTGGTCCAGGGCGCCATGTCCTTCTTCTGGATGGCCTGGGCGGTGGTGCCGCTCCTCGTGGTCTTCGGCAAGCGCGAGCGCGTGGCCGGCTGGGACTTCGACCACTCGCTCGTGGTGCTGGGCTGGTTCCTGGCCATGAAGGGGGTGCTGGAGGGGGCGGTGAACCCGTCGCTCGCCAGCGTGGTCGAGCACATCCGCAAGGGCACGCTCGACTTCGTCCTCCTCAAGCCGGCCGACGCGCAGTTCCTGGTGTCGACCGCCAAGTTCGCGCCCTGGCACGTGGTCGACCTGGCGGCCGGGGCGGGGGTCATCGCCTGGGCCTTCTCGCGGATGGGGACGGTCCCCGGGCCGGCCGAGGTGGCGGCGGCGCTGCTCCTCACCACCTGTGCCGTCGCCGTCCTCTACTCCCTGTGGATCCTGGTGGTGTCGGCCGCCTTCTTCGTGGTGAAGGTGGACAACCTGTCCTTCCTGTTCCTCTCCATCTTCGACGCGGCCCGCTGGCCGGTCTCGGTCTTCACCGGGTTCTGGCGCGTGCTCTTCACCGTGGTCATCCCGCTCGCGCTCATGACCACCTTCCCGGCCGAGGCCCTGCTCGGGCGCATCCACGGCACGGCGCTCGTCGCGGCGGTGGCCGGGTCGCTCGCCTTCGTCGCCTGCGCGAGATGGATGTGGCTGCGGGCCATCGCGCGGTATACCTCGGCGTCGTCCTAGGGCCGGAGGGCCCGGGACCGGAGGCGCGGGATGGCGAACGAGACCAGGACGATGACGCGCGCCGCGCCCTTCCTCGGGCTCGCGGTCCTGCTCGCCGTCACCGCGCTCGCCTACGCGCCGACGCTGGGCGGCGGCTTCGTCCTCGACGACGACCGGGTGGTCACCTGGAACCCCGAGCTGCGCCGGCACGACGCGATGCTCCTGCCCGGCCTTTCGCAGATGCTCGGCACGGGCCGCCCGCTCACCTCGGTGACCTTCGCCTGGGACCTGCGGGCCGCGAGCCTCGACCCGCGGAGGTTCCACGTCACCGGGCTCGTCCTGCACCTCGTCGCCGTCGTCATGGCCTTCCTCTTCCTGCGCAGCCTGCTCGGCCGCGTGGGTCACCCCCGCCCCGGCGGCGTCGCGCTCGTCGCGACGGCGCTCTTCGCCCTGCATCCGATCCAGATGGAGTCGGTCGCCTACGTCTCCCAGCGATCCGAGGTGCTCTCGACCATCCTGTACCTCGCGACCCTCCTCCTCCTCGACGCGGCGATCCGCCGGTGGAGGAGCTGGGGGGGCCTCGCGGCGTGGGCGGGCGGGATCGGCACCTGGATCCTCGCCATGGCGGCGAAGGCCATCGCGCTCAGCCTGCCGGGGTCCTTCGTCCTCGACCAGCTCGTGCTCGCGCCGGCCGGGGAGCGGGGCGGACGGCCGGCGGCCCGACGGGGGCTCCGGGCCCTCGTCGTGGCGGCGCCGGTGGCGGCGCTGGTCGCCTGGAGCGCCAGCCTGCAGCTCTCCGAGATGGCGGCCACGCCCACGGGCGGCGCGGGGTTCACCGCGACGTCGCTCTCCTGGTGGCAGTACTTCCTGACCCAGCTCCGGGTCCAGTGGCTCTACGTGCGGCTGCTCGCCTGGCCCGGCGGGTTCTCCATCGACCGTCCGTTCGAGGCCAGCCGCACCTTCGATCCCGCCGCGGCGGTGGCGGGGCTGGGCGTGGTGCTCGTGGTCGCGCTCGCGTTCTGGCTGTGGTCCCGCGCCGAGCGTGCCGACGGCGATGCGCCGGCCCTGCGCCTGGGGGCCTTCGGCATCCTCTTCTGGTTCGTCGTGCTTTCCCCCACCTCCAGCGTCGTCCCGGTGATGGACCTGGCCGTGGAGCACCGGGTCTACCTCGCCTCGCTCGGCCTCTTCCTGGCCGCGGTCGTGGCCGGGGACGCGCTCCTCCACGTTCGGCTCGCCCCGCGCACCGCCCGGATCGCGGCGGTGGCCGCGTCGCTCGCCGTGGTGCTGGGGCTCGGCGTCGCGCTCCGGTCCCGCGCTGCCACCTGGGGCTCCGCCACGGGGATCTGGGAGGAGGCCTACGCCCTGCAGCCCGGCAGCGAGCGGATCGTGACCAACCTGGCCCTCGCCCTCCGTCGGGCCGGGGACATGAAGGGCGCAGAGGCCCGATTCCGGGAGGCCTGGGCGATCGTCCGCACGCCGTACGGTGTCGTGTCGGTGGCCCAGAACTTCGGGGGGCTGCTCCTGGAGATCGACAAGCCCGGGGAGGCGGTGGAGGTCATGGACCGCGCGCTGCCGTACGCGCCGAAGGAGCCCGGGCTCCGGTCGAACCGCTCCACCGCGCTCGGGATGCTGGGCCGGAACGACGAGGCCGTCGCCGACGCCCGCATCGCCGCAGCGGTCGAGCCCGAGAACCCCCAGTTCCGGAACATGCTGGGGGTGGCCCTCTGCTCCATCGGGGAGTGGCGGGGCGCGCTGGCCGAGTTCCGGGCGGCCGAGTCCCTCGATCCGGGGAACCCCATCTACCCGGTCACCGCCGCCATCGCGCTCACCGTGATCGGGCAGCGGGACGAGGCCTGCGCCACCTACCGCCGGGCCCGGGCGACGACGCGCTTCCTCCCCCT
>JBAXVO010000089.1:0-12437 GCA_037129355.1 Deltaproteobacteria bacterium | reverse complement strand
CGGGATCGCGTCCCGGCAGGGGCTATTCGGGTGGGCGGCGGATGTCCAGCTTCAGCATCCGGGAGCGGAGGGTGCTGGGCTTCAAGCCCAGCACCGCTGCCGCCCCCTCCCGGCCTTCCAGCTTCCAGCCCGTCGCCTGGAGGACCTCGAGGATGTGGGCCCGCTCCACCTCCTCGAGGTTCTTCATCCCACCCACCGGGGGGGAAGCCCCCTGGCCGTGGATGAGCCGGTCCGGCAGGCGGAGGGACTCGCCGTCCGAGACCAGGACCGCCTGCTCGATGACGTTCTGCAGCTCCCGGACGTTGCCGGGCCAGTCGTGGGCCTGGAGCTCGCTCATCACCGACCGGGGGATCTCGAGTGCCGGGCGCCCCAGGCGCGCGCTGGTCCGCTCCACGAAGGCGCGGGCCAGGACCGGGATGTCGTCGCGCCGCTGCCGGAGCGGCGGCACGGTGATGGGAAAGACGTTCAGCCGGTACCAGAGGTCCTCCCGGAAACGCCCCGCGGCGACCTCGCGCGACAGGTTCCGGTTGGTGGCGGCGATGACCCGCACGTCCACCCGGAGCGTGCGGTCGCCCCCGACGCGCTGGAAGGTCCCGTCCTGGAGGACGCGGAGGAGCTTCGCCTGAAGCTCGGGGGACAGCTCGCCCACCTCGTCGAGGAAGAGGGTGGCCCCGTCGGCCAGCTCGAAGCGCCCCTTGCGCTGCGAGACGGCGCCGGTGAAGGCCCCCTTCTCGTGGCCGAAGAGCTCGCTCTCGGCCAGGCTCGGGGGCAGCGCCGCGCAGTTCACCTTCACGAGCAGCTGATCCTTCCGCGGCCCGAGCGCGTGGATGGCCTCGGCCACGAGCTCCTTCCCGGTCCCGGTCTCGCCCTGGATGAGCACCGTGGTCGCGGAGGGCGCGACCTGCCGGATCCGGTAGAGCAGGTACTTCATCGGATCGCTCTGCCCGAGCAGCTCGCTCGACCCCTCCACCGCCTGGATCTTCTCGCGGTAGTAGGTGTTCTCCGCCTCGAGCTCGTCCTTCAGCGCGCCGATCTCCTCGTAGGCCCCCTGGAGCGCGAGCTCCCCCAGCTTGCGCGCGTTCACGTCCCCGATGCTGCCCCGGGTGCCGGCCGCGACCCCCGTCTCGAGGCTGACCGGGTTGTTCGCCTGGCGGACCCAGAGGACGTCGCCCGAGCGGGTGCGGATGCGGAACTCGATGGGCGGCCGGTGCTCTCCCGAGAGCACCGCGGCCTGGTAGGCGCGCCAGGCGGGGCGGTCGTCCTCGTGCACGAGCCGCTCGAGCAGGCCCGGGTCGAGGAAGTCGGAGGGCGGGTGGCCGCAGAGCCGCTCACAGGCCGGCGAGACGTACTCGAACGTCCCGTCGGGATGCTGCCAGAACTCCCAGTCGTGGGTGAAGTCGGCCACCGTGCGGTACCGGGTCTCGGCGTCGGCGAGCTCCCGCTCGGCCCGGCGCCGCCGCCGCAGCTGGAGCACGAGCCCGGCGACGAGCAGCGTCTCGAGCACGATGACGCCGAGCCCGATCCCGATGGCCCGCCCGTGCTGCTGCCAGATGGTGGGCGTCCGGAAGAGCACCAGGCTGCCGGGCGGCAGGCTGCGCTCGGAGATGCCCCAGCGCTCCATCTGGCGCCAGTCGAACATGGGAGCGAGTCCGGCATCGGGGACGAGCGGGATGACGGACGGGGCCTCGCCCCGCAGCACGCGCAGGCCGAGGTCGGCGGCCACCTTCCCGGAGAGCTCCATGGAGACGAGCTGCCCGCCCAGGATGCCCGCCCCCATGTCCTCGTGGATGAGGCCGAAGACCGGGCGCCGGCTCGCCGCCGAGACCCGCTCGACCGGCAGGTTGGAGGTGAAGTCGCGCCCGGAGGCGTCCTGCAGGAGGCTCGCGTGGAGCACGAGCGCGTCGTCGGGGAGCGAGGCCGCGCGCGCCTCGATCTGCTCGAGCGAGAGGTCGGTCAGGAAGACCAGCTCCACCCGCTCCGCGAAGCTCGCGAAGATGCGCCGCCCCACCTCGGCCTGCCTGAGCTCGTACTCGCTCGCCCCGAGCACCACGTCGATGCGGCGCGTGGCCGGGTACATGGCGAGCATGAGCTCGAGGGTCGGGGGCACGTTCTGCGCCGGCAGCGCGCCGGTGAGCTCCGGACGGCGCAGCCGGGCCTCCTCGACGACCCTCCGGGCCACGTAGCTCGTGACCACCGGGACGCCGGGCAGGAAGCTGCGCTTGGTCACGAAGTCGAGCGCGTCGGGGCCGACCACGACGAGCAGGTCCACCTGCCGGTTGCCGTACTTCTCGCGGTAGAGCGCCAGGAGCGCATCCTCGTACGCGGTCCCGGAGAAGCGGTCGAGCCCCGTGTACTCCGAGTAGATGTCGAGGGGATCCGGGGACCCCCGCTGCAGGCCGTCGGTGAGCGCGACCGAGAGCTCGCGCAGGCCGACGAACTCCTGCGAGATGGAGTGGAGCACCACCACCGTCCGGCGCGCCTCCGCCGGCGCGGGGCGCCCGGCCCGGGGAACGGCCGGCGCGATCGCGACGAGCAGGGAGGCGAGGAGCGCGGTCGGGCGGGAGGGCATGCGGGAGCGCGCCGGGATCCGGATCAGCCTTCCTTGAACCGGGCCATGGCGGCCCGGACGAACCGGGAGCGGACCTGCTCGGTGGCGAGGAGCTGCTTCGCCGGCGGCAGCGAGGTGATGGCCCGCGTGGCCTGCCGGAGGAAGCGGTTGCCCAGCCCCTCGCCCCCGTCGAAGAGCAGCTCGGCGAGCCGGTTGCGCTCGAGCGCCTGGCGGACCGCCTTCTCGACCGGGTTCGCCGGGACCGGCCGCCGCTCCCCGCCCCGCACCATGTGCAGGGCGTCCTTGTGGCAGGCGGTGGCGCAGACCCCGCAGCCGATGCAGGTCTCGAGGTCGAAGCGGGGCGCCAGCGCGTTCTTCCGGTCGGCCGGGCGTCGGGCCGGGACCATCTCCACCGCGGCCACCGGGCAGGCCCGGGCGCAGCGGGAGCAGCCGCTGCAGCGCTCCCCGTCGGAGTGCGGCGCGAACCCGCTCCCGTTCACCGAGCGCAGCCCCCAGCGGTTGGCGGCCTGGAGCTGCTCGCAGCAGCAGCCGCAGCAGTTGCAGACGAAGGTGGGGCGGTCCTGCACGTTGTCGGCGATCTGGACGAGCCCCTTCTCGCGGGAGGCCTGGAGGATGTCCATCGCCTCGGCGCGCTCCACCGCCCGGCCGAAGCCGCGGCGCGCCACGAAGTCGGCCCCGCCGTTCAGGGTGAGGCACACGTCCATGGGGGCGTCGCAGGCCTCCCCCAGGTGCTCCTGCTTGTGGCGGCAGTAGCAGAGCGACACCGCCCAGGCCCGCGCCTCCCCGACCACGTGGGTGGCGCGCTCCCAGTCGAGGACGTCGGGCAGGGGATCGTCGGAGAGGGCGGTCTCGTGGACCAGGGCGCGTCCGATGACCGTGTCCCGCCCCAGGGCCTCCCGGGCGAAGGCCTCGTCACCGTGGGTGTAGGCCTTGAGCGCCTCGGCCATCCGCTTCTTGGGAATCGAGTCCTTCGAGCGCATGAGCGAGTACTCGAAGAAGCCGACCACCGGCGGGGAGAGCAGGTAGGCGGCCTTGCCGGTGCGGGGATGGACCAGGTCCATCACCACCCCCTTGTCGCACATGGCGTCGAGCCGGGGCGCGAGCTCGGCGGCGGGGATGCCGAGCCGGCGCGAGAGCTTCTCGAGCGAGACGGGGCGCCAGGGCATGCGTGCGGCCAGCGCCGCCTCCTCGGGCGTGTAGAGGATCTCCAGGATCTCCCGCCAGCCCTGCCAGGCGCCCGGGTCGGAGGGCTCGGGGAGGGCGACGGTGCCCTCGTCCAGCCGGCCGATGAGCTCGCGGTACTCGTCCTTCAGCTTGCCGAGATGACCCATGCGGGGAATGGTTACCACACCTCGAAGCGGCGCCGGGCGGGGGGTTCGACGGGAAGGCTCCCCCGTCCGATGGTCCCCCTCAGGTCCCCTTCCCACCGCCGGCAGGGGGCGCATGCTGGGGGTGTCTGGAGGGGGACTCCCATGGCGACCTGCGTCAACTGCGGATGGGTGACCGCGCCCGAACTGATCCGGAACGGGCTCTGCCTCACGTGCAGTGAATACCGCTGGCGGAACGGGGCGGATCGGCCACCGCCCGACGACCTGGCCCACCTGCACCGCGGCGAGACCTGGCCGGGCGTCGGCGACCCGCACGTGCGCGAGCTCGTCGCGCAGGTGTGCCGGGAGGCCTACGCCGGCCGCAGCACGTGAAGCGTCGTCACCTCGCCGGCGCGGGCGGCGTGGAGCGGGTCCTCGAGGTCCTTCGACCGTGGGTGCGCTGCCGGCGCGGAGCGGGCCTCGACCCGCCGCAGCCCGGCCCCGGCGAAGGCGGCCTCCAGCGCGCCCGGCTCCCGCAGCCCCAGCCGCTCGGCCAGGTCGGAGAGGACGAGCCACCCCTCGCCCCCGGGAGCGAGGTGGCCGGCGAGACCTTCCAGGAAGCGGGCCAGGAACCGGCCGCCCGGGTCGTAGACCGCCCGCTCGAGCGGCGTGTGGGCGTCGGCCGGGATCCAGGGAGGGTTGCACAGGACGAGGTCGGCCTGCCCCTCCGGGAAGAGGTCGACCTCCCGCACCTCGACCCGGTCCGCCAGGCCGAGCCGGGTCGCGTTCTCCCGGGCGCAGGCCACCGCCCGCGGCTCGCTGTCGGTCGCGATCACCGTGCCCCCCCGCCGTGCGGCCAGGAAGGCGAGGACGCCGGTGCCGGTCCCCACGTCGAAGACCCGCTTGCCGGCGAGGTCCCGCCCGGCGAGCGCCGCCCCGACCAGTTCCGCGTACTCCCCCCGCACCGGGGCGAAGACGCCGTGGTGGGGGTGCACCCGCGCGGCCAGCGCCGGCACCGGGACGCCGCCCTTCCGCCACTCGTGGGCCCCCACCGCCCCGAGGATCTCCCGGAGCGGGAGCAGGCCGCCTTCCTCCGGAGCCGGCCCCAGCGCCCCGGAGAGTGCCTCGGCCACGTCGGGCGCCCGGGGCAGGGGGATGCGCCACCCGGGCTCCACCGGGACCACGAGCCGGTTCAGGAGGAGGTGGGCCTCGCGCCGCCGGTGGCGCTCCCGGCGGAAGACCTCGGCGGGGGGAACGCCCTTCGGCGGCCGGCGCGTCAGCCGCCGCCCCAGCGCGGCGAGGAGCTGCCGGGCGTTCTGGAAGTCGCCGGTGTAGAGCAGGGCCTCGCCCTCCCGGATCCGGCGCAGCGCGTCGTCGGCGGTGGTCCGGTCGTCGGCCGGTCCCAGCCGGCGGGGAGGCGAGGCGGTGGCGGAGAGCCAGGCGGCGCTCTTCGGGGTTCCATCGGAGGGCAGGGGAATCTGGAGGATGGGCAGGGGCTCTCCGGGGTTGGGTTTTGATCTAACATGCCGCCCGTGCCGATTCCTCGCGCCCTGTCCGCCCAGACCCGCCTGCTCCTCCCGTTCCTCTTCGAGCGGCGCGCCGCCGACCGGGCCGCCGAGGCGCTGGCCAACGCGACGGGTGGGATCACCCGCGGCCTTTGGGTCCGCGAGCCGCCGCGCAAGCTCTACCGCTACCGGCTGGAGATGACCGGCCAGCTCGATCGCTTCCTCTTCTCCCACGGTGAGAAGGGGAAGGTGGAGGGGGAGTACCTGCACGTCTCCGGGGAGCGGATCAAGCGCTGGCTCGGGGGGATCGACGTCGACCTGGGGTCGCGGGTGGCCCGGGTCGGGCTCGCCGTTTCACCAGGGGTGGAGCTCTTCCTCACCGCCCACGGTGCCGGCGTCCTCTCCATCACCTTCGACCTGGGGGCCGACGCGGAGCTGGGCGAGGTGCTCGAGCTGAACCGGCGCCTCTCCATCCTGACCCGCCCGGGCGACCGGGCGCCGTGGCTCTCGATGGCAACGCCGGACGGGGCCCCCTCGCCGGCCGTCGCGGCGGAGCAGCACGTCACGGGCATCCCGCTGGGGGAGCGGCTCGGGCATCCCGGCGCCCGCTTCTCGATGGCGGAGCTCCTGGCCCAGCTCCTCGAGCCCCTGCGGGGCATGGGCATCGCGCCCATCCAGGAGTCGCTGTCGGCCTACTCGGTGGTGGTCCTGCCGCACGACATCGACATCGGCTCGCCGGAGAACCGCACCTGGACCGGACCCTTCCTGGCCGCCCAGGCCCAGGTGAACGACAGGTTCCGTCCGGCGCCGGAGCGGGGGGAGCTCGGCGTCCCCAACCTCTTCACCGCGACCAACCACTGGGCAGCGGCGAGCCTCCAGGGCGCCGGCCACCTGCTCTCGGCGCGGGACGCCCACGTCGCCGGGGAGGAGAGCCTGTCCGAGGCGCGGGACCGCTACTTCGTCCCGTACCTCACCGCGCTCCTGCAGCGCTGCGCCCTCAAGAAGGCGGCCGAGGAGGCCACCGACATGGTGGTCCGCGAGGAGGTGAAGCGGGCGGCGGTCTCCCAGCTTCGCTCCGACGTGCTGGCCTTCGCGCTGGCCGGCGCGCTCCCCGAGGTGAGCGTCCGCTACTCGCTCCACCGCTACTACCGGATGTGCCAGGAGGCGGTCGACCTCGACCGCAACCTGGAGCAGGTGCGCAGCGCGCTCGGCGACCTGGAGGCGCAGCTCTCGGCGAAGGCGCAGGTGGAGATCGCCGAGTCCCAGCGGGACATCGCGCGGCAGGCCCAGGAGTCGCAGGAATCCGGGCAGCGCATCCACATGGCGCTGGTCTGGATCGAGGTCTTCATCGTGGTGGCCTACGCGGCCGAGCTGGTGAAGTTCTTCGTGATCGAGCTGCCGCACATCCAGGACGTCCGGCTCCGCTGGGCGGCCGGCGTGGGGTCGGTGGCCTCCGGGGTCATCGCGCTCCTCGTGCTGCGCCCCTGGGACCACAAGCACGAGAGCCGAGGGAAGAAGGGCGCCCACGAGGCGCACCCGCCCGCCGCCGGCTGACCGGCCGCGGGGCGCGTCCCGGGCTCAAGGCCGGGCGAGCCGCTTTCGCGCGTCGACGGCCACGGGGTCCTCGTCCCCCTGCTTCACCGCCAGGAAGGCCCGGTAGGGCTCGGCGGCCCGGGGATCCTTCAGCCCCTCCCGTGCACGGCCGGTGAAGTAGGCGACGGCGGGCAGGAAGCGGACGGTGGGGGCGATTTCCAGGTACACGTCCGCGCCCTCGCCGCGCCGCTTCTCCAGCCGGTCCAGCTCGTCGAGCGCCTCCGACCAGGAGCCGGCCTCCACCTCGACCCGGGCCAGGGCCAGGCGGGCCAGCCAGGAGTCGACGAGCTTCACCGCGGCACGGGCGTGGACCACCGCCTCGGCGGTCGCTCCGCGCTTCGACGCCACCGCGGCCCGGACCAGCTCGGCGTACATGCGCGACTCGGCGGCGGCCTGCTTGTCGAGGTCGTCGGCGACCTGGAGCGCCCGCTTCGCCTCGCCGGCCTCGGCGAGCGCCCGCCCGGCCGCGAAGAGGACGTAGGGCTCCTTGCTCTTCTGCAGGGCCTGCTCCGCCGCGGCGACCGCCTTCTTCGGCTGGCCGGTGAGGACGTGGACGCTGGCCAGCGAGGTGAGCTTGCGCGCGGCCGGGTCGGTGTCGCCGGAGGCCAGGTCGGCCTGGACCGCCTTCTCCAGGAGCGCCCTGGCCTCGGAGAGCCGCCCGTCGTGGACGGCCAGGTCGGCGAAGGCCTCGGCGGCGGCCGACGGGTCCACCGCCTGGAGCCGGCTCCAGGTGGCCACCGCGTCGTCCCGCTTGCCGGCGAGGAACTGGGCCAGGGCCAGCCCGGTGAGGGCGTTCGGGAACTTCGGGTTCATCTCCAGCGCGCGCTGCTGGACCCGGATCGCCTCGTCGAGGTTCCCGGCGTAGGTCTCGAAGAGCCCCACGTTGTTGGTCTGGGGGACGTTGCGCGGGTGGATCTCGATGGCGTGGCGCGCCGCCTTGACGGCGTTCGGGAAGTCCCGCTTCAGCTGGTAGGCCACCGCCAGGTTGGCCCAGCCCGCCGTGTCGGCCGGGAAGTCCTTCACCAGCGCCTCGTTGGCGGTCACCGCCGCGTCGGCGTCCCGCTTGAAGGTGTAGTAGTTGCCGCGGGTGCGCAGCTTCTCGCGGTCGCTCATCCGCCCCAGGTTGGACATGGCGGCCTGGAACCAGCGGTCGGCCTCGGCGTGATGCCCGGCGTTGTACTCCAGCACCGCGAGCCCGCTCTGGGCGCGCCCCATGCCCGGGTCGAGCCGCAGCGCCTCCTGGTACTGCTTGCGCGCCTCGGCCGACTCGCCGTCGCCGGCGGCCTTCATCCCGAGGGCGTAGGCGTGGGCCGCCTCGAGCGAGGAGGCGCTGTAGGTCTCGGCCTCCTTGAGCTGGACCGCCTCGGGCTTGGTGTCGCCGAGCGCCGTTCGGACGTGGACGGCGAGCTTGGTGGCGGCGCCCAGCACCGCGTCCTTGCCGCTCACCTCCTCGGTCTTCTCGGCGATGGCGCTCCCGGTGAAGCCGTCGATGGCGCGGGCGCTGACCTTGTAGCCGCTGCCCGCCTTCTCGGCCGAGCCGGCCACCACCACGTGGATCCCCTCCCGCTGGGCGATGAGCCGAGCCCGCGCCTCGCCCAGGCCGGTGCCGTCGAGCTTGAGCCGGTTGGCGGTGCCGAGCGCCGTGGAGCGCTTGAAGGTGGTGATGAAGGGGGCGCCTTCCAGCGCGATCCCGATGGCCGGCTCCAGCGTGCCGTCGAAGACGTCCTCGCCGGTCCTGTTCTCGAAGTCGGCGACCAGGACGGTGCGCGGCGCTCCCTTGGCGATGGTGCGGGGCCAGAACTTCCAGGCGGCGGTGCCCCCGATGCCGAGCGCGGTGAGGATGCCCCCCAGGACCAGCACCATGGAGAGCTGCCCCTTGCGCGCGACCCCGCTGGCGAGGTCGCGCTCCACCGCGAGCAGCTCCTCCTGGACGGCCCGCGCGCTGGCGGGGCGCTTCGCCGGGTCCTTGGCGATGCAGCGCTCCACCAGCTTGCGGAGCCGCGCCGGGACGTGGGCGTGCTCGAGCTTCGGCTCCGGCCCCGGGTCGAGCACCGTGCTCCGGTCGGCCCGCACCTCGTAGGGGCGGCGGGCGGTCAGCATCTCGTGGAGGGTGACCCCCAGCGCGAAGACGTCGGTGCGCCCGTCCTGGGCCTCCCCCTTCCACTGCTCGGGGGCCATGTAGGCCGGCGTGCCCGAGAGGCCGGTGGGCTGCCCGAAGAAATGGGCCAGGCCGAGGTCCATGACCTTCACGCCGCCCGACTGGGTGAGGAAGACGTTTCCGGGCTTGAGGTCGCGGTGGAGGAGCCCGGCGCCGTGCGCGTGGGCGATGGCGCGGGCCACCTGCGTGCCGACGTGGACCGCCTCGTTCACCGGGAGTGGACCACGGGAGATCCGCGAGGCCAGCGTCTCCCCCCGGAGCAGCTCGAGCACCAGGTAGGGGCCGGCCTCGCCCTGGCCGTAGTCGAAGATGGAGACGATGTTCTCGTGCTGGAGGCTGGCCGCCGACTCGGCCTCCTTGAGCAGCATGGCGTCGAGCTGCCGGGTGCGGACGCCGGGGCGGACCGCCTTGAAGGCCACCGACCGGCCCAGGTCGCGGTCGCGGGCCTCGAAGACCACGCCGAAGCCGCCGCTCCCGATCTCCTTCACCATCTCGAAGCGCCCCACCACCATGCCGGGAGCGAGCTCCTTCGAGGGCGTCGGAGGCCGCGCCTTCTCCGGCTGGGCCCGCGTGGCCGCCGGGGCGCCCCCGGCCTTCGCCAGCTGCTGCAGCAGCAACGAGCGCCCCTCCGGCGCGGCCAGGATGCTCGCCAGCAAATTTGCCACCGTGGCCTGCGCGCCGGCGCCACCGGCCTCTCCGGGCTGCCCCTTCGCCAGCTGCTCGAGCAGGAGGGAGCGGCCGTCGGCTCCCGGGGCGTTCATGGTGAGGAGGTTGGCGGCGAGCCGGGTCATCTCGGCGGCGGCGTCCCCGCCCTGCGCGGGCCTGGCGAACTGCTCGACGAGCAGCGAGCGGCCGTCCGCGCCGGCCACCATCGAGGCCAGCGCCTCGACCAGCATGCGGGATTTCTCGGCATCCGGGGACCCGGGCTCCGCGGGGCGCGCGAAGTGCTCGAGCAGGGCGGAGCGGCCGTCGGCCGCGCCCATCATCGACGCGGGGGAGAAGCGGGTGGGGTCGACGCCGGCGCCTTCCTCGGGCGTGGCCTGGACGAGCTTCTCGAAGAGCGCCGACCGGCCCTCGGCCGAGTCGTCCGGGCCGCGGGGCTTGCCGAGGTCGCCGGACGGCGTCAGGGGAGCAGCGTCTCCGCGCTCGCCCGGTCCAGGATGGCTGCCCTTCGCCAAGTCGCCCCCGCTCCCTTCCATGTAAGCCCGGCACCCACGACCCGCCCGGATGGTTTGACCAGAGAACCGCTCCCCTGGTCAAACGACAGGGGGGGAACCGGGATCGGACGGATCGGGGAGCCCGTGACGCATCTCGTCATGGGCCAAAGTGAAGCGGCCCGGAGAACGGGGTCTCCGGGCCGCGGCAAGGCCGTCGAGGCTACCGACTAGCTCACGGGGTGAACTCGTCGACGAAGTTGATCGGCAGCATCGTCCAGTTCATGTTCGTCATGGTGATCGAGGTGTTCACCTCGATGAGGCCGCCGATGACATAGAACTTGTTCTCGGCTGGAGAGACGACGACGCCCGGGAGCGAGTGCGGCCGGGTCATCGCGGGCCCGACGGTCCAGGTGCCCGTCGCTCCCTCCGCCGTGCGGCTGGGAGGGGTGAACACGTCGACGGTGGTGGTCGACGCCCGGACCTGGGACGCCGTTCCGCCCATCACGTAGATCTTCCCGCCCAGGGACGCGGCTCCGTGCGCCCAGCGTGCGCTCGGCATCGGCTCGACCGCGCGGAACCGGGACCCTGCCGCCCGGGTGGTGTCATATTCCCAGACCGCCGTGCTCCCAACGGTCGTTCCGAAGGCGGCGCCGCCGAAGATGTAGATCCGATCCCCGTCGGCGGCCGCGGCGAGATACACCGGGCTGGGGACGCCGGCCGTTCCCGACGGGTCGGGAATGCCCTGGGTGTCCAGGCTGAAGTTGCCGGTGAGCGTGTCGAAGATCGCGACCGGCATCTGGGGCCCGCTGGTCCCCAGCGTGTTCGAGCCGCGCCCCTCGAAGAAGATGTAGAGATTCGTTCCCACCGGGACGACCGCCGCGACCGAGCTCATGGCGAAGGAGGTGGTGTAGGCGCTCCAGCTGGTCGCGACGCTCCCGCTTCCCGTGTTGCGCTTCTCGACCACCATGTAGGTGGGCCGGGTGATCACGTCGAGGACGAGGGGAGAGGCGCGGTAGGCGAAGTACATCTCTCCCCCGACGCTGGCCGCGTGGACGGTGCCCGAGGGGGGCATGGTCCAGGTCTGGAGCGCCTGCGGCGTCCACGAGTTGGCCCGGATGGAGTAGGTGTCGAGCGCCAGGGGCGTGGTCGATCCAACGTTCGTGTCGAACCCTCCCAGAGCGTAGATGAGGCTGCCCGGGGCCGCCACCGCCGGTGCGGCCCTCGGCGTCGGCATCGGCGCGAGCTGCCTCCAGCCCGAGGTGGTGACGACGGCGGAAGAACCCTGGCTGGGCAGGTACGCGTTCGAGCCCGAGTAGTAGGCGACCACCGTGGCGCCCGTCGGGACGTCGTCGCTCACCAGTTCAGCCACTCCCGGCGTCGTGGGCGGGTTGACCGGATCGTCGAGCCGGATGGTGCCGATGAAGAGCGTCCCGTTGGCCACGAAGGTGACCGTTCCGACGGTGACGGCGGCGGTGGTGGCCGAGTCCTTCACGGTCGCCTGGAGGTGTCCGGTCGCCGGGCCGACCTGCAGCGTCGTCGTCGACCCCGCTCTCGGGAAGTAGTCCTTGTAGAGGGTCACGCCGCCCGGCTTCCCCTGCGGAACGAGCCGGGGCGACAGCTGGGCGCCGATCTCCGCCATCCGCGCGAGGGTGACCCGGCCACGGAGGGTCACCTGCGCCTTCTCGCCGGGGGCGAGCGACAGGGTGGCATTGGTCACCGAGGGAACGGTCACGTCCGGGTTCACGTAGGCCGTGTTCGGGTCGAGGACCGAGCCGCTCACGTCGGCGATGGAGGCCGGGATGTGGTTGGGCGGCTCCTCCTTGACCACGCAGCCGACGGCGGCCGGAGTGGTGTACGTCTTCGCGAGGATGAGCTGGAGGGCCTCGCCCTGCCGCGGCGGCGTCCCGACCAGCTTGATCGCGTACGACGTGCTCGTGGTCCCGTTGTTCTGGAACTCGTAGTTCAGGTCGGAGACGGCCGCGTTGGAGAGGTTCGCGTTCGACAGGTTGGCGTTGGAGAGGTTGGCGTTCGAGAGATTCGCGTTGGAGAGGTTGGCGTTCGACAGGTTGGCGTTGGAGAGGTTCGCGTTGCTCAGGTTCGCGTTCGACAGGTTCGCCAGCGCCGCATTGGAGAGGTTGGCGTTGGAGA
>JBAXVO010000088.1:0-12515 GCA_037129355.1 Deltaproteobacteria bacterium | reverse complement strand
GGAACTCGGGGCGGACCTCCCGCCGATCTGGGCCGACGAGGGGCAGCTTCGCGCCGCCTTCCTGAACCTCCTCCGGAACAGCCGGGAGGCCATGTCCGCCGGCGGGACGGTCGTGGTCCGGACCGTCCGGGCCGCGGACGGCGGGGTCGAGGCGACCGTCTCGGACACCGGACCGGGCATCCCCCCGGAAAGACTGGAGAGAATCTTCGATCCGTTCTTTTCCACGAAGTCGGGAGGGACCGGGCTAGGACTGGCGTTCACGTTGCAAGTGGTGACGGAGCACGGCGGGACGATCCGTTGCCAGAGCGAGGTGGGCCGGGGAACTTCCTTCTCGGTATGCATCCCGCCTGCGCCGGACGGCGCCGGTGGCGAGGAGGCTGTGAACACGTGAAGCCGACGAAGCGGAGCACGAGGCGGTTCCGGGATCCCCTGCGGGGACGCTCCCCCATGGCGGAGGGGCCGTTCCTGCTCGGCCAGCGGGCCAGGCTCCCGAACGGCGCCCGGATCGTGGTGGCCCGGACCCCGGGGCTCCACTCGGCCATGCTCGCCCTCTACGTCCGGGTGGGGTCCCGCCACGAGCGGCCGGAGGCGAACGGGGCCTCCCACTTCGTGGAGCACCTGCTCTTCCGGGGCAGCCGGGGCTATCCCGACAGCCGGGCCATGAACGAGGCGGTCGAGGCGGCGGGCGGAAGCATGAACGCCATGACGGCGCGGGACCACACCTGCTTCTACACCTCGCTTCACCCCGCCGGCCTGGAGACGGGGATCGACGTCCTCGCCGACCTGGCCCGCCACCCGCTCTTGCGCGACGTGGACGTGGAACGGCAGGTGATCCTCGAGGAGATCCTCGACGAGGTCGACTCGCGGGGACGCGACGTCGACCCCGACAACCTGGTGAAGCGCATCGCCTTCGAGGGGCACGGGCTCGGCCAGAAGATCGCCGGGACGCGCGGCACCGTCCGCGCCCTCTCCGAACCCGCGCTGCGGGGGCACCACGCCCGCCACTACACGGCCGCGAGCGTGGTGCTCGTGGCCGCCGGGCCGGTCTCGTTCGAGGAGGTGGTGGAGCTCGCCAGGCCGCGGCTCGGCGCGCTGCCCCGGGGCCTGCCTCCGCCCGTCGATCCACCGCCGTCCTGGCCCGCCGGCCCCGTCATCCGCGCCGTCGAGCACGACGACGCGCAGGTGGAGTTCGCGCTGGCCTTCCCGGCCGTCCCCGAGCCCCACCGCGATCACGCCGTCGCGCTGGTCGTCCGACGCCTCCTCGACGACGGCCTCTCCTCCCGCCTCCCCTTCGAGGTGATCGAGCGGCATGGGCTCGCCTACTCGGTCCACGCCGGGCTCGAGACCTTCGAGGACGGCGGCCTCTTCTCCTTCGAGGGCGCCTGCACCGCCGCCCGCCTGGAGCGGGTCGCCGACGCCATCTTCCGGGTGGCGGCCGGCCTCTGGGACGGCGTCCTCCCCGAGGAGGAGCTCGCCCGGGTGAAGGAGCGGCACCGGATGTCGCTCACCTTCGCCCTCGACAACCCCTCGGAGCTGGTCGGCTGGTTCGGCACCGGGGAGCTCTTCGGCAACCAGGAGACCCTGGAGGAGCGCTGCCGGCGGGTGGAACGGGTGACCGCCGCCGACGTCCGGCGCGTGGCGCGGGCGATGTTCCGGCGCCGCAGCCTGCTGGCGGTGGTGGTGGGGCCGGGGGCCCCCGCGCTGCGTCGGGCCCTCGGGCGCGCCATCGAGCGCTCCCCTCTGGGCTGACGGTCGGGTAGGATCCCCACCGTGGACGCCGTGCTCGAGACGGGGATCGCCGAGATCGACGAGCAGCACCGGGAGCTCTTCCGGTGCGTGGCCCGCGTCCGCGACGCGGCCTTCGCCGCCGATGCGTCGGAGCTCGACCGGACCATCGCGTTTCTCCGGGAGTACGTCGACTTCCACTTCCGGGCCGAGGAGCGGTTCATGGAGGCCCAGCGCTTCCCGGACCTGGCGCGCCACAGGAAGGAGCACCTCTCCCTGCTCGAGGTGGTCGTCGAGATCGAGGCGGAGCACCACCGGCAGGGGGGCGGCACGGATTCCCTGGCGCGGGTCGAGCGCTTCCTCTCCGACTGGCTGCGCACCCACATCGGCGTCACCGATCAGGCCATGGCCCGCTTCGTCCGCAGGGCGCGCCCGGGCTGAGGTCTGGTAACGTCCCCCCGATGGCTGGATTCGTGGAACGAGCGGTGCGCCGGATGCGCGAGGACAGCGGCTTCAGCCGCAACCGCCACTTCCTCGCCCTCTCCTCGCCGGAGGGGCGGCGGGCGGTTCGCATCGCGCGCCACCTGAGGTCGATCGAGCAGGACCTGGCCAAGGGCTGGCCGGTGCGCGTCGAGAGCAGGGACGGACGGGTGCGGGTGACCGTCGCCTACCGGGGCGGGAGCCGGGAGGCGTGGCTGTCCGAGGCCGAGTACCGGATGCTGCTCGCCAACCCGGTGACGCGGGCGGCGCTGGGCGAGGAGTGAGGCCCGTCGCGATCCTCGTCGCGGTGAGCCTGCTCGCGCAGGGCACCGGGTGCTCGCCGCTGCTCATGCAGCGCCCCCCCTCCGGCCCCCTCGAGCCCTCTCCACCGATCGAATGCACCTCCTCGCACGACCTCGCCAAGGCCGACAGCATCCTGGGCTGGACGTTCCTGGCGGTGGGCGGGGTCGCGGCCGGGGCCTCGATGGGATACCCCCCGCTGCTCTGGGGCGGAGTCGCCTCGGCGCTGGCGGGGGCGCTCCTGCTGGGCTCCTCCTTCTACGGCCGCCAGGCCGCGACGGACTGCGTGGAGACCAAGGCGCGCCAGTTCGAATGCGCGAGCGGGGTGGAGGCCGCCTGCCGCCCCCCGGCGAACCCTCCCGACCCGGATGCGTCGCGCTGACGTCGCGGCGCTACAGGACCGTGGTTCCCTCGAACACCCGCTCGGCCGGCCCCTTCATCCGCACGGCCAGGTCGTCGTCGATCGAGATCTCGAGCGTGCCGCCGGGAAGGCGGACGGTGATGGGCATGCGTCCGGCCAGCCGCCCCTCGTGGAGCGCGGCCACCGCCGCGGCACAGGCACCGGTCCCGCAGGCCTCGGTGAGCCCTGCGCCCCGCTCCCAGACCACGAGGTCGATCTCCGAGTCGCCGGCGCGGGCGAAGCCGACGTTCACGCCCCCCGGGACCTGCGCCTCGATGGCGGGCCCGAGCGTGCCGGCGCGGGCCGGGTCGGCGCCGTCGAGGATCACCGCGTGCGGGTTGCCCATCGACACGCGCAGCGCGCGGACCCGCTCGGCGCCCACCACGAACTCCTGCCCGCCCTCGACGCGCGCCCGCCCCATGTCGACCGTGATCGCGTCGACCCCGTCGGCCCCGCGGTGCACCGTGCAGGTCCGCGGGCCGGAGTCGGTCTCGACGACCACGTCCCCGTCGAGCGCGCGGGTCTCGGCCAGGTGGCGGGCCACGCAGCGGACGCCGTTGCCGCACATCGCCGCCACCGAGCCGTCCGGGTTGAAGATGTGCATGTAGGCCGTGCCGCCCTCGCGGGCGGGAAGGATGGTGAGCACCCCGTCGGCGCCGATGCCCCGGCGCCGGTCGCACAGCGCCACGGCGCGGGCGGGGGACATGAGCGCGCTCCCCTCCACCACGACGAAGTCGTTGCCGAGCCCCTGGTACTTCCAGAAGTGGAGCGCCACGCCCGGGATCCTAGTCGATCCGCCTCACGCGCAGAAACGGGCGATGGCCCGCCCGTAGATCTCGGCGGCCTGGTGCAGCTCGGGGAGCGGGACGAACTCCCCGGTGCGGTGGGCCACGCGGATGTCGCCCGGCCCGAAGACGCAGGCCTCCGCCCCCAGGTGGATGAGCTCGGGGAGCTCGGTGCCGAACGGGATGGCCATCGAGCCGTTCCCGCTCTCCCCCTCGAGGAAGCGCACCACCTCGGCGTCGGCCGGCGTCACCCCCGCCGGATCGACCCGCAGCGGGGTGCGCGCCACCGTGAGCTTTCCCCCACCCGCCTCCTCGAGCGCGCGGGAGGCGGCGTCGACCATCTCGAGCGCCTTCTCCGGGGGCTGCCCCGGCAGCGGGCGCCACTCCAGCGTGAAGAAGCACTCGCCGGCGAGCACGTTGCGCGCCTTGCCGCCGTGGATGATCCCCACGTTGAAGGTGGTGTGCGGCGGAGAGAAGACCGGGTCGGAGTGCTCGGCGGCGAGCCGCCCCTGGATGCGCTCGATCTCGGTGACGAGCTTGACCGCTGCGTGGATGGCCGAGGCCCCCACGTCCGGGAAGGCGCTGTGCCCCTCCACGCCGGTGACGGTCACGTCGACGGCGCAGTAGCCCTTGTGGGCGCGGACGGGAATGAGCCTGGTGGGCTCCCCGATGATGGCCTTGGCCGGGCGGATCCTCCCCTCGTGGGCGAGCGCCTTGGCGCCCTGGCAGCCCACCTCCTCGTCGGCGGTGAAGAGGAGCCAGAGCGGTCTGCGCGCCGGCCGGACCCGGGAGGCCGCCGAGAGCATCGCGGCGATGGAGCCCTTGGTGTCGGCCGAGCCGCGCCCGTAGAGCTTGCCGTCCCGCACCGTGCCGGAGAGGGCCTCGCCCCAGTCGGGGTCGAAGGGCACGCAGTCGGTGTGGCCGACGAGCGCCAGGCCACCCGGCTCGTCCGGACCGAGCCGTCCGATGAGGTTGCCCTTCTCCACGCCGGCCGCGTCGAGCCAGATCATGCGGCGGGTCTCGAACCCCAGCCGCCGGACACGCGGCTCGAGCCAGTCGAGGACCGGGAGGTTGGTCCGCGACGAGGTCGAGTCGATGGCGACGAGCTGCTGCAGCGATTCGACGATGTCCATGTCAGCCTCCCCACAGCTTCTTCATGGTGCGGCGGAAGTCTGCCACGACCTCGGCGGCGGTGGGGCGCCCAGGAGGAGGGGCCCCGTCGAGGAGCGCCGGCTCGCCGGCCACCAGCACGTCCCGCACGGCCGTCCGGGCCGCCGAGAAGAGCACCGTGGGCAGGAGGTCGTCGGCCGAGGCGCCGGCGATGGACGGGTCGGCGAGGTCGAGGGAGAGCAGGTCGGCCGGCTCCCCCGGTGCGAGCGTGCCGCCCGGCAGCGAGAGCGAGCGCATCCCCCCGGCCGTGGCGAAGCCGAGGAGGCGGCCGGCGAGCGCGTCCACGCGCTCCCCTGCCCCGCCGGGCGAGAGGAGCCCGCGTTCCCGGCGGACGAGGCGGAGGTTCCCCTCGAGCGCGCGGGCCTCCTCGAGCAGGTCGCACTGCACGTGGGAGTCGACGCCCAGGGCCATCCCGGCGCCGGCGCGCAGGAGCTCGTCGGCGGGCACCACGCCGTCGCCCAGGTCGCGCTCGGTGGTGGGGCAGGCGCAGACCGTGGTCCCGCTCCGCCCCAGCGCCTCCACGTCACCCGGGGTGAGTTGGATGGCGTGCACGACGGTGGTGGCGGGTCCGAGCGCCCCCAGCCGCGCCAGGACCTCCACCGGCGTGAGGCCGTGCTCGGCCCGGCACTGCTCCACCTCGGCCGGCTGCTCCGAGACGTGGACGTGGAGCGGCCAGCCGCGCCGGCGCGCCTCGGCGGCGAGCAGCCCGATCCACTCCGCCGGGCAGGCGCGGACGCTGTGGGGGGCGAGGCCGACCGACACGGCCGGGTCCCCCTTCACGGCCCGTTCGAGCCGGATGGCGCTCTCCACGACCTCCCCTGCCGATCCGTCGACGAAGCGGCGCTGCTCCGCCCCTGCCGCGACACCGGCGCCTCCGCGGGCGTAGGCCACCCGAAGGAGCGCGATGCGCAAGCCCACCTCGCGCGCCGCCCCGATGACCTCGAGGGCGAGGAGCTCCGGGTCGTCGTAGGGGCGCCCCGCCGGATCCCGGGACAGGTAGTGAAACTCCCCCACGGCGGTGATCCCGGCGCAGGCCGCCTCGTGGAAGGCCATGCGGGCCACGGCCCGGACGTCCTCGGGGTCGAGCCGCGCGGCCGCGCCATACATGGCCTCGCGCCAGGACCAGAAGTCGCTCCGGCCGGGGGGCCGGACCTGCGTCCGCCCCCGGATGGCGCGCTGGAAGGAGTGGCCGTGGGCCGAGACCAGCCCGGGGAGGAGCGCCTTGCCGGGCAGGCGGACCCGCTCGAAACCCGGGGCGGGATCCCCCACCGCCACCACCACGCCCCCGGCGACCGACAGGGCCGCCCCCTCGTGCACCCGTCCCCCGGCGACGAGGAGATCGGGGAGGTAGGCGCGGGCCGGCGTCGACATGGCCGCAGCCTACCCCGGGAGGACCACCGCGGCGGCGTCGAGCTCGAGGTCGACCTTGCCGAGTGCCTCCTCGACCAGTTCCCGGTGCAGCATCACGCCCACCAGCGCCCGCTCGATCGCCTCGCGGGAGGCGCCACCGCCGCGCGCGGAATCGAACAACCGCTCCTCCTCGGCCTCGGCGTGGGCGGCCAGCCGCTTCACCGCCCGTGCAACCCGCCGGGCCAGCTCGGCGCGGGCCTCCTTCTCGGCGGCGGCGGAGACCGGCTCGATCACGCGGGCCGGCGGCGGGGCGCCCCGGGCGTCGCGGGCCGACTCGATGGCCTCCTCGAGCCGCACCGCGCCCCCCTCGACGACGACGTGGGACGGCCCCATGTCCACGAGGACCGAGATGGGCGCCTCGTCGAGGTAGCGGGAGGCCTGCCGGGAGGGCACGCGGGCTCCCGGCGCCAGGTCGGCCGGGGACGGCCAGCGCAGCTTCCAGCGCAGGTAGAGGCCGCCGCTCTTCGGGGCGGTGCGGGACTGCAGGAAGGCGGTGCGCCCTCCGTCGCCGTCGCGGGCCAGCTCGAGCAGGGCCTCGGCCAGCCGGTGGCCGGTGGCGAACCACTCCAGCTCCTCGCGGACCACGGCGGTCTCCCGCCAGAAGCTGCCGAGCAGGGTGCGCTCCTCGGCGGGCATCTCCATCCCGGGGAGGGCCTCGATGCGCATGCCCGAACCGAAGGTGAAGGCGACCTCGAACGGGTGGACGTTCTCGTCGGTGTCGACGTCCATGCCCACGCGCCGGCCGGCCTCGACGACGAGCTCCTCGAGCTCCTCCTCGAGCCAGCGCGACAGCGTGGCGAGCGAGGTGCCGATCTCCTCCCCCGTCTCCGGCGGGTCCTCGCCCATGCGCGCGAAGGCGGCGGAGACGAGCGCGGTGAGCTCCGGGATGGATGCGGAGCGGACGTCGAGCAGCGGGTCGTACCCCTCGTGCTGGGCGCGCCGCCCCTCGGCGACCCGCGCGGCGATCCCGCGACGGAAGGCCTGCCGCGCCTTCTCGGTGCGCTTCGCCCGCAGGGCGGCGAGCTCCTCGGGAACGGAAGCCAGCACCGTGTCGAGCCCGCCCACCGGCTCGTCGAAGATGCCTATCTCCTTCTCGTAGAGGTCGGCCAGGAAGGCCTCCTCCCCGGGCTCGGGCAGGACGTGGATCTCCACCGGCCGCGACTGGCCCAGCCGGTCGAGCCGCCCGATGCGCTGCTCGAGGGTGAGCGGGGAGTCGGGGAGGTCGAGGCAGACCAGATGGGAGGCGAACTGGAAGTTGCGCCCCTCGCCGCCCGACTCGCCCGAGAGGAGCAGCATGGGCCCCTCGGGATCGCGGAAGCGGGCCACCAGCCGGTCGTGGGCCTCCAGGCTCCCGGCGTCGTCGTAGAGGAGGGCCTCGAGCCGGCCGGTGGCGGCGATGCGGGCCTGCAGCTCGCGCAGCCGGTCCAGGTCGCCGCCGAAGACGAGCACCTTCTCGCCGGCGCGGGCCAGCCGGGCGCAGAGCTCGGCGGCCGCGTCGATCTTGCCCCCCTCGGGGACGTCCTCGCGGCGCAACACACGACGGGTGAAGGCGCCGACCTTGACGCGCCGGTTGCGGACGAGGCGCGAGGAGAGGCCGTAGCGGCTGGCCAGGTGCTCGAGCAGCGCGGCACGCGACGGACCCTTCTTCTTGCCGGCGGGAGCGGCGAAGGCGTCGTCGTCGGGGGAGAGCTCCCGCAGCCGGGCGAGCGCGTCCTCCACCTTGGCGCCGCCGAGCAGGTCCCGGGCCACCGCGGCGTAGGCCTCGTGCGACTCGAGGCGGGCCAGGAAGGCCTCGAGGGTACTGGTGGGAACCGTCTCCACGAGGGAGAGCAGGCGGAAGTACTCGCGCGGATCGAGCCGGACGGGCGTGGCGGTGAGGAGGAGCAGCCCGAAGGAGGCGCGGGCCACCGGGGCCACCGCGTCGTGGAGCCGGTCCTCGGCCAGGTGGTGCGCCTCGTCGACGATGACGAGGTCGAACGCCTGTGCGGCGGCTGCCGCGGCGACGGCCGGATCGGAGGCGAGCTGCTCGTGGGAGAGGATGGCCAGCTTCGACTGCGCCAGCGCCGCCTCCGGGCCGCCCAGCGCGGCGATGCGATCCGGGCCGAGCAGCGTGAAGAGCGCGTTGAACTTGTGGAAGAGCTCGGCGAGCCACTGGAAGGCGAGGTGCTCCGGGACGACGACGAGCACCCGCTCGGCGATCCCGAGCTGGCGCAGGCCGGCGAAGACCAGCCCCGCCTCGATGGTCTTGCCGAGCCCGACCTCGTCGGCGAGGACGAAGCGGGGGATCCGGTCGGAGAGGATGCGCCCGGCCGCGCCGACCTGGTGGGGGAGGACGTGGACCCGGGAGGAGAGCAGCGCGCCCAGGCCGTCGGCGCGGCGCAGGGCCTCGAGCCGGACCACCCGGGTGCGGAGCGCGAAGGCGCTCGCCGGGCCGGCGTCCCCCGAGGCGATCCGGTCGAGGAGGCCGCCGGCGGGCTGATCGAGCGGGGTCTCGTCGGGAACGGCGATGAGGGCGCGATCGCGGCCGGAGACCACCGTCACGCCCTCGCGCCCGGCGAAGCGCACGGCGATCCGGCGGGCGTCCTCCCCGACCTCGAGCACGATCCCCACGCCCCACGCGGGTTGCGCCCGGTGGACGAGCTTCTGTCCCTTCTTCCAGGTCATTCAGGAAAGGTCTCTAGCCCCTGATGGAGCCCGAAACCATTCATTTAATCCCAAGGACGACCGGCCGATTGGGTCGTCCGTCGATCGTTGACACCGGCATCCCGTCAAGCTAGAACCCCGACCGCTCCACCGCCCGTGGGCGGATAGCTCAGGGGTAGAGCGTCGCCCTTACAAGGCGAGGGTCGCAGGTTCGAAACCTGCTCCGCCCAAGCTTCAACGATGATTTGGGGAGTTAGTTAAGTCGGTTATAACGCCGGCCTGTCACGCCGGAGGCCACGGGTTCGAGTCCCGTACTCCCCGCCACACACGAGAGCCCCTGGAGCCGCAAGGTTCCAGGGGTTTCTTGCTTCAAGCGGCCTGCCGTCCCCTTGGCCGGCAAGCCCCTTCCGAGAACGAACTCGGCCAGCTCGCGCCGCGTCACGTGGACGTACGCGGCGAGCAACTGGTCCGCGTTCGTAGCCCCGGCGAATACGTGGAATCCACGCGCATTGGCCGAGGTCGTGCGCTGCCCGAGGGCGCGTGGGCGTCTGCGCGGGGCTCGGGAGAACCCGACCGTCGCCTGCCGCGACGTGACGGCTGGCTCACCACATCGTGCCCGGCGCGAAACGGCCGCACGACGGCATCTCTCCGACCTCGAGCGCCGGCGCGGAACTTCGCCTCTTCCGGAACATGGCGGCGGCTGGCATGAGCACGGCTGGGCCGCCCCCGTCGGCGAGCCCCGCCCGGGTCACGGCTCCTCCGGTGCGGCAAGGCTTGTTGGGGCTGACCGACAAGGCCGCTTGCCCCCTTCGCTCCAGGTGATTTGCTCCGGCCAACCCTCGGAGGTGACAAGTGACCTTTACTTCACGGCATGCGCGCGTCGCGATCCTCGCAGTCCTCGCTGCGAGCACACTCTCCACCGGGTGCAAGGGATCCTCCAGCACTGGAGGTGGCGGCTCACTCTCGTTCGACAAGTCGAGCTATGCCGTCACGACGGGCAGCTCGGTGGCGCTCCGCCTCGCGCTGAGCGGCAGCACGGATGCGTCCGGCGTGACGGCGACCGTCACGACGTCGGCCTCCGGCGTCGCCGTGCCCATCTCGGCGCCGTGCATCCTCTCGGACGAGGCGGGATCGACGAGTTCCTGCACGGTCCAGGTCAAGGGCCTCACGAACGGGACGGCCACGCTGAGCGCGGCGGCGGCGGGCGCGACCGGCGCCGCCGCGACGGTCACGGTCTCGACGGCACCGGTCCCCGGGACGCTCGCCTTCTCCTCCACGACGGAGGGTGTGACGACCGGAGCCACGACCACGATCCACGTGACGCTGGTCGGTAGCTCGGGAATGCCCGGCATGACGGTGGGGATCGTGAGCCAGAACGCGTCGGTGGCCACGGTTTCGCCGACCTGCACCGTCTCGACGGCCCAGCCGAGCTGCCCCGTCACGATCACGGGAAGGACCCAGGGCAATGCGGTGATCACCGCGAGCGCCGTCGGATACGCGGATGCGACGACCACCGCGACCGTCACGCCCGTGACCGTCCCAGGCACGATTCAGTTCAGCGGCAACGTCGGCGTTGACGTGTCCGAGAAGGTCGTCGCGACGCTTTCCCTGGTCGGCAGTTCCAACGTCAGCAGCTTCCCGGCGACGCTCTCGCTCCAGAACGCGTATGCGACGATCTCGACGACGACATGCCCGCTCTCGTCGCGATACCCCACCTGCAGCTTCACCATCACCGGAGCGGCCGCGGGTACGGACAAGATCTCCGCCTCGGCCTCCGGCTACGTCGGCGCGAGCATGGTCGCCACCGTGGACGCCCCGCCCCAGCCGGGATACCTCGTCTTCAGCACGCCGTCGGAGTCCATGGCCGTGGGCGACACGGCCAGGGTCCAGCTCAGCCTGGGTGGGAGCAGCGGCGTCACCGGCTTGTCGGTCCAGGTGGCGAGCACGGCGAAGGCCTCCGTGCTTCCGCTGACCTGCTCGCTCAACAGCAACGGCCCCCCGTGCCCGATCGAGATCACCGGAGTCACGGCTGGCGCGGCGACCATCACCGCATCGGCCGCCCAGTACACCAGCGCCACGAACAGCGTGACCGTGACGGCGCAGCCCGTAGTCACTTATGGTCAATTGCAGTTCACCCAGCTGAGCCCGCAGGTCAACGTGGGCTCGCAGGTGGCGATGGTGCTCGAGCTCGTCGGCAGCGCGAACGTGGACAACCTGCAGGTCACGCTGAACAACTCGACTCCGAGCGTCGCGTCGCTGAGCAAGACCTCGTGCATCCTATCCACGCTGAACAGCACCTGCAGCTTCCAGGTGACGGGTGGGAGCCAGGGCTCCGACCCGCTTTCGACGACGACGTCCTCGCCTGGACCGAGCGTGCAAGCACAGGCGACCGTGACCGTGGGAACCGCGACGCCCTCGCTGTTCTTCACCCCCTCGCAGCTGGTCATGGGTGTGGGCGACCAGGGTTCATCCCCGACGACCCTGGCGATGTCGAACCTGCCGCCGGGGGTCACCTATAGCGTGAACCTCGTGCCCGAATATCCCCTGAAGCCCAGCCCAGGCCTGTGCAGCTTCCTGGCCGACTCGTCCGAGGCGTGCAGCGTCAACATCAGCCAGTGGGATACGCCAGTCGGTGCAGGGACTTACCAATTCCAGGTATCGGCAATCCCCAGTGCCAGCGATCAACCAACCCTGAGCGCGACGCTGACGGTGACCGTTGCCCCGGTGACGCCCGTGCAGCGAACCATCACCGTGGTGAACAACTGCAACCAGACCGTCTACGCCGCCATCAGCGGCGGAGCGAGCGGGATTGCCCCAGCCCCGGGCACGCCACCCGTCTGCCCCGCCGGAACCGCCCTGGCGAGCACCGGCGACTGCTTCTGGGCGAATCCCGTTCCGACGAGTTCGACGAGCGTGGACGGCTATACCCTGACGCCGGGGCAGTCGACCAGGTTCGTGATCTCGCAGGTGGCGATGCAGGCGGAATGGAACAACAACGACAGCGGATGGAACGGAAACGTGATGGGTCGCCTCGGCTGCTCCACGCTGGGCAACTGCGCCATCGGGTCGTGCAACGGCGGCCCACCGGGCGTGAACCTCGCCTGCGTGCCCGGCGTCTCCTTCAGCAACCCCCAGACGATGGCGGAGTTCACGCTCCAGACGGGGCAGCTGGATACCTACGACATCACCCTCATCAGCGGAGCGACGATTCCGACGTCGATGAAGGTGACGGGCGTGACCGCCGACCCCGCAAATCCATTCAGCAACGGCGAAGCGGGCGCCGTCGCCGCCCAGGCGGGATCCAACTACACGCTCCCGGGATCGAGCTGGACCTTCGATCCCACCTCGTCCGACACGACCGTTCCCGCCGCCACCTACAACCTGCTCTCCAGCACCCTGCCGCTGGGAAGCCCCTGCCCCACCGGGACCGGGTGCGGCAGCCAGCAGGTCTGCGGGTACACCTTGAGTGCACTGCAGCAAGGCTCCCCGACCTATCAGCTGATGTGCGGCCAGCGCCTCGCCTACATCTCGGCCGCGGCGATCTGGGCGCTCAACCCGAACTTCGACGCCGCGGCGCCGTTCCCCTTCACGCAGGCGTTCGA
>JBAXVO010000087.1:0-12641 GCA_037129355.1 Deltaproteobacteria bacterium | reverse complement strand
CCCACGCCGAGATGCTCTCGCTCGCCGACGACGTGGCCGCCGCGGCCCGATCCCGCCAGCCCCGCCAGGCTGCCACCTTCCTCGACGGGCTCATCGAGGCCACCGCGCTCCACTTCGCGCGCGAGGAGGAGCTGATGGACCGCTCCTCCTATCCGGACCGGGTGCCCCACCGGACGGCCCACGACCTGTTCCTCCAGGACCTGCACGTCTGCGGGCAGGAGATCCGGGCCATCGGGATCACCCCGCGCGTCCTCGAATGGGCCACCGGCCGGCTCCAGCACTGGATCCGCTTCCACATCGAGAAGAACGACCGGCCGCTGGCGCGCCACCTCGAGCGCTCGGCGCGACCGCGAAGCGGGCCCCCGGCGCAGCACCGGAGCTAGCGCTACCGGCGGGCCGGACGGGAGGGCGGGACGAACCGCTCGAAGAAGTCCCCCTTCTCCCAGGTCGGGCGGGCGACCCCGTCGGCCACCACGAGCGCGAGCAGGAACTGCAGGCGTGCGAAGCGCGCGGTGTCGTCCCACAGCCAGCCCGCGTCCCATTCGTCCTTGGGCGTGTGGTAGCGCGCGCGGTTCCAGGCGCGTCGGCGCTCGAGCTGCACCGGGTCCTCGGAGGGCGACCGGCCTCCCGTCACGTAGAGTGACGGCACTCCCTGCCGGACGAAGCTGAACTGGTCGGAGCGGACGAAGACGCTGGCCTTGGGGGCGGGATCGGGGACGATCTCGACCCCCAGCGCCTGGGCGGCCCGCCGGACCGCCTCCCCCAGGGTGGAATGCTCCGCACCCCGTGCCACCGCCGTCGTGAAGGGGAAGGCGGTGGGGGCGACGTCGATGTTCAGGTTGGCGACGATCCCCTCGGCATCCACGACCGGGTGGGCGGCGAGGAAGGCGGAGCCCACGAGCCCCTTCTCCTCCCCGGTCACCGCCGCAAAGAGCACCGATCGGGCCGGGCGCCGCGGCATGGCGGCGAAGGCGCGGGCCACCTCGAGGAGCACCGCCACGCCCACGGCGTTGTCGGAGGCCCCGTTGTAGATGGCGTCCCCGTCCACCGGCTCGCCGATGCCGAGGCCGTCGAGGTGGGCGGTGACGATCACCGTCTCCTTCGCGAGGACCGGGTCGGAGCCGCGCAGGATCCCCAGGACGTTCACCGAGCCGGCGGCGCGGAGCTCCGCGGCCGTCCGCATCCGCACCTTCACCTGCCAGTCCTGCGCGGAGAGCCGTCCCGCCTCGGCCTTCTCCAGGATCCCCCGGGCCCCGCCGGCCACTCCCGCCGCCACGGCCAGCTTCTCCAGGCCGCGCACCGAGACCACCGCCCGGGCCGACAGCCCGTCGACGCCGTCGCCGAGCCTCCCCCCTTCCACCCAGCCCATCCCCTCCGCCCCGGAGTTGCGGACGAAGTCGGACCAGGCGAGCGAATCCTCCGCCTCGGGCGTGTAGACGAGGATCACCCCCGCGGCCCCTCGGGCCGCGAGCCGGCGCATCTTCCCCCTCCGGTCGGCGTACACGGCGCGGGGGGCGGGCGGGAAGAAGTTGGCCCGGTCGGAGGAGGGCGCGTCCCAGAGCACGACCGCGATCTTCCCGTTGAGATCGACCCCCTTCAGGTCGTCGTAGCCGTATTCGGGCGCCGAGATCCCGTAGCCGACGAAGGCCAGGGCGCCGTCCATCTCCACCTCGGCGTGCTCTCCGTCGGAGAGGGGGACGAAGTCCTGGCCCCGGACGAGCCGGAGCGGCGCCTGGGCCGGGCCGTGGACCACGAGCGTGGCCGTGTCCGGCTCGACGCGCCAGGCCCGCAGCGGAACGGGCTGCTCCCAGCGCCCCTCCCCCGCCGCCGGCTCGAGGCCGATGGCCTGCATCTGGGTGGACACCCAGAGCGCGGCGATGTCGTACCCGCGGGTCGCGGTGCCCCGCCCCTCGAGCCGGTCGGAGGCGAGGAACCGGGTCCCCGCGGAGAGGGCGGCGGGGCTCACGGCCGCGAGCCCCGGGGCGGCCTCGAGGGCGAGCGCCGGACCCGCCGAGGGGGTGGGGCTTGCGGCCGCGGCGACGAGCAGGACAATGGCGAGGTTCACGCCCCTTCCATAGCACCTGCCCCGGAGGGATCGCACTTGCCGACGGACTTCCTGCACCGAGACGTGCCCGCGCTGCGCAAGCGCGTCTTCCGGCTCGGCCTCGCCGTGAGCCACGGTCTCGACGAGGCCGGGATCCGGGAGGCCCTCGACGGCGAGATGAACTACGTCTTCTGGAACCCGACCGCCGGCAAGCTCGTGGGACCGCTCCGCGACGCCCTCTCGCGGGACCGGGAGCGCTACGTGGTCGCCACCGGCCCCACCTTCGGATGGTTCGAGGGGTCCATCCGCCGCCGCGTCGAGGGCGCCCTTCGCCTGCTCCGCACCGACTACCTGGACGTCCTCCAGCTCTACTGGCTGGGCGTCTCGTCGTCGCTCGGGCAGGGAATCGTGGAGACGCTGTCGCGCCTGCGCGAGGAGGGCAAGGTCCGGGCCGTCGGGGTCTCGATCCACGATCGCCCCCGCGCCGCGCGCCTCGCCGAGGACTCGATCCTCGACCTGCTCATGCTCCGCTACAGTGCGGCCCATCCGGGCGCCGAGCGGGACGTCTTCCCCCACCTGGCCCGGCGGAACCCGGCGGTGATCGCCTACACCGCGACCGCCTGGCGCCGGTTGCTCCGGGCGCCGCGGGGCTGGGGCGATCGGGCCGCCACGGCCGGGGAGTGCTACCGGTTCTGCCTCACCAGCCCCCACGTGGACGTGGTGCTCTGCTCCCCCGCCGACGCAGGCCAGCTCCGCGAGAACCTGGCCGCCGTGGCCCGTGGTCCGCTCGACGCCTCCGAGCTCGACTTCATGCGCCGGCTGGGTCGGGCGGTGCACGGCTGACCCGGGCGCGCGCGTGGGCCGCCTGGACTGCGCGCGCCACCGCTCCCGCTCCCGCCAGCACCGCACCCAGCGTCACCACCCACCCGATCCAGGGGAGCGCCGCCGCCCCGCGCAGCAGGAGGAGCGCGGCGAGCGTCCAGAGGAGCCGCTCCCGGAATCCGCGTCCCCGGGGGGCGCCGCGCACCCGCGCGCGGAGCCAGGCGCCCAGGCAGATGGCGGTCGTGCTGTAGCCGGCGAGCACGAGCAGGACCCAGGCCGAGGCGACGCCCACGGCGACCGGGATGCCGACGATCGTCACCGCGAGCAGGACCGCGACGAGCGGGAGGCCGAACACCGCGGCGATCCCCATGGCCTCGGCACCACCCGGGCTCCGCCACTCGATGGCGGCCGCCTCGCGGGCGAGCGACGGCGCGAGCGCCATCCACGCCCAGGCGAGGAGCAGCATCCCGATCTGCATGAGCGCCGCGCGCGCGGCCGCGGACAGCCGGGCGCCGACCGCGACGGGGCCCGCCGCCTCGACGGTCACCTTCCCGGCCACGACCGCCCCCTCGGCGATCCGGGGTGGGTTGGCTCCGAGGACGACGAGGTCGCCGCGGAGCCGCGCCCGGGGGCCGATCACCACCTCGTCGGAGCGGATCCGGGCGGTCCCGCCCACGTCGCCGTCGATCTCGACGTGGGAGGCCACGACGTCGAGCGCCCCCTCGACGTCGCCCCGGAGGACGACCCGGCGTCCGGCGAGCATGGCCTTGCCGCCCACCCGCGTTCCCTTGGTGAGCGTGATCTCCCCGCCGGCGGCGAGCAGGGCGTCCACGACCCAGCCCTCGACGACCACCTTGGCCCCGAGCGCGCGCACGTCGTCCCCCACCACCCCCCCGACGTGGACGAGGAGACCGACGGCGTTGACGTCGCCGGTCACGATGCCGTCGAGGCCGGCCTGGAGCGCGGCCATGGTGAGGTCCCCCTCGACCTTCCCGTGGACGTCGACCGTGCTGCCGGCCAGGTACTGGTCCTCGCCCTGGAGCCCCTTCTTGATGAGAAGTTCACGGAACTCCTGGGCGCCCGCACCGGCAGCGCCGAGGAGGAGCACCGCCGCGGCGAGGGTGCGGATCTGGCTCTTCATCCCCCACCATCCTACTCTGTGGTCCCCACTTCTCCCGGAGGACCCCATGCGAATCGTCGTCGCCGCGCTCCTGCTCGCCGCCCTTCCCGCCTCCGCCCTCGAGGTCGCGGGCGTGCCGGTCTCCGACACGGTCCAGGCCGGAGGCCAGACGCTGGTGCTGAACGGCGCCGGCGTCCGCAAGAAGTCGTTCCTCGGCATCAAGGTCTACGTGGGCGCCCTCTACCTGACCCAGCGCTCCACCGACGCCGCCGCGGTCGTGGCCGCCGACGCCCCCAAGGTCCTCCGCATCACGATGATGCGCGACGTGGACAAGGAGAGCATGCAGAAGGCCTTCCACGAGGGGATCGAGGCCAACTCCCCGGGACAGGGCGCGGCCCTGGCGGCGCGGCTGAAGCAGGTCGAGGATTCCTACCCCGCCGAGTTCAAGGAGAAGCAGGTGCTGATCGTCTCCTACATCCCCGGCCAGGGCACCACGGTCGGCATCGAGGGAACGAAGACCATCACCGTGGAGGGCAAGGACTTCGCCGATGCGCTCTTCCGCATCTGGCTCGGACCGAAGCCCAGCGACGGCGGCCTCGAGGACCTCAAGGCGGCCCTGCTCACCGGGAAGTGACCGCCGTCGGGCGGTCGGCCGGGGTCAGCGGCGCTGAGCGGCGCTGACCAGCGCCGACATGGCCCGCGGAACGGCGATCGCGAGGGCCTCTCCGTGCTCGCGCATCCGCTGCTCCACGGCAGCGGCCAGGAGGGACCTCACCTGCTCGCTCGGGTGGATTCCGTGCTTCCGGATGACCGCATCGACCAGGTCGAACACATCGCCGACCGGACTCATCGCCATCGCTCCCACGCCCATCGCCGCCTCCCACCGTCCCTCGACGGTCCGGCGCCGAAGGTACCAGGGATATCGCCCAGGGCAAGCCCGCTCGGAAGGGATTTAGGGTCAGTAGGCGTTTCCACCCAAGGGTCGGCCCGACCCGGACGGTCGCGCCGCTGGGGGCGCGTGATTCCGAGGGGTTACCTCTATCGGGGGATTGGCAGGCCTTCTGCATCTTCTCCGGACAGCGCGGCCAACCCCCCTCCGGCCGTCGCTGCGACCCCGGCGTTCTCGGAACGTCCGGGGTCGCGCTTTTCCTGGGCCCGACGTGCACCGTCAGGAGAGCGCCGGGGGCGCGGGCGGCGCCTCCCCGGTGGCGACCGACGCGAGCAACCCGTCGAGCTTCGTGAAGAGCGCGCGGTTGCCGTCCTGCTGGTACCCCTCGAGCGCGGCACGGAAGACCGGGATCCGCTCCAGGAACCGGGCGAGCACCTCGGGGGTCACCCCCTCGGCCGCGGCACCGTACCCCTCCCGCTCGAGGTAGCGGGCGTTCAGCACCTGCTCGAACTGGTGGCGCACCGGGACGGAGAGCACCGGGCGGTGGAGGTAGACCGCCTCGCCGAGGAGCGTGAAGCCCCCGTTGGCGACGACACCGCGCGCGGTCCGCAGGTCGTCGACGAAGCCCGCGTCGGAGAAGGGGCGGAAGCGCAGGTTTCCCTCCCGCTGCTCCTCCTGGATTCCGCGACGGACGCCGTAGATCCGGCACTCGACGCCGCTCGCTCGCAGGGTCTCGAGGAGGGCGGAGTCGCTCGTCGACGTCTGGTAGACGAGCAGGTGCTCCCCGTCCTCGGGCCGGGCGGAGAGGACCGTGGGGCGCAGGATGGGGGGCACGAGGGTGGTCCTCGACCTCTCGATGGGGGGATAAAAGAACGTTGTCACCAGGTAGTGGAGGCACCCCGGGAGCTTGGCCTTCACGATGGCCCGGGTGAGCTGGGCGTCGGCCTCGTGCCCCGCGGTGATCTCCGGGGGGATGTCGCACCGGGACACGATCTGCTGGTTGTCGATCGAGATCACCGGCAGCCCGTTCATCCGGGCGAACAGGTAGCTCCAGGACTCGAAATCGCTCACCACCACGTCGGGACGGAAGCGCTCGGCGAGATCGAAGAAGGCCCGGATGTTCTCCGGCCATCCTCCCGCGACCAGCGCCCCCTTCACGTTGGCGAGCAGGGTCTGGAAGTTCCGCACCCGGTTGTCCTCGTAGACCAGCGAGAGCCCCCAGATGCGGTTCACCCCCAGCCGCTCCGATTCGAGGACCTTGAGGTAGTCGTGGGCCCGCCCCGAGACCACGACCTCGATCTGGTGGTCCCGGGCGAGCTCGTCGAGCACCACCCGGGACCGGATGGCGTGCCCCATGCCCTCGCCCACCACCCCGTAGAGGATGCGCATTCGGGGGAGTGTAACCGTGTCAGCGGGCCCCATCCGCGCTAGAAGGAGTCGAGGTGCGGCGGGGGCGCCGCCGGGAGGAAGGTCATGACCAAGGGTTCGGGGGAGATGGACGTCGGGGTCCAGGAGATCGACAGCGAGCACGACCTGCTGCTCGGAGTCGTCCGGGCGCTCGAGAAATCGGTGATGTCGGCTCCGCACTCGCAGGTGGAGGCGCTCCTGCAGCAGCTCTCGGAGTTCACCCGCGTCCACTTCGCGACCGAGGAGATCATGATGCGGCTGTACGCGTACCCCGAGTTCGCGCGCCACCAGCTCGAGCACGCCCGGCTGGTCGAGCAGATCGAGCAGGTTCGCTCGGAGTTCGCGCAAGGGCACGTCCAGCCCACCCGCTCCTTCGCCACCGCGCTCCGCCACTGGTTCTCCGAGCACGTCCGGTCGCACGACGTGGCGCTCGCCCGGTTCGTCCGCGAGACGGTCGGTCCCGAGCCTCGCTGAGGCCCGGTGGCGAAGAGCGCGTTCGTCGAGGTCGAGTCCGAGCTCCTTCCCGGAGCAACGTCCCGCCTGCTGGTGCGGGAGGCGGGCAGCGGGCCGCCGCTGGTGATCCTCCACAGCGGCTGGGGCTGGGAGTCCTACCCTTTCGACCGCCAGTTCGAGGCGCTCTCCGGCGAGTTCCGCGTCATCGCGCCCGACCGGGCCGGGTACGGCGGCTCGCCGCGCCTCCCCTCCATCCCCGACGGCTACCACCGGATGTTCGCCCTGGAGTGCCTGGGCGTGATGGACGCGCTCGGCGTCGAGCGGGCCGCCCTCTGGGGGCACAGCGACGGCGCGGTGGTGGCGGCCTGGATGGCGATCGAGGCCCCCGGACGGGTGCGCGGGCTGGTGCTCGAGGCGGCCCACTTCTTCCGGGCCAAGGTCGGGTCGCTTCCCTTCTTCGAGATGGCGGCGAACCGCCCCGACGACTTCGGGCCCGCGGTGGTCGAGCCCCTGCGGCGGGACCACGGCGAGCCGCGCTGGCGGGAGATCATCTCCGAGGGGGCGCGGGCCTGGCTGCGCATCATCGCGCGCGGCCAGCGCGAGGGAGGCGACGTCTACGACGGACGCCTCGGAGAGATCGCCTGCCCGGTCCTGCTCCTCCACGGCACCCGAGACCCCCGCACCGAGCCGGGCGAGATCGAGGCCGCCCGGGCCGCGCTGCGGGACGGGCGCATCGGCTGGGTCGACAGCGGCCACGCGCCCCATGCGAGCCCCCGCGCCGCCGACGAGGCCACCCGCCTCGCCGCGAAGTTCCTCCGCGACCTGCCCCCGTGATATCCGGGAGCATTCCCTCGAACGAACCGGAGCCGAGAATGGCCGACATGCCCGAGATGGACATCCAGATGGACAGCGCCTCGCTCTACCGCGAGGAGATCTACACCGACCGGAAGATCGGCACGATCCGCGCGCTCGTCCCGGTGACCTCCGAGGGCGCCGCCGACCTGGGGCGCAAGGTGATCTACATCGGTGAGGCCCAGATCGTGACGCAGGTCGGTCCGCTCCCGGTCTCCTTCGAGATCGACGCCCCGAACCTCGACGCCGCCGTGGCGGGTTACGGCGCGGCCGCCAAGGCGGGCGTGGAGAAGACCATCCAGCAGCTCCAGGAACTCCGCCGGCAGCAGGCGTCGTCGATCATCGTCCCCGGAGCGGATCCGGGCGTGCTCGGCGGTGGCGGCGTGCCCCCGGGCATCGGCGGCGGAGGGTTCCGGAGGTAGGAACCCCCCGCCTCGAGCGGCGACCCGGCTATTCCAGGTAGACCTTCACCTGGAAATCGTCGCTCCCGGGGGTCGTCGACCCGTCGTGGGTGTCGCCGAAGACCGTGTAGCCGTTCACGTAGACCGTGTACTCCCCGGGGATCACCGTGGTGGCAACGACGCGCTCGGGGGCGTTCCCGGTCGCTCCGGGCGAGTACCAGTAGTCGTAGTCGGGATCGTAGGCCTGGACCTCGTTTCCCTCGGGGTCGACGACGTAGACGTCGATGTCGTTCGTCGGGGTGCGGCTCCAGTCCCGCTTCCAGGAGAGCTCGAACACCGCGCTCTTCTTGCCGGCGGGGACGACGACCGGGACGACCGTCCATCCGCCCTCGGCGACCGTGCCCCTCGCGGTGATGGCGGCGCGGGGCTTCGAGGTGGCGGTCACCTTGAAGGCGAGCCCCGCCTTTCCGGCGTTCGAGTCGGAGCCCAGGAAGGTGAGGCGCATGACCCCGGTGTCGAGGTCGGCGAAGTCGTAGCTCATCGGGGTCCGGATGTACTCCCAGAGGCGGATGTCGTTCACGGCGGTGGTCTTCGCGGAGTGGACCACCAGGATCACGTCGTCGCCCCAGTACTGGTTCTGCTTCCCGGGCGGGACGATCGACACGTCGGTCAGGTCGACCCGCAGCGCGGCGACGTCCCGGCCCACGTCCACCAGCACCTCGTGCCGCTCGCCGGGAAGGAGCGCCCCGGTCCGGCCCGAGAAGGACTTCCCGCCCTCGATCCGGCGCACGTCGAGCCCGAGATGCTCCAGGTTCTCCGCCACGTCGTCACCGCCGCGCTCGGCGCGGACCGTCCCGCTCACGTGCCCTGCCTTGAGGAGCTGGAGCGAGCGGGCCACGTCGAGGAACCCGAAGCCCTGGTCGAAGCGGGTCGAGCGATCGCCGAGCACGCGGGGATTGGCGCCCTCCTCGATGGAATTGCGGATCTGCGTCGCCGTGGCGCGGGGCGCGCCTGCGCGGAGGAGGGCCGCAGCGCCGGCGACGGTGGGCGCGGCGAAGGAGGTGCCGCTCCCGAAGTTGAAGCCCCCCTTCCGGCCCTGGACGAAGTTCAGGTCACCCGCGCTGGTCACCGAGATCCCGACGCGGCCGTCGGGGGTGGGGCCGCGTGAGCTGAAGAGGGCCGTCCGGATGTGGTCGTCGGGCCAGGCGATGGCGCCGAAGTCGGGGTCGCAGGCTGCCGCCGACTCGATGATGCGCAGGTGGGTCGGGGTGGAGGCGGCCGCCACGGCGAGCGTGCCGATCGCCGTGGAGGGGGATGCCGTGGTCATGCCCGACGGCCCGGAGTTGGCGGCGGCGATGGCGGGGACGATCCCCACCTCGAGGAACTGGCGCATGAGCTCGTTGTCGATCCCCAGGCCCGGATCGAGCGTGGGTCCTCCGAGGCTCATGTTCACCACCGAGATGTCGAGCGAGTCGTACCGGAACGGATTCTCCTCGCTGCCGTCGCCCGCCACCGGAACCGAGGGCTGACCGGCGAGGAAGTTCCGCTTCAGCGTGATGGCCCGGTCCATGGCCCCCAGGATCCAGGAGCCGTAGCCCGAGCCGTTGGCGGCGAGGACCTTGAGCGCGAACAGCTTCGCGTCCGGGGCGACGCCGCGGAGCGGGACGAACGTGACCAGGGTCGGCACGCCACCGACGGGAAGGGTGGCGTTGAACCAGCTGCCCGCGGGGGCGTGGCGACGGACCGCCGTTGCCAGGCATCCGTCTGCGAGGAAGCCCGGCGTGGTGTTGCCGGCGACGAGCGACCCGACCATGGTCCCGTGGTTGTTGTTGTTGGTGCTCGTGGCGGAGTAGGCGTCGGTCGTGACGAAGGACTCGCCCCCGATGACCCGTCCGTAGAGCGATGTCACGAGCGGGGAGTTGGCGGTGCCCGTGTCGATCACCGCGACGATGATCCCCTTGCCGGTGTTCCCGCCGGCCTGGACCACGTCGGCGCGGATGAGGGTGTTGTTGAACTTGTAGTCCTCGGGGATCACGCCTCCGATCCCTCCGGCCGCGGCCTGTTCGGCGAACGCATCCGGACGCGCCTCGCTGGCACCGACGTGGCGGGGGTCCGGAGCCGACATCTGCTCGTCCTTCACCACCTTGAATCCGGGAACGCCAGCCAGGGCGGCCATGCCTCCCGCTGGAACCGTGGCGGCGATGGCGTTCACGTTCTGGAACTCCAGGGTCACCTTGCCGCCCAGCTGGGCGACCGACTGGCGCATCTGCTCCCGGCTGCCGCCGGACTTGATCAGGATGCGCTCGTCGCCGGCCGCGCCGGCCAGGCCTGGGAGTGCGAGCAGGAACGTGGTGATCAACAGACCGCGAACGATGCCTCTCTTCATGGATGGATCCCCCATTTCGACGAGCGAGCGACGACCAAGGCCGACTTCCAGCTAGATGTCGACCGCGGGTGAATCTGACGATAAATTTGAACGGCTCGAATGCGCGTCGCGTCATGGCGGAATCCTCATCTGGAGACCGCCGGTTTTCACCCTGGGTCGAAGCTCCCCCTCCCTCTCCCCTCTCCGCCCGGCGTCCGTTTCGACGGCGCACCGGAGCCCGGGTCCCGACGATGCGACCGGCGGAAGACGCCCCTTCAGGGTCTAGACCCTTTCGGGTATGGCGAAGGGCCCGAACGGGTATGAGGCAAGGTTGTCGCTTCACCACGTTCTCCCGCAGCCGAAAGGAATTCCCTTCATGGATGGAATCTCCCGGATCCTCACCAGGGGTGGCCCGATCGGGTTCATCGCCGCAGCGCTTCTCCTCCTTCCGAGCGCCCCGCTCGCGCAGACGGCGGCCAACGCCAGGGTCCACGACGAGGAGGCCGCCACCACGACGGCGACCACCGGCATCGACCAGGATGGAAACCTCCGCGCACCCACCCACGAGGAGCGGCAGGAGCTCTCCCGGAAGGTCGAGCAGATGATGAACCGGTCGGCCCGGTCGACCGCCGCCGCCACGTCCACGGTCACGACCCGCGGCGCGGTGATGGCCGAGCTCGACGAGAGCTTCGACAGCCTGACCCTGGCGCGCGTCGCCGACGGCAAGCCCCAGACCCGCTGCGTCGAGACCCCCGAGGAGGCGAAGGCCTTCCTGGACGGCCGGATGGCCAGCCCCTCGAAGCCCGCGGCGCAGCCGCTGGAGGTCGAGTGACCATGCGCACCCTCCACGGCACCGCATCCGTCCTCCTCGCCGGCCTTCTCGCCGCCGCACCGGGAGCCGCGCTCGCCCGCGTGAAGATCACGGTGGTGAACGCCAACGCACCGGGCGTCGGGTTCAACGATCCCACCCCGGCCGCCCCGCTCCCCACCAACCCCGGCACCACCGTGGGGCAGCAGCGGCTCAACGCCTTCCAGTTCGTGGCCAACTTCTGGGGCAAGAACCTCGACAGCGACGTGGAGATCTTCGTCCAGGCCACCTTCGAGCCGCTCGCCTGCACGGCGACCGCCGCCGTGCTCGGCTCCGCCGGCACGCTGACCGTCTTCCGTGACTTCCCGAACGCGAAGTACCCGGGCACCTGGTACCCGGTGGCGCTCGCCAACAAGCTCGCCGGCGAGGACCTCGATCCGGCCGTCACCCCCGGGACCGGGAATGACCTCCGGGCCCGCTTCAACTCGAACCTGGGACAGCCCACCTGCCTGGCCGGGTCGGGCTGGTACTACGGCCTCGACACCAACCAGCCGGCGAACCAGATCAACCTGGTCGTGGTGCTCCTGCACGAGTTCGCGCACGGGCTCGGCTTCGCCAGCTTCGCCAGCGGGAGCACCGGGGCCCTCTTCGCCGGGTTCCCCGACGTCTACTCCCGCTTCTACTTCGACAACTCGACCGGCAAGTCGCGCCTCGCCATGACCGACGCGGAGCGCAAGACCTCGGCCGTCAACTCCCGGAACGTGGTCTGGACCGGCGAGGAGGTGACCGAGGAGGTCCGCGAGGTGCTGCAGCGCGGGACGCCCTTCTTCACCGTGACCGCCCCGGCCTCGGTGGCGGGTCGCTACTTCGTGGGCACGGCCTCGTTCGGTCCGGCGCTCACCGCCGCGGGCGTGAGCGGTCCGGTGGTGCTCGCCACCGATGCGGGCGGCTCCACGCTCGGATGCAACCCGCTCGGTGCCGGCGCCCTCGCCGGCAAGATCGCGCTCGTCGACCGCGGCACCTGCACCTTCACGGTGAAGGCCCGCAACGCCCAGGACGCGGGCGCCGTCGCCCTCGTCGTCGCCGACAACGCCCCCTCGGCCCTGCCCGCGGGGCTGGGCGGCACGGACCCCCTCGTCACCATCCCGGCCGTGCGCATCACCCAGGCGGCGGGGGCGGCCATCAAGGCGGCCCTGCCCGGCGTGGACGCGAGCCTGCTGCTCGACCTCAAGGTCCGCGCCGGCGCGGACCCGGCGGGCCGCGCGCTGCTCTACACGCCGAACCCCTTCGAGTCGGGGTCGAGCGTCTCGCACTGGGACACCAGCGCCACGCCCAACCAGCTCATGGAGCCGGCCATCAACCCCGACCTCACCATCAGCGTGGGTGAGCCGAAGGACCTGACCAGGAGCCTCCTCCAGGACATCGGCTGGGACGACGAGGAGAAGAAGCACGAGCGGAAGAAGAAGCGGGAGCACGACCG
>JBAXVO010000086.1:0-12852 GCA_037129355.1 Deltaproteobacteria bacterium | reverse complement strand
CGGCGCTGCGGCCTCGGGGCGGGGCAGCGCGATGGCCGCGCAGATCCGGGGCGGGATGTCGGCCACCGTGATGGCGTCCCCCTCGCAGGTCACCGCAGCCCGCTGGCAGACGTTCTGCAGCTCGCGGACGTTTCCAGGCCAGGTGTAGCGCTCCAGCGCGGCGAGGGCCTCCGGGGAGATGGCCACGGTCCGCCCGGCCAGTTCCTTGCCGGCGAGCGAGACGAAGTACCGGGCGAGCAGCTCCACGTCGCCGGCGCGGTCCCTCAGGGGGGGCAGCTCCAGCTCGAAGACCACGATGCGGTAGAAGAGGTCCTCCCGGAAGCGCCCCTCCCGGACCGCCGCCGCCAGGTCCTGGTGGGTGGCGGCGAGCAGGCGGAAGTCGACCTCGATCTCCTGGCTCGAGCCCACCCGCTGGATGGTCCGCTGCTGCAGGACCCGGAGCAGCTTCGCCTGCGCGCCGGGCGACAGCTCGGCGACCTCGTCCAGGAAGAGGGTGCCGCCGGCCACCTGCTCGAAGCAGCCGGTGCGGCGCTGGGCCGCGCCGGTGAAGGCGCCGCGCTCGTGGCCGAAGAGCTCGGATTCCTGGAGCGATTCCGGGATGGCCGCGCAGTTGAGCGCGATGAAGGGGGCCTTGCCGCGTCCGGAGCGGTCGTGGATGGCGCGGGCGACGAGCTCCTTCCCGGTGCCGCTCTCGCCGTGGATGTAGACCGAGATGTCGGAGGCGGCCACCCGGTCGATCTGGCGGTAGAGCTCCCGCATGGAGGGGGACGCGCCCACGAAGCCCGGGATGGCGCGACCCTCGGCCTCCCGCTCCAGCGTGGCGAGGCGCATGGCCATGGCGTGCTTCTCCATGGCGTTCACGAGCGTGGTGACGAGCTTGGTGCGGTCGACCGGCTTGGGCAGGAAGTCGTAGGCGCCCCGCCGCATCAGGTCGACCACCGTGTCCACGTCCTTGTTGGCGGTGAGGACGATCACCGGCAGGTGCCGGTGGTGGGAGCGGATCCGGTCCAGCGCCGCGGCGCCCCCCATCCCGGGCATGGAGAGGTCGAGCAGGACCGCCGCCGGGGTCTCGGTGGGCAGGCTGGCCAGGCAGGCCTCGCCACTGTCGAGCTCGACCGAGCGGAATCCCGCGGCCTCCACCCAGCTTCCGATCAGTGTGCGGAGGTGGGAGTCGTCGTCCACCACGAACACGGCAGGGCGGTCGTCGTCGCGGGTCGGGATCATGTTCCACCCTGGTGTGCACGTTGCGGGCCGAGTGCCCTGGGAAGGAACGATGGATGATTTCGGTACAATTCTGTTCCGCCACCCGGTCAACCCATACCCAGGGTGCGTTCCGACATGGAACACTGAGCTCCGAATACCGCCTTCCTCCGTGGCGCGGAGCGTGCAGTGACCCGGAGGCATGGACCGAAAGCGAATCCTCTACGTGGACGACGACGAGGCGATGCTGCGCATCGTGGCGGCGACGCTCCCGCGCCTGGCCGGCGTGGATGTGGTCACGGCTGCCACCGGCGCCCACGCGCTGTCGCTGATCGCCGGGGGTCGGTTCGACCTCTTCCTGCTCGACTACGAGCTCCCCGACTTCGACGGAGCGGACCTGTGCGCCGAGATCCGGCTGCGCGTCGGGGCGTCCATCCCGGTGGTCTTCCTCTCCGGCCACGAGGACGGCCCCCAGCGCCACGCCGGCATGGCCGCGGGCGCCAACGCCTTCCTCCCGAAGCCTTCCCCTCCGGCCGTCATCGCCGCCGGCATCGCCCCGCTGCTCCGCCCCAACGCCGTCGCCGAGGTCCTGCAATGACCAGCCGGGTCGACCCCTACGTCGCGTACCGTCTCCAGCTCCTGCAGGAGGGGCAGACCCTGCGATCCTTCTGGGAGCAGCTCGGGCAGGGGGACCTCGAGGCGCGCGAGCGGCTCGCGAAGTTCCTGCACCGACTGCACGGCACGTCCGGGACCTACGGTTTCGACCGGGTCTCCGAGCTGGCCCACTCCCTCCGCGAGGCCGTGGTGGCCCGACCGCCGCGGATCCTCGAGGAGTCGCTCGTGGAGCCGCTCGTGGCGGCGCTCCTCGAGGCCTCCCTCGGGCAGGAGACCACCGAGCCCGCGTCCCCGTAAGGGACGACGGAGACGGAGAACCGTGCGTTTCCCGGCCCAGAGGATCCCCCGGCAGGTGATGGTCGCCGTCATCACGGTCCTCCTGGCCGTGCTGTTCAAGTGGATCTTTTCGGGGATCCTGGGGAACCGGTTCCCTGCAGCGACCTTCTACCCAGCGGTCACGCTGGCAGCCCTCCTCGGCGGAGCGGTTTCCGGGATCCTCGCGGGTCTGTTCTCGGCCGCAGCGCTCGTCTGGATGAACCCGCTCCTGACAGGGATGCCTTTCGTCGGCGACGCGGCGGATCGGCTGGGCCTGGCCATCTTCCTGATCAACGGCGCGATCATCTCCGCCATCGCCCAACGGCTGCAAAGCGCGCGTGCGGCGGAACGGGCCGCGAGTGAGAGCGACGGGCGCCGTGCGGATGAGCTTCGGCGGAGCCAGGAACGGCTTGCCCTCGTGCTGGAGGGGAGCGCCGACGGGTTCTACGACGTGGACTACCCTGCGAATCGAATCTCGGTCAGCGCGCGCTACCGGGAGATCATCGGCCGCCCGGAGCTCCCGGACCAGATCTCCCTGGGCGATCTCGGGGGCTTCATCGAGCCCAGCCACCTGCCCGGGATCCGCGCCTCCATGAAGGAGCTGAGCACCGGAGCCAAGGACCGCCTCTCCTGGGAGTACCAGGTCAGGATGCCTGGCGGCGGCCTCCGCTGGGTGCAGGTCCGTGGAAAGGTGGTGGCGCGGGACCCGGGTGGGAGGGCCCTGCGCGTCTCCGGGACCCTCACCGACATCGACGAGCGGATGGCTGCGGCGGAGGCGCTGCGGGAGAAGGAAGCCCAGCTCCGCGCCTACTTCCAGACGCCCAACGTCGGCATCGCCATCACCAGCCCGGAGAAGGGTTGGCTGGAGGCGAACGACGCCATCTGCACCATGCTCGGCTACACCCGGGAGGAGCTCCGGAAGCTGACCTGGCTCGAGCTCACCCACCCGGACGACGTGGCGGACGACGTGGCGGAGTTCGACCGGCTCCTGGCCGGGGAGATCGACCGCTACTCCCTGGACAAGCGCTTCCGCCGCAAGGACGGGATCTTCGTCTGGACCATGCTGTCGGTGAGCTGCGTCCGGAACCAGGACGGGACGGTGAAGTACTCGGTGGCCATCCTGAAGGACATCGGCCGGAGGAAGCGGGTCCAGCTGGAGCTCGTGGGGGCCAAGGAGGCGGCCGAGCAGGCCACGCGGGCCAAGTCCGAGTTCCTCGCCAACATGAGCCACGAGGTCCGGACGCCGCTGAACGGCGTCCTCGGGATGCTCACCCTGGCGCTCCGGACCGAGCTCACCCCGGCCCAGCGGGAGTACGTCCAGACCGCCGCCACCTCGGCCGAATCCCTTTTGCACGTGCTCTCCGACATCCTCGACCTCTCGAAGATCGAGGCCGGGAAGCTGGACCTGGAGTCGGTGACGTTCTCGGTGAACGCGCTCGTCGACCGGGTCACCCGCCCCATCGCGGCCCGCGCCGCCCAGAAGGGGCTCCGCTTCGACTGCCGGGTGGCGCCGGGCTCCGTCGACGACCTGGTGGGAGATCCCTGGCGGATCGGGCAGATCCTGAACAACCTGCTCTCCAACGCGGTGCGCTTCACCGAGCGCGGGTCGGTGGAGCTCGACGTTTCCGCGGTCGAGGCGAGACCCGGCACCGCCGAGCTCGTGTTCAACGTCCGGGACACGGGGATCGGGATAGCGCCCGAGCGGATCCGCGCCGTCTTCGAGCCCTTCTCGCAGGCGGACGGCTCCATCACCCGGCGGTTCGGCGGGACGGGGCTGGGGCTCGCCATCTGCAGGGAGCTGGCGGATCGGATGGGCGCCTGCGTGGGGGTGGAGAGCGTCCCCGGGAAGGGGAGCACCTTCCGGATGGTGGGGAGGCTGCCGGTGAGCAGCGTGCCGGCCGAGACCGGCGTCGCCACCCCCGGCGGCACGGTTGCGCCGGCGAGGACCCCTCGCAAGGTCCTGCTCGCCGAGGACAACCCGGTGAACCGGATGCTCGCGGTCCGGCTGCTGACCGAGGCGGGGCACACCGTGGTGACGGCGGAGAACGGTCGGGAGGCGCTCGACCGGATGGCGGAAGGAGGGTTCGACGTGGTCCTCATGGATCTCCAGATGCCGGTGATGGGCGGGATCGAGGCGATGGAGCGGATCCGGGCCGCGGAGAAGGAGACCGGGACCCACGTGACCCTGGTGGCCCTCACCGCCCAGGCGATGAGCGGCGACCGCGAGCGGTGCCTGGCCGCGGGGGCAGACCACTACCTGGCGAAGCCCTACTCCGCGAAGGCGCTCGAGGCAGCCGTGTCCGGCGATGCCCACCCCGCCGCCAGCGACACCGTCGCCGGATCCCGTGCCGAGCCGGCATTCGAGGCGTGCCGGACCTGCCGGAACCAGGGATTCGAGGGGTGCCCGAGGAGGAGCGAGCGTGCGCCCCTCGACCTGTCCCGCGCCCTCGCCACCTGCGGCGACGACGAGCAGCTTTGCCGGGACGTGACCCGGGAGATGCTCGAGACCCTTCCCCGGGAACGGGCTGCCCTGGAGTCGGCCGTCGAGGCGGTGGACCACGCGGCGGTGGGTCGCGCCGCCCACAAGATGAAGTCGTCGCTGATGGCCCTCGGAGCCATCCCCGCCGGCGAGGCGGCCGCCGTGCTGGAGCAGGCTGCCCGTGGCGGGGACGAGAGCACTGTCGTCCTGGTCGACCGGTTCCTCTGCGAGCTCGATCGGGCGACCGATGCACTCGCCGTTTCCATCGGGGTCGAGCCGGTCGCATGAGCCCGGGCCGCCCCCGAGCCCCGCTTCTCCTGGTGCACGACGAGAGCCCGGGCCTGGGCGGGTCGATCACCAGCCTGGGGGCCCTGGTGCCCTTCCTGCGTGGCGCGGGCTGGCGCGTCGAGGTGGCCGCGATGCAGCCGGAGGGCTGGGAAGGGCAGGGGATCTCGCCCCACCTGCTGGCCCGTCGCGGCGAACGGATCGAGGGGACCGCCTACTTCGCCCGGGAGTCGATCCGCGCGCTCGACCTGCGGGCGCTGTGCCGGACTCTCCGCCCCGACGTGCTCCTGGCCAACAACGGGCCCACCGCCAACCTGGCCACGCACCTCACGGGGCGTGCGCTCCGGATCCCGGTCGTGCAGTACGTGCGGGGCCCCTTCCCCGACTCCCGGCTGGCGGGGAGGGTGCTCCGCTCGGCCGCCGCCATATTCACTGTAGGTGACGAATGCACCCGGCAGGTGGCGGCGGTGGGGCGGACGGCGCCGGAACGGATCGACGAGGGGCTCGACCCGGGTCGCTGGCCCGCCCCGCGGGACCCCTTCGCGCGGGACTGGCTCTGGAACTCGGCGCTGGTGGCCTGGAAGGGGCTCCCCCTGCTCCTCGCGGCCTACCGAGGTGTCGGGGTCGACGCGCCCCCGCTTCACGTGTGCTACGCCGCCCACCCGCGCGGCCATCCAGATGCGGTCGAGCCACCGGCCCACGTCCCGCCGGGCGTCGTCCTGCACCCCTCGCCCGACGACCTCGACGCCATCCGGTCCAGGTGCCTCGTCTACGTCCACACCGCGCTGCGGCCGGAGCCGTTCGGGCGATCGCTGCTCGAGGCCATGGCGGCCGGCCTGTGCCCGGTGGTCCCGGACGCGGGGACGCCCGGGAAGCTGGTCCGGCACCTCGAGAACGGGCTCTCCTATCCGGCCGGATCGGCCGAGGGGCTGGAGCGCGAGTTGCGACGCGCGGCAAGCGACCCGGAACTGTGCGCGCGCCTGGGCGTGCGTGCGGCGCTGGACGCCCGATCCTACAGGGCCGACCGGGTGTTCCTGCCGGTCCTGGCCGTACTGGAACGGATCCGCTCCGAACGGGTCGGCCGGACCGTTCCGATCCGGCACGAAATGGCCACCGAGGAGTGAGATCAGGCTGGCGCGGCTCTTGAAAGAGAGCCGCTTCATGACGCCACGGATCCACCTCGCCCTCGCTGCCGCGGTCGCCTTCCTCGCCCCCGGGATCGCCTCCGCGCTGGAGGAGTCTCACGTCGGGACCCACTTCCAGGTCTACGTGCCGCCCAATGCCTCCACCTTCTCCCGGGCGACGGCGCTCATCATCACCGCCCAGGCCGGGACGTCGGCCGTCCCCTGCGTCGTCAACGCCGTGGACGATCCGAGCGACGGAGACTCCGACGACACCCAGCTCGGCGTGCGGCTGGTGAAGGGCGAGAGCCTCATCATCTACCCGAAGGACGGCGCCGTTCAGGACGACTTCGGCGGCAAGGCCGACGGCGACTACTTCATCATCGACTCCACGCTGCCGGTCAGCGTGATGATCGCCTCCGACTCCGACTGGGAGCACGACTGGGCCCCCGCCACCAGCGGGACGCTGCGCGGGTCCGAGTTCTTCCTGTACGCCCAGCAGCCCTCCACCTCGAACCGCGACATCGACGTCTTCGCCTACGAGAACGGCACCCACGTCGAGATCTACGACGTCACCTCGGGCACCCCGGTCGTGTCGAAGACCGGCATCGCCCACGTCGGGCCGCGCGCTGCGACCCCGATCCTCACCGCCGACCTGAACGAGGGGCAGGACCTGAACCGCATCTTCGGCCTGGGGAAGGACATCTTCACGACGGGGCACGTCTACCAGGTCGTGGCCACCAAGGACGTGACCGTGCTCTTCGGGTCCATCGACACCGTCGGCGTCGCCCAGGGTTCGCGCGACGGGGCCGGCTTCGTCCCGGGCCGCTCCGGCCACGCCATCGACCACGACTTCTACTTCGCCATCCCCCACGATCCGGGACTCCTGAAGGAGCAGGAACTTCGCATCGTGGCGGGCGCCGCTGGCGCCACGGTCCTCCTGCAGGGCTGGAGCACCGCCACGAACACCTGGGTGAACCTGACCGGTTACCCGGTCACCCTGAAGGCCTTCGGCCACGCCGACTACGTGGGCGGCACCTACGACCTCTACCACCTGACCTCGACGGGGGGCGACGTGACGGTCTACGAGGCCAACTGGATGGAGACCGGGCAGATCGGCACCAGCGATGACGCCGACTTCGCACCCGGCTTCTTCAACGCCGACGGCAGCGAGACCTTCGTCGTCTACATCGGGCCGCCGGGAACCGAGACGCTGACCTCCCAGGCCGGGACCTTCAGCCACGTCTACCTCTTCAGCTTCGCCGGAGAGTCGGCGGTCTGGGTCCGCGACGCCGACACCAACGGGACCCTCTTCAACCAGACCGTGGCCATCCCGCCCAAGGGCTACGTGGACGTGAAGATCACCCCGGCCCAGTGGACCGCCATGAACGTGCCGGCATCCGGGAAGCGCCCCTACCTCCGCATCGACTCGAAGGGGCCCATCGCGGTGAACATGTCCAACTGGAACGACAACATCATGGCCTTCGCCACGGCGGTCCTGCCGCTCAACCCGAAGGTGGAAGTCATCCCGCCGCCCTCGGCCACGGTCGGCAGCACGGTCCAACTCGACGGCGCCATCACCAACCAGGGCGCCAACGCCATCACCGCGCTCGAGACCCGCGTCACGGTCCCGACCGGGCTCACCTACGTGAGCGGTACCCTGGCCGGCCTGCCCCAGACGTCGGTGGGCGCGGTCACGGGCGGCACCGAGGTGGTCTACAACCTCCCGTCCCTCGCTCCGGGTCAGTCGGCGCCCCTCGCCATGAACGTCACGGTGACCGCCTCGGCGGGCCAGGTCGCGTCGGTGAACGTCTCGACCACCGCGGTGGATTCGGGCGTCTCCATCGGCCAGACGGGCAGCGCCGCCACCCGGCCTCCCGCCGCCGCGGTGGCCACCATCAGCAACCTCGTGGCCGGTTCCGCCAACTCGGTCGTCGTCCTGAGCTGGTTCGAGCAGGCCGACCCCGGCGTGGTGAGCACCATCACGCTCCAGCGAGGTTCGTCGCCCACGGGCCCCTGGACGACCCTGACCGCCGCCACGCGGGTCAGGACGGGAACAGGAACCCCGGTGACCGGGACCTACTCCGACACGGCCGTGGTCAACAACTCGAACTACTACTACCAGGTGGTCGCCACCGGGTCCGCCGGCCAGATCAGCACCGCCGGACCGGTGCTGGGCCAGCCCAGGAACAACACCCCGCCGCCCACGCCCATCGTCCAGCTCGCTCCCTCGAGCGGCACCATCGCCCTCTCGCTCAGCGGATCCGCCACCCCCGACCTGAAGGGGTACCTGGTGGAGCGGTCCACGACCTCGGCCGGCCCCTGGTCGGTCATCACCGCGACCCCCGTCGCCGGCCCCGCCGCCGTGGTGAACGACGGCAACCTCGTGAACGGGACCGTCTACTGGTACCGCGCACGGGCCGTGAACACGACGAACCTGTACAGCCCCTACAGCGCCCCGAGGAGCGAGGTGCCCGGCGTCAGCGCGACGCGCAGCTCCAACCTGGTGGTCTTCTTCGAGGACATGCTCGGTTCGGGGGTGAACGACTGGGACTACAACGACTTCGTGATCCGCGTGGCCTCGACCGAGATCGTCTCCGGCGGCGAGCTGACCGGGATCACCATCGACTACGAACCGCTGGCCCGCGGGGCCTCCTACATCCACGCCTTCCGGCACCACATCCCCGTGGCCGGTCCCTGGACCGCCACCCTGACCCGGTTCGTCCAGGGCAGCCCGGGCCAGGTGCTCTCCCGGACCACGACCGCCGGGACCGGGCCGATCGACATGGAGATCTACGCCGACACCAAGGACGCCCTTCCGCCGGTGGTGGGGGCCTACAGCAACACGGCCGCGAGCCAGGTGGGCATCCGGTCCGGAGCCCTCTCCAGGCTGGAGATCGTCCTCGGCAACTCCACCCTGAACCCCGACGGTGCCGCGGGAGCGGCTCCCTGGGACGTCTACCTCCGGATGCCCTACCTCACCGGGGCCCAGGGCAACGAGGTCCACCGGAGCCTCTACGGCGGGGCGACCGAGGTGGTCTCGAGCGGTCCGCTCGTGGGGCACATCCTCGACTTCGTGCTCCTCCATCCCCTCACCACGACCATTCCGAGCTGGAGCTACGAGGGCGCACCCGTGTGGGACGCCTACCCGGCCTTCACGCCCTACCAGAAGACCGCCAGCCCGGCCGAAGCCGACTGGCCGGACCGGCCGCGCGACCGCCGCTCGGTCTTCGACGCCAACCACTGAGGGGAACGACATGAACCTGACGACACTCATCCTCTCCGTGTCCCTGTCGGCCACCCCGGCGGTGACCAGCGAACGTCCGGTCTGGGCCGGCGCCATCCAGCCCGGCGGCGACGTCGTGGTCGTGGCCGCCGTGACCGGCGGGCTCGGCGTCCGGACCGCGACCGCCTCCACCCTGGTGGCTGGCGATGCCGCGGCTCCCCTCGGGGCGGGACTTTGCCCCGGGACGAACCCGAGGCTCGCCATCCCCGCCGGGAGGACCGTGTTCCTCCTCGGTCCCGGGAGCCCGGCGACGCTGATCGCCACGGTCTCCCTGTCGTCCCAGGCCATCTCCGCGGCGGTTCCCGTGACCACGTCCGCAGGCTGCCAGCTGGCGGTGGCGCTCCAGAACGGGGACGTGGCCCTGGTGGGCGCCTCGGGCGGGCTGACCACGCTCTCGCAGGTCCTCCCCGCCACGGCCGACTGGCACGAGTACCCCCGCGGCGTGCTCATCGCCGCGCAGGCGGACCTCCTCGTCGTCGGCGGCGTGGACGGTTCGCTGGCGGCGGTGCAGGTGTCCGACGGCCGGCGGTTCACCGGCAGCATCCCCGCCGCGGCCGTTCCGGGCGCGGTCTGGTCGGACGGCCAGCCCTGGCTCTGGTTCCTGGGCAAGACCGGCAGCCTCCACGGCTGGAAGGTCACGACCGACGCGCCCGGGCTGGCGCGGGCCGCCACGATCGCCGCGCCGGGCGGGCTCGTCGCCTGGGGCGGCCGAGCCGACCACGGGATCGCCTGGGCCGACATGCAGGGGCAGGTCTTCGCCTGGAAGAACGGCTCCGTCCGCAGCCTGATCCGCCTCCCGGCGGCGGTCCGCTGGCCGATGCTCGTCGCCGACCTGGACGACACCGGGGACCTGAAGCTCGTCGCCCCCGTGGACGGGCAGGTGGCCGCGCTCGTCGATGAGGGGGACGGCGGCGCCTCCTTCCAGCTCGTCCCGCTCGCGGCCCGCCCTGCGGGATCCCCGATCGCCTACCAGCTCACGCCGGACAGCCCGCCGGTGCTCGCCATCCCCACCGGCCCGACCAGCGGGACCGAGCTGGCGGCGGATGCCGTCCCCGCGGGCCAGCTGACGCACGACCTCGCGGTCCTCGTCCCCGGCACGCAGGTCCATGGCCTCGTTCCCGGCCCGATGCAGGCCGCCCTCGGGCCGCCTCCCGTCGCCAGCGGCTCGCTGGGTGGCGGGTCCGGCGGCACGGGCGGCAGCACCCAGCAGGCCGCCCCGGCCAAGTCCGGCTTCGGCTGCTCCACGGTGCCCGCCGCCGACGCGCTCGGCCTGCTCGTCGGGCCGCTCCTCCTGCTGCGGCGCCGTCGCCGGACGGGTGTCTAGGGGAAGTCGGGCGTCTGGAAGGACGCCGACAGGTATCCGGTGACCTGGACGAAGCGGCTGGTGGTCGTGCCGGCCAGCTGCGTCTGGGCGAAGCCCCCGGCGAGCAGCGAGACCCAGCGGACCGGCGTCCACACCGCCGACGCGCCCAGCACCGCGTAGGACTCCGGCGCCCGGATGGTGAAGGGCACCAGGGCGGAGGCGAGGGAGCCCTCGAGCTTCCACTGCCGGCCGATGAACCACTCGGCGCCCAGCCGGGCGGTGATGCGCTGGTAGGCGGCCTGCAGATAGGTGTCCACGTACGGTCCCAGCCCCACCTCGGCGATGAAGCGCACCATGTCGCGGGAAGACTGGACCCACGTGGCCTTGAGCCCCGCCACCGGGAGGAGGCGGCCCACGGTGACGCTGGCCGCCGGCGGGTTGTTCACCGCCGCCACGCCGAGCGAGACCGAGGTCTCGAGGTTTCCGGACCAGCGGTGGCTCCAGGTCTCGGCGCCGGCGAGGATGCGGATGGACGAACCTCCCACCAGCTGGGAGCTCAGGGCCGCGACGCTCGTGGTGAGGATGGCACGGGGGCCCACGAAGACGTCGACGGCGACGTCGCCGCGAGGGCCCCAGGTGCGGGGCTGGTTCTGCTGCCCCACCTCCCCGACGCCGCCCACGTCGAACCAGCCCGCGGTGGCCCGCAGGCGCAGGTTCTGGCGGATGCTGAAGGCCGCGGAGGCGTTCACGTCGACCGAGAGGTAGGGGTAGGTCGAGTAGGTCCGGACCGGCTGGATGCTCGGCGGGGACGGGCCGGGACCACCGGGGGTCGAGCTCGGAACGAGCTGCGAGTAGTCGCCGTAGGTGCCGTTGGCCCAGGCGGCGAGCGCCCAGGCCTTGGACGGGCTCCACTCCAGGCGCGCCGCCGCGCGCTGGAGGACCGACGGCGAGACGCCGTGGTAGACGGCCGGGAAGTAGATGCGCGGCACGTAGCTCAGGGTGAACTGGGCCTTGTGGCCGAACGAGTAGAGGCTGATGCCCGGGACCACCTCGAGGTCGGTGTCCCACTGGGAGAAGCCGGTCTGGGCCGAGACGTTCCGGGTCCGGACCGTCCCCATGGCCCCGGCCGCCAGGTGGGTGCCGATCCGCGGGCGGGTCGGTGCGGCGGCCGAGGGGAGGAAGGGGATCCGGGAGCGGCGGAGCTCCTCGTTCTCCTGGTCCTCGGACCGCCCCAGGACGTCGGCCAGCCCCACGGGGTCCGGCGGGGGCAGCGAGGCCGAGGGAAGGCCGGTCTCGGTCGATTCCTGGGGCTCGAAGAAGGCGGGAGGCTCCTCCTCGACCGTTGCCGAGGGCTCGGTGACGGGGAGGGGGGAGGGGGCAGGCGGCTCGTCCACGACCTGCGCCTGGGCGGCCAGGAGCGAGAGGACCGCCGCCGCGAACGCCGGGTGCACGGCTACTCGACGACGATCACGTCGCCGTTCTGAAGCCGGAACGTGGCCGCCGCCCCCCGCAGCTGCGTGAGGGCGTCGTAGTCGAAGCGGATGCGGACCCGGTTCCCGGAGGGTTCGCGGCGGATGACGACGATGCGGTCGGTGGAGGCGTACTGGGTCGGGCCGCCGGCGGCGGCCATGGCCTCCATGAGCCCGCTGCCCTGCTCGAGCGGGTAGCTGCCCACCTTGGCGACCTCTCCCAGGACCGAGATCATCATGGCCCGGGGTTCCTCGAGCGACACCGCCACCGAGGGGTTCACGATGAACTTCCCGAGCCGCTCCTGGATCTGCTTCGCCAGCGCGGGCGGGGTGACCCCGGCGGCGACCACGTCGGAGAGCAACGGCAGGGAGATCTTCCCGTCCGGCCGGACCTTGGCCCGCGTCGAGACGGCGTCCTGCCCCATGACCCTCACCTGGAGGATGTCCCCGGGGCGGATGACGTACTCCTGATCGGACCCTTCCGCGGGCGCCTTGTAGTCGTCGATCTTGACGTACTTGCCGCTCGAACGGCACGCGGAGAGGGCGACGGCGAGGACCGCCAGGGACAGCCAGGGGAGGGCGAATCGGCTCCGCATCGACTCCCCGTTCCATAGCACGTCCGTCCGGATCGGTCCGGTTCGCGACCCGTGCCGGAGCGCAAAGCGCCCCTGGAGGGGCGGTCGGTGCGTACCGTTCCGGAGCCCGTCCGGGGGGGTGCGCCGCCACGGAACACCCGGGGCACCTCCCCGCCGGAAAGCGCGCCGGGGCGGAACAGGATC
>JBAXVO010000085.1:0-13000 GCA_037129355.1 Deltaproteobacteria bacterium | reverse complement strand
CGCTACTCGCCGACGTCGAACCGGTGCACCGGGTGGGGCAGGTCGGTGGAGGTCCTCGTCACCAGCTCCTTCAGGCGCCCGGTCTTCATGTCGTAGACCCAGCCGTGCAGCCAGGGGCGCCCCTCCGTCTTCCAGGCGCGCTGGATCACCGAGGTCTTGGCCAGGTGGTCCACCTGCTCGATCACGTTGAGCTCGACGAGGCGGCGCATCCGGGCCTCCTCGTCGGGGAGCGCCGCGAGCTCGTCCTGGTGCCGCTCGGCGCAGTCCTTGATGTTCTGGAGCCAGCGGTTGATGAGGCCGAAGTCCCGGCCCGACATGGCCGCCTTGACCCCGCCGCAACCGTAGTGTCCGCAGACGATGACGTGGCGGACCCGCAGCGCCTGCACCGCGTAGAAGATCACGGTGAGCATGTTGAGGTCGGTGTGGATCACCTGGTTCCCGACGTTGCGGTGGACGAAGAGGTCGCCGGGCTGGCAGCCGGTCACCGTCTCGGCCGGGACGCGGCTGTCCGAGCAGCCGATCCACACGTACTCCGGGTCCTGGTTGTCCTTCAGGCGGGAGAAGTAGTCCGCCCGGTCCGAGGTCCGCTCCGCGACCCAGCGCTCGTTGTAGGAGAGCAGCCGCCTGTAGCCGTCCATGCCCATGCCGGGGGAGCCTAGCAGAACGCCGGGGGGCGCCTGAAATAGGGCGCGCGCCCCGCCGTAGGGGAGGGGACAAGGAGAAACACCATGAAGAACCTCGCCATCGTCGCCTTCGCCCTCGTCCTGCAGATCGGCTTCCTCGTCCAGCTCGCCTCGCTGTAGGCCCGCGCCTCGCCGCGGGATCCCCCCTCGGCGCGGTGACGCGGCCCGGATGCCGGGGTAAGCTCGCCGCCCATGCTCGCGCGCTGCGCCTTCTGCCAGAAGACCTTCGACACCGACCGCTTCGGGGTCCAGCCGTGCCCCCACTGCGGACAGCAGGTCCACCTCGCCGACCCGCGCGCGCCGGCGCCGACCGAGCCGGTGTTCCAGGCGGCGCCTCCGCCGCCACCTCCCGGGGCGTGGACCGGTCCGGGACCGGTTCCCGGGGCCAGCTGGGCGGTGGGAGAGGCCGACGCCCCCTTCGCGCAGCGCTCCTCGCAGGGATTCCTCTCCACCTACGTCTCCACCTGGAAGCTGGCCTGCCTCCAGCCGGCCGAGTTCTTCCGTTCGGTGAAGATCGGGTCGCCCGGGTCGGCGGTGCTCTTCGGCGTCATCGCCATGACCGTGGCGAGCTGGTTCCAGACGGCCTACGGCGTGCTCCTCGGGGCGGCCACCCGGGGCATGATCCAGGAGGCGCTCCGCCAGGTGCCCCAGGGGTCGCAGTTCCAGGACACCTGGATGGTGCAGTGGATGTCGGGGGTCACCCTCGTCGGGACGGTGGCGCAGCTCGTCGCCGCCCCCTTCCTGTCCGCCATCTGGATCCTGATCTGGGCCGGGGTCTACCACGTCGCCCTGCTCGTGCTCGGCGCCGCCTCGCGCGGGTTCGACGCCACCCTCACGGTGGTCGGCTACGCGTCCGGCGCGCTGCTCATCGGCGCGGCCCCGGTGCCCGGCCTGGCAAACCTGGTGGGAGCGGTCTGGTTCGGTTTCGCCGCCGCCATCGGCTTCCGAGAGGCCCAGCGGACCACCAGCGGCAAGGCCTGGACCGCGCTCCTCCTCCCCTTCCTGGCGGTGTGCGCCTGCTGCTGCGCCGCGGGCTGGATGATGATCTCCGGTCTCTCCAGCCTCCGGGTCCACGGGAGCTAGGCCCATGGCCGGGGATGCGCGCCGCCGCGGACGCCCCGGGATCCCCGAGGCCTTCGCGGCCATCGCCGCCCTCTCCTTCCTGGTGGCGCGCTTCCTGCCGGTGCTCGACATCCACTACGAGTGCACGTTCCGGGCGCTCACCGGCCTGCCCTGCGCCTCCTGCGGGATGACCCACGCCTTCGTGGCGCTCGCCCACGGCGACGCGGGGGGCGCCTGGTCGGCCAGTCCGCTCGGCGCGCTGCTCGCCGGGGGCGCCTGGACCTACGCGCTGCTCGACGCCACCCGGGTGGCCCTCGGCCTGCCCTGGCCGCGCCTCTCCCAGCCCGCCTGGCGGGGCATGGCCATCGCCGCGGTCGGGGCCGCCGCCCTCAACTGGGGGTGGATGATCCTCCGGACGGTGCGGACGTGAGCGCGGGGGACCGGCTGGGCTGGCTGCTCGTCGGCGCGAGCTACCTGGCCGGCTCGATCCCGTTCGGACTCCTGCTCGGGCGCTTCGTGGCGGGCATCGACGTCCGGGATTCGGGCTCGGGCAACATCGGCGCCACCAACGTGGCCCGCACCGCCGGGCGCCGCCTGGGCGTGCTCACCCTGGTCCTCGACGCCGCCAAGGGCGCCATCCCCGTGGGGGCCACCGCCTGGCTGCTCGGGGTGCCGGTCGACGCCGGATGGCCGGCCGCGGCCGGCCTCGCCGCCTTCCTCGGTCACGTCTTCCCGGTGTGGCTCCGCTTCCGGGGAGGGAAGGGGGTGGCGACCGCGCTGGGCGCCTTCCTCGCGCTCACGCCCTGGCTCACGCTGGGGGCCGCGCTGGTCTTCGGGGTGAGCTTCGCGGCCAGCCAGGTGGTCTCGGTCAGCTCGCTCGCCGCGGCGGCGGTGCTCACGGGCGGCGCGGCCATCCTCCACGGGAGGGACGCCCCGGTCACCCGGGTGGCGCTGGTGGTGCTGCTCGTGATCCTCGTGCGGCACCAGTCGAACATCCGACGGATGCTGCGCGGGGAGGAGTCTCGGCTCGCCGCCGCTAGACGTTCGGGACCGCCCCCATCTCGCCCGCCGGACGGATGAGGACCTGCCGCGGCTTCACGCCGTTGGCCGGGCCGACCACGCCCTCGCGTTCCATGCGCTCCACGATCTTGGCGGCCTTGTTGTACCCGAGCCGCATCTCGCGCTGGAGCTTGGAGACCGAGACCTCCTCCATGCGGGAGACGAGCGCCAGCGCCTCGTCGTAGACCGGATCCTCGTCGTCGTCGTCGTGGCGCGAGTCGCCGGCGCCGTCCCGGGCCTTCAGGATCGAGTCGTCGTAGACCGGGCGCCCCTGCTGCTTCAGGAAGCCCACCACGCCGGCGATCTCCTCCTCGGAGACGAAGGCGCCCTGCACGCGGGTGACCGGCTGGGTGGCGGTGAGGACCAGCATGTCGCCGTCGCCGAGCAGCGCCTCGGCGCCGGGGCCGTTGATGATGGTGGTCGAGTCGTGGCGCGAGGCCAGCCGGAAGCTGATGCGGGCCGGGAAGTTGTTCTTGATCATCCCGGTGATGACGTCGGTGGAGGGGCGCTGCGTGGCCACGATGAGGTGGATGCCGGTGGCCCGGGCCTTCTGGGCCAGGCGGGCGAGCGAGATCTCCACCTCGCGCGGCGCCGTCATCATGAGGTCGGCGAGCTCGTCGATGACCACCACCATGTAGGGCAGCTTCTGGGGCAGCTTCTTCTCCCCGGCCACCGGGGCGCGGGTGGGGTCCTCGAAGAGCGGGACCTGCTCCTCGCGCGCCAGGCGCGCCGCGGCCTCCTCCTCGGTCTCGCCCTCGGTGACGTCGACCACGAGCAGCTTCCGCGGCGGCGGGTCGTCCTGGTCGGCGAAGGTGCGCCCCTCGGCGCGCAGCTTCTCCACCTTGGCGTTGTAGGACTTGAGGTCCTTCGAGCCGGTGTCGGCCAGGATCTGCGTGCGCCGCTCCATCTCGTCGACCGCCCACTGCAGGGCGCGGGCCGCCTTCTGCGGATCGGTCACCACCGGCAGCAGGAGGTGGGGGATGTCCTCGTAGATGGAGAGCTCGGTCATCTTCGGGTCGACCATGATCATGCGCACCTGGTCCGGCGCGTGCCGGTAGAGGAGCGACAGGATCATCGTGTTCAGGCCCACCGACTTGCCCGCGCCGGTGGTGCCGGCGATGAGCAGGTGGGGCATCTTCTGGAGGTCCACGCAGTAGGGGAGACCCTCGATGTTCTTTCCGAGCGCGAGCGGAAGGAGCCCGGCCGCACGGTCGAAGGCGTCGCACTCGATGACGTCGCGCAGGTAGACGGTGGCGCGGTCCCGGTTCGGCACCTCGATGCCCACCACGCCCTTGCCGGGGATGGGCGCGATGATGCGGATGCGGATGGCCGACAGCGCCATGGTGAGTTCCTTGTCGAGGTTCTCGATCCTCGAGAGCTTCACCCCCGCCACCGGCATGAACTCGTAGAGCGTGACCACCGGCCCGGGCCGGATGTGGCGGATGGCGCCGTCGACGCCGTGCTGCCGGAGCGTCGAGACGATGATCTCGGCCACCTTCTGCATGCCGGCCTCGTCGAGCTCCCCCTTGGGCTGCTCGTGGCGGGTGAGCAGCCCCACCGAGGGGAGCTGGAAGACCTCGCCCGACTGCATGAAGGCGAACTCGGGCGCGTCCTTCGACTTCTTCTTCTTGCCCCGCTCCTGCATGGCGGCCGAGACCACGATCTCCGGGCGGCCGGGGGCCGCCTCGATGGGAAGCGGCTCGGGCGTCGGCTCGGGCGGGATCGCCGAGACCACCATGGGGAGCGGCGTGGGAATCGGCTCCTCGGCCTTCTCCTCCCGGGCGCGGCGGCGCTTGCGGGGCAACCCCTCCTCCTCCTCCTCGGAGGTGGCCCAGGCGGGCTCGTCGTCGAGCCGGCCGCGCTTCTTCTCGCGCACCAGCGCGACGGCCATGGCGCGCCCCTCCCGCTCCTCGCCGGAGGCGGCCTCGACGACGGCCGAGGCGGCGACCTCGTCCTCCCGGGCCCGCTCGGCGGCCTCCTCGGCGCGCATCTCGGCCACGGCGGCACGGTGCCGGTCGATGGCCTGGGCGATCCGGTGGACCGACCAGCTCCAGGCGGAGCGGATGGCGGTCCAGGTGACCGCCCAGACCCGCTGGACCTTGACGTCGGTGGCGACGATGAGCGCCACGACGGCGCCGGTGCCCACCACGAGGGCGGTCCCGACCGAGCCCACGAGCCCCTCGGCGCGGGTGCAGAGCAGCCGCCCCACGAACCCTCCCGGGGGGAAGCTCGCCAGGCCGCGGCCGGAGAGGAAGAGGTGGGCGAGCGTGGCGATCGACGCGGTGAGCACGGCGTAGGCGGCCGATCCCACCAGGGTCACCCGGGGTGACTGGCCGCGGAAGAGGGCGATGGCGGTGACGACGAGCGCGATGGGGAGGACGAGCGCCGAGAAGCCGAGCACCTGGTAGAGCGCCCGGGCGACGTGGTGGCCGACCGGGCCGACCAGGTTCGAGGCGGGGGGGACGCCGTGGGCGATGAGCTGGCCATCCAGGGAGGAGAAGGTGACGAGCGAGATGGCGAGCGCGGTGCCCAGGGCGAGCAGCGCGACGGCCAGGATGTCGCGCCCCATTCCCGTCCGTCCGGAGCCTGGCTCCTGGCTCCTCTCGGACTTCCGGTTCCCCTTCTGCTTTCCCATGGATCCTCGGCGATATCGCGGGTGTAGGGGCGCGGACGGCCCCGGAGCCGACGATATCGTCGGAGCGCGATCGGTCAATTTTTCGACCTGGATCAGCGGCTTGCGCCGGTCCGGGCATCGGGGCTACCTTGGTCGGCTCCCTATGGACGTCCGCTGTGAACGCTGCCGGGAAGGGTATGTCGTCGACGACGCCCGGGTTCCCGAGGCGGGGGTCAAGGTCGCCTGTCCGAAGTGCGGTCACGGGTTCCTGCTGCGGAAGCGGGTCCTCGCGGTCGCCGTTCCCCTCAAGGCGGGCGACGGAGAGGCCCCGGTGCCCGTCACCGACCTCGCCCCGGCAGGGGATGGGGCCGTCCCGACCGGGAGCGGCGCCGACCGGGCCGAGTGGCGCCTCCGGAAGGGGTCCGGCGCGGTCTTCCCGTTCCGCGAGCTCTCCACGCTCCAGCGCTGGATCGTGGAGCGGAAGGCGGCGGCCGACGACCAGGTGGCGGCCGCCGGCACCGGCGAGGACTGGCGGCGGATCGGGGACATCCCCGAGCTCCGGAGCTTCTTCGCGGTGCTCGACAAGCCCGCGCGCGACGAGCAGTCCCGGCCGGTGGTGCCTCCCTCGCCGGGAACCGAGGACCCCGCCTGGGCTCGGGATCCGGCGCCACCCCCCCGCAGGGTCACCGGGTCGCTCCCGCCAGTCCCCCGACGGAAGCGCCGGATCGTCTGGGTGGTGCTGCTCGCCCTGGGGCTCCTCGCGGTGGCCGCGACGACCGTCTTCCTCAAGCGCAAGGCGGATGCCGATGCCGCATCGCAGGACGCGGCCGCGGCCGTGGCCGTGGCCGCTCCGCCCCCGGCCAGGCCGCCATCCCCACGCCCCGAGGAGCCGGTCGCACCGGCGCCGACATCCCCCGCGCCAGCGCCCCCGGCGGCCACGGTCGCCGCCGTCCCCGACCCCGTCCCCGCGCCCGATCCGGGTACGGGATCCCCGTCCGGTCCGCCCCTGGAAGGGGGTGCGACCGCCCCGGCTCCCGCCTCCCCGGCCCCAGCCGTCCGGGTCGCTCCGAGGGACGACGCCGGTGCCGCCCTCCGGGGTGCGCTCGCCCGGGCCAGGGAGCAGAGGGATCGCGGTCGGTGCGAGGAGGCGCTCGACCTCTACGGCCAGGCGCTCGCCATCGACGGACGCAACGCCACGGCCCTCGCCGGGCGCGGGGCGTGTTATCTGGATCTCTCGCGGTACCGCCAGGCGGAGGCCAGCTTCGAGGGTGCCCTCGATTCCGACCCCCGCAACGCCGAGGCGCTCTTCGGCCTGGCCGAGACCTACCGCTACATGGGAAGGAAGGCCGAAGCCGTGGCCGGATACGAGAAGTTCCTGGCCGTTCGGTCCACCGGAGACGATGCCGTCGCGGCGCGGCGGCTCATCAGCCAGCTGAAGGAGTGAACGACATGTCGGACACCGTGAAGCCCTCCCACACCGAGGACGACTACTTCGCGAAGGAAGACGCCGAGAAGAAGCGGAAGCTCGCGCAGAAGGTTCACCGGGACATGGCGGCCGAGGAGGCGAAGCGCCTGCGCGACCTCCACCGCGGCCACTGCCCGGGCTGCGGCCAGCAGATGCACGAGGTGAAGCTGCGCGACGTGCCCGTCGACGTGTGCTTCGCCTGCAACGGCATCTTCCTCGAGCACGGCGAGATCGAGGCCTTCCAGCACCAGATCAACGAGGGGCGCCGCGGCGTCGTGGCGGCCATCCTCAACTGGCTGAAGCCCGACCCTTCCCAGAAGTAGGTCCGATGGCCCTGTCGCCCGACGAGGTCCGGCGCATCGCTGCGCTGGCGAAGCTGCGGCTCTCCCCCGAGGAGGAGACGCGGCTGGCCGGCGAGCTCTCGGCCATCCTCGACTACGTCCGGCAGCTCGAGGAGCTCGACGTGTCGGGCGTCGAGCCGATGACCCACGCGCTCGCCGCCGGCGAGACCCCCTTCCGCGAGGATGCGGCGCTGCCCTGCCTCCCGCCGGAGGAGGCGCTCGCCAACGCGCCGGCCCGGGCCGGAACCTGCTTCCAGGTTCCCAGGATCATCGAGTGAGCCTGCCCGGGATCCTGGATCGGTCGCTCACCGACCTGTGCCGCGCCCTGGAGGAGCGCGAGGTCTCCTCGGAGGAGATCACCGTCGCCTCGCTGGCGCGCATCGAGGCCACCGACGGGAGGCTCCACGCCTTCCTGCGCGTGGCGCCGGAGCGGGCCGTCGCCGAGGCCCGCGCCTCCGACGCCCGGCGCGCCCGGGGCGAGCCGCGCTCCCGCCTCGATGGGGTTCCCATCGCGCTGAAGGACATCTTCCTCACCAAGGGGCTCGAGACCACCTGCGGCTCGCGCATCCTCGAGGGGTTCGTCCCGCCCTTCGACGCCACGGTGGTGGAGCGGCTCTCCGCCGCGGGGGCCGTGCTGCTCGGCAAGCTCAACATGGACGAGTTCGCCATGGGCTCGTCCAACGAGAACAGCGCCTTCGGCCCGTGCCGGAACCCGTGGGATCTGGAGCGGACCCCCGGAGGCTCGTCCGGCGGCAGCGCGGCGTCGGTGGCGGCCCGCCAGGTGTTCGGGGCCTTCGGCACCGACACCGGAGGATCGATCCGGCAGCCGGCCTCCCTCTGCGGCGTGGTCGGCGTGAAGCCCACCTACGGCCGGGTCTCCCGCTACGGCGTCATCGCCTTCGCGAGCTCGCTCGACCAGGTCGGCCCCATCGCGCGGACCGTCCCCGACGCGGCCGCCCTCCTCGGCGCGGTGGCCGGCCACGACCCGCGCGACCAGACCTCCTCGACCCTCCCGGTCCCCGACTACCTCGCCGGGCTGGAGGGGGGGGCGCGGGGCCTGCGCATCGGCGTCCCGCGCGAGTGGCTCCAGGGCGGCTCCGAGGCGGGGGTCGAACGCCGGGTCCGGGAGGCGCTCGCCGCCTACGAGGCCATGGGCGCCACGCTGGTCGACGTCGAGCTTCCCCACTCGAAGTACGGGGTGGCCGCCTACTACCTGGTGGCGCCGGCCGAGGCCTCGTCCAACCTGGCGCGCTACGACGGCGTGCGCTTCGGGCTGCGCGCGCCCGCCCGGACGCTGGGGGACATGTACGGGGAGACCCGCGACCGCGGCTTCGGCGCCGAGCCCAAGCGGCGAATCATGCTCGGGACCTACGCGCTCTCGGCGGGCTACTACGACGCCTACTACCTGCGGGCCCAGAAGGTGCGCACGCTGGTCCGGCGGGACTTCGACCGGGCCTTCGAGCGCTGCGACCTGGTGGCCGGGCCGGTCTCCCCCACCGTGGCCTTCCGGCTCGGCGAGAAGGTGGCCGACCCGCTGCAGATGTACCTGGCCGACGTCTTCACCATCTCCTGCAACCTGGCGGCCCTCCCCGGGCTCTCGGTGCCCGCCGGGCTCCACCCCGAGTCCGGGCTGCCGATCGGGCTGCAGCTGGTGGGGCGCCCCTTCGACGAGTCCACGCTGCTGCGCGCCGCCCGCGCGCTGGAGCGGGAGATGGGCCCCGCGCCCGCCCCGGGGGCCATCGGATGACCACGCCCACCCGCCGCATCGCCGTGCTGGTGTGGGGCGCCATCGTGAGCACGCCGGTGCTCTTCGCCGGCGTGACCCTCGTCGCCGCGCCGCCGGGCGGCATGCGCTCGCCGGAGCTGGCCGGCATGTTCCGCTTCATGGCCGCGGCCGTGGCGGGGCTCGGGCTGGTCCTGGCGCGCGTCCTGCCCCCCCGGATCCGCGCCCGCTCGCAGGGATCGCGGGACACGGTCACCTTCACCCGCCTCGTCGTGGCCTGGGCGATCCTGGAGGGCGCGGCGATGTTCCCGCTCGTGGCCCAGATGGTCACCGGCGACGCGGTCCTCCTCGCGATCAGCGCCGTGCCGCTGGCGGCGCTCGTCGCCCTCTTCCCGACCGAGGCCCGCTGGAAGGGGAACGCGGTGCAGCCGATCGAGAGCGGCCCCAGGGCCAGGACGGACCGATCGTGACCGGCGCCTGGCAACTCGTCATCGGGATCGAGGTCCACGCCCAGCTCCTCACCCGGAGCAAGATCTTCTGCGGTTGCCCGACCACCTTCGGCGCCGAGCCCAACGCCCACGTCTGCCCGGTCTGCCTGGGGATGCCCGGCGTGCTGCCGGCCCTGAACCGGCAGGTGGTCGAGTTCGCGATCCGCACCGGGCTCGCGCTCGGCTGCGCCATCCAGGAGAAGAGCGTCTTCGCGCGGAAGAACTACTTCTACCCGGACCTCCCCAAGGGCTACCAGGTGAGCCAGTACGAGCTGCCCATCTGCCTGGGCGGGCGCGTGGAATTCGCGCTCGACGGCGCCGAGCGGCGGGTGCGCCTCACCCGCATCCACATGGAGGAGGACGCCGGGAAGAACCTGCACGGCGTGGCCGCCGACGGATCCTCGGGGGTCGATCTCAACCGGGCCGGCGTCCCGCTGCTCGAGATCGTCTCCGAGCCCGACATCCGGTCCATCGACGAGGCGATCGAATACCTCAAGGCCCTGCGCGCGGTGCTCATGTACCTGGGCGTGAACGACGGCAACCTCGAGGAGGGCTCGTTCCGCTGCGACGCCAACGTCTCGGTGATGCCCAAGGGGTCCACCGTGCTCGGCACCCGCTGCGAGCTGAAGAACATGAACTCCTTCCGCTTCCTCCGGCAGGCCATCGAGTACGAGATGCGCCGGCAGGTGGAGATCCTCGAGGGGGGCGGCAAGATCGTCCAGGAGACCCGCCTCTTCGACCCGCAGCGCGGCGAGACCCGCTCGATGCGCTCGAAGGAGGAGGCCCACGACTACCGCTACTTCCCCGAGCCCGACCTCCCGCCGGTGCGGGTCCCGCAGGGCTGGATCGAGGAGGCCCGGCGCGCGCTGCCCGAGCTGCCGCGCGCCCGCGCCGCGCGCTACCAGCGCGACCTGGGGCTCTCCGCGTACGACGCCGGCGTGCTCACCGCCGACCGGCGGACCGCCGAGTTCTTCGATGCGTCGCTCGCCGCGCGCGAGGGAGGGGCGGAGGCGGCCAAGCGGATCGCCAACCTGATCAACGGGGAGGTGGCCCGCCTCGCCAACGAGGCCGGTTCCGGGGCGCCGCACGGGAAGCTCTCGCCGGCGGCGCTCGCCGGGGTGGTCCGCCTGGCCGACGAGGGGGTCATCGGCGGCCCCGGCGTCCGGCAGGTGATCGAGGAGCTCTTCCGGGACGGGGGCGATCCGCAGGCGGTGGTCGCGGCGCGCGGCCTGGCGCAGGTCTCGGACGAGTCGGCGGTCGAGGCCGCGGCCGACGCGGTGATCGCCGCGTGCCCGGCCGAGGTGGAGCGCTACCGCGCCGGGAACGCCAAGCTCCTGGGCTTCCTCGTCGGCCAGGTGATGAAGGGCATGAAGGGCAAGGGGAACCCGGCGGTGGTGAACGCCGTGCTCAAGCGCAAGCTGGGGAGCGCCTGATGGCCTGGGCGGGCTGGGGCGCCGGGCCGGCCGGCGCCGGGTCGGCCGGCGGGCCGAGCCGCTGGTTCCTGGTCGTCCTCCTCCTCCTCTCGGTGGTGGTGGCCGGCGTGCTCGTCCGGGATGGGCACTGGCTCGAGGGGAGCGTCGCGGCGGCCGGGGCCGTCTACTTCGGCCTGCGGGTCTCCGGGCGCCTGGGAGGGCGGGGAGGGGAACGCTCATGACCGAACGTGAAGTGCTGCGCCCGGTGCTGTACGACGATCGGAGGGACGAGGTCCGGCTGCTCGACCAGCGGCTGCTCCCCTCCGAGGAGACCTGGCTCGCCCTGGTCACCGCCGACGAGGTCGCCGAGGCCATCCGCACGCTGGCGGTGCGGGGCGCCCCGGCCATCGGCGTGGCGGCGGCCTACGGCCTCGCCGTGGAGGCCCGGCGCGGCGCCTCGCCGGCGCGGCTCCGGGAGGCGGCCGAGCTGCTCGCCCGGGCCCGCCCCACGGCGGTGAACCTGGAATGGGCGGTGCGGCGCATGGCGCGCCGGATCGACGAGCCGGCCGCGGCGATCCTGGCCGAGGCCCACGCCATCCGCGACGAGGACGAGGCCGCCTGCCGCCGCATCGGGGCGCTGGGAGCGCCGCTGCTCCCGCCCGAGGCCCGCGTGCTCACCCACTGCAACGCCGGCGCGCTCGCCACCGCAGCCTACGGCACCGCGCTCGGGATCGTCCGCGCCGCCCGCGAGGCCGGCCGGCTCGAGCACGTCTTCGCCGACGAGACCCGCCCCTTCTTCCAGGGGGCGCGCCTCACCGCCTGGGAACTGCAGCGGGACGGCATCCCGGTCACCATCCTCACCGACGGGATGGCCGGCTGGCTCATGCAGCGCGGGGAGATCTCCTGCGTCGTGGTGGGGGCCGACCGCATCGCCGCCAACGGCGACGTGGCCAACAAGATCGGCACCTACGGACTCGCGGTGCTGGCCCGACACCACGAGCTCCCGTTCTACGTGGCCGCTCCCTGGAGCACCTTCGACCCGTCGCTCGCCACCGGCGCCGGCATTCCCATCGAGGAGCGCCCCTCCGACGAGGTGGTCCGGATCTTCGGGCGGCTGGTGGCCCCGGAGGGGGTCCCGGCGCGCTACCCGGCCTTCGACGTCACGCCGGCCGCGCTGGTCACGGCCATCGTCACCGAGCGGGGCGTCCTGCGGGCCCCGTACGGGCCGGCGATCCGGGCGCTGGTCGGATAGCCCGTTAGATCGGAGCGGCGTGCCCTCCGACGGAAAACCGCGACACCGCGTCTCCCGCCTGCCCGGGTCCGGCCGGGAGGTGCTCTCCATCGGCCTGCGCACCTCGCCGCTGCGGGACGTCTATCACTCGCTCCTCACCACCACCTGGACGCAGTTCTTCGCGCTCGTGCTCGTGGTCTACCTGGGCGCGAACCTGGTCTTCGCGCTCGGCTACCTCGCCATCGGCGACGGCATCGAGGAGGCCCGGCCGGGGAACTTCGCCGACGCCTTCTTCTTCTCGGTCCAGACCATGGCCACCATCGGCTACGGCAAGATGGCGCCCCGGGGCATCTGGGCCAACCTGCTCGTCACCCAGGAGGCGCTCGTCGGCCTCCTCGGCCTCGCGCTGGTCACCGGCCTCGTCTTCGCCAAGTTCTCCCGCCCCACCGCGCGGGTCATCTTCAGCCGGAACGCCGTCATCACCCGCTTCGACGGGGTCCCCTCGCTGCTCGTCCGCATGGCCAACGAGCGGGGCAACCAGATCGCCGAGGCCCAGGCCCACCTCGTCCTGCTCCGGACCGAGCGCACCCCCGAGGGGGAGGAGATCCGGCGCGCGCACGACCTGAAGCTCCGCCGCAGCCATTCGGCATTCTTCGCCTTCACCTGGCTGGTGGTGCACCCCATCACCCCCGAGAGCCCGCTCCATGGAGAGACGGCGGATAGCCTGCGGACGAAGGACGTGGACCTGGTGGCCTCCATGACCGGCCTCGACGAGACGCTCTCCCAGTCGGTCCACGCCCGGCACGCCTGGGCGCCGGACCAGATCCTCTGGGGCCGGAAGTTCGTCGACGTCCTCGTGACCCTCGAGGACGGACGGCGTGCCATCGACTACCGGAAGTTCCACGACGTGGAGCCGGACGGG
>JBAXVO010000084.1:0-13093 GCA_037129355.1 Deltaproteobacteria bacterium | reverse complement strand
CTACGAGAAGGAGTACCGGCGCAAGGACGGGTCGGTCTTTCCCGTCGAGTTGCGAACCTTCCTCCTGCGCGAGGGAGGCGAGCCGATCGGGATGTGGGCCATCGTCCGGGACGTCTCCGCTCGGAACCAGCTCCGGGACCAGCTCTCCATCGCATCGAGGCTCGCCGCCCTCGGGACGCTGGTGGCGTCCGTGGCGCACGAGATCAACAACCCGCTGGCCGCGGTCCTCGCCAGCGAGGGATTCGCGATGGAGGCGATCGAGGACCTCCTCGCGGAGATCCACGCGTCACACCCGCTGGCGACGGAGGACATCTTCAGGAGGCTCATCGAGGTGATGGACGCCCTGCGGGATTCGCAGGGGGAGGGGAAGCGGATCTCGAGGATCGTGAAGGGCATGGCGGCGCTCGCCTCGCCCGACGCGCCACGAGGTCGCTCCACCCTGGCGGAGGTGGTCGACCATGCCCTCCGCATGCTGCCCGCGTCGACCCGGGATCGTGTGCGGATACGGGTCGAGGGCGCCGGGTGCGTCGAGGTGGCGGCGCCGGTCGGTCTGCTCGCGCAGGTGCTGGTGAGCCTGGTGAGCAACTCGGCAGACGCCATGCCGCCGGGCCGTCCGGGCAACGTCACCATCCGGATCGGGCCCGGCGCGCCCGGCCGGATCTGCCTGGATGTGGAGGACGACGGGGTGGGGATGACGCCCGAGGTGATGGCCCGCGTCTTCGACCCCTTCTTCTCGACGAGGCTGTCGAAGCACGGGGCCGGACTGGGCCTGTCGATCGCCCATTCCGTCGTGAAGGCCATGGGCGGGACCATCACGGCCCGCAGCGAGCCAGGAAAGGGGGCCACGTTTCGCGTGGAAGTCCCTGAGGCAACCGCGACACCGGTGGACGGAACGGAGGTTGCGCTGCCGCCGACATGACGGTTGCCGGGGTTGGCATCCAGAAGAGAAGAAGGGCGCCCGGAGTGATCCGGGCGCCCTTCGATCGTCCGCCTGCTGCGATGAGGCGGGGCCGCCGCTGCTAGGAACAGCCCGTGGTCGTCCCGCAGTTCAGGCACTTGTAGCAGGCGCCGTTGCGCACCGTGATGCTGCCGCAGTTGGGGCAGGGGGGCGCGTCGGCCTGGGCCAGGTACGGGGAGTCCTCCCTGGCCGGCAGGGCGATGACCGGGGTCGACGTCACGCTGGTGGCCGACACGGTCCGGGCCGCCGCCTTGAGGCGGGGGGCGGCCGGGGCGGCTCCGGGCGTCAGGTCCTTCGCGACCGGCACGCCCTCGTCGGAGGGCAGGAACTTCAGGGACAGCCACCGGAAGATGTAGTCGGTGATCGACTTCGCGATGGGGATGTCCGGGTTGCCCGTGAAGCCCGAGGGCTCGAAGCGGGTGTGGCTGAACTTGTCCACCAGCACCTTGAGCGGGACCCCGTACTGCAGCGCCATGGAGATGGACGTGGCGAAGCTGTCCATCAGGCCCGAGACCACCGAGCCCTCCTTCGCCATGGTGACGAAGAGCTCGCCCGGGCTGCCGTCGGCGTACATGCCCACGGTCATGTAGCCCTCGTGGCCGCCGATGGAGAACTTGTGGGTGATGGCGTTGCGCTCGTCGGGCAGGCGGCGCCGCTGGAGATTGGCCAGCGTCTCGGCGGATGCCTCCTCGACCTCCTTCGGCTCCGCCGCCTTGCCGGTGTTGAGCGGCTGGCTGCGCTTGCAGCCGTCGCGGTAGATGGCGATGGCCTTGAGTCCCAGCTTCCAGGCCTCCATGTAGGCCGTCTCGATGTCCTCGGCGGTGGCCGTGGTGGGCATGTTGACGGTCTTGGAGATGGCGCCGGAGAGGAAGGGCTGCACCGCCGACATCATGCGGATGTGCCCCATGTACGCGATGGTGCGGCTGCCGTTCTGCGGCTTGAACGCGCAGTCGAAGACGGGCAGGTGCTCGTCGCGGAGCCCGGGGGCGCCCTCGATGGTCTCCACCTCGTCGATGTACTGCAGGACCGAGCCGATCTCGCCGGAGGAGTAGCCGAGCCGCTGCAGGGCCAGCGGGACGGTGTTGTTCACGATCTTGAGCATGCCGCCGCCCACCAGCTTCTTGTACTTCACGAGCGCGATGTCGGGCTCGATGCCGGTGGTGTCGCAATCCATCATGAAGCCGATGGTGCCGGTGGGGGCGAGCACGGTGGACTGCGCGTTGCGGTAACCGTGCTGCGTGCCCAGCGTCACCGCGTCGGTCCAGGCGCGGTGGGCCGCGTCGAGGAGCTCGGGCGACACCTTCTCCGGGTCGATCTGGTCCACGGCGGCGGCGTGCTTGCGCATCACCGCCAGGAACGGGGCGCGGTTCTGAGCGAAGCCGTTGAACGGCCCGGTGTGCGAGGCGATGCGGGCGCTCTGGGCGTAGGCCTCGCCGGTCATCACGGCGGTGATGGCCGCGGCGGTGGCCCGGCCGGCCTCGGAGTCGTAGGGGACGCCGGTCGCCATGAGGAACGCGCCGAGGTTGGCGTAGCCGAGCCCCAGCGGTCGGAAGTCCTCGCTGTTCTTGCGGATGGGCTCGGTGGGGTAGCGGGAGTTCGAGACCAGGATCTCCTGGGCCAGGATGGTGAGGTCGACCGCGCGCCGGAAGGACTCCGCGTCGAACCCGCCGTCGATGGATCGGAAGTGCATGAGGTTCAGCGACGCCAGGTTGCAGGCGCTGTCGTCGAGGAACATGTACTCCGAGCACGGATTGGAGGCGTTGATGCGCGCCGTCTCCGGGCAGGTGTGCCAGGTGTTCACGGTGGTGTCGAACTGGAGCCCCGGGTCGCCGCACAGCCAGGCGGCGTCGGCGATCTGCCGCATGAGCTTGCGGGCGCGCACCCGCGACAGGGGCCGGCCGTTGGTGCGGGCGAGCAGCGGCCACTCGCCGTCGTCCACCACCGCGTGCATGAAGGCGTCGGAGACCCGCACCGAGTGGTTGGCGTTCTGGAAGAAGACCGAGTCGTAGGCCCCGCCATGGACGTTGAAGCCGCCGTCGTAGCCGGCCTCGATGAGGGCCCAGGCCTTCCTCTCCTCGGTGGCCTTGGACGAGACGAACTCCTCGATGTCCGGGTGGTCGGCGTCGAGGATGACCATCTTGGCGGCGCGCCGGGTCTTGCCGCCCGACTTGATGACGCCGGCGAAGGCGTCGAAGCCGCGCATGAAGGAGACCGGCCCGGAGGCCTCGCCGCCACCGGAGAGGTACTCCTTCGAGGAACGGATGCGGGAGAGGTTGGAGCCCGCGCCCGACCCGTACTTGAAGAGCATGCCCTCGGTGTGGGCGAGCTTGAGAATCGAGTCCATCGAGTCGTTGACCGAGTTGATGAAGCAGGCGGAGCACTGCGGCTGCTCCTCCACGCCCACGTTGAACCAGACGGGCGAGTTGAAGCTCATCTTCTGCCGGTAGACGAGGTGGCCGAGCTCGGCCTCGAAGGCCTCGGCGTCGGCGTCGGAGGCGAAGTAGCCGTCCTTGCGCCCCCAGGCGGAGATGGTGCGGACCACGCGCCCGACCAGCTGGCGCACCGAGGTCTCGCGCTGCGCGGTGCCCTGCTGGCCGCGGAAGTACTTGGACGAGACCACGTTGGTGGCGAGCAGGGACCAGCTCTTCGGGACCTCGACGTCCTTCTGCTCGAAGATGACCTTGCCGCCCTCGCCGGTGATGGCGGCGGTGCGGGTCTCCCAGGCCAGCTCCTCGGCCGGATCCACGCCCGGCGTGGTGAAGTACCGGGGAACCGAGATCCCCTTGCGTGCCGACTTGCGCTGCTGCCGTGCGCCGCGACGCTGCGCGGACGCGCTCTCCCGCTCGATCATCTCAGACCTCCCAATGGCCTTGTGGGGCGTCATGCGTCGTCGCCTTCCGCCCCGTTTCCCCATCCCCTGCCTCCGCGCCCACCGCGATGGCGGACCGGAGGCTCTACCCGTCGCCTCTGACACGGGGGGCGCCCTCGCCCCTTCACCCAAATCGGCCTGCCGGGTTCCACTCCCGCATCCTCCGGCGGCGATGGCGGACGATATCCGTGGGGACTGGGTTGTCAAGCCGTCAACCACAATATATTGTATGGCACGGCCTTGACAGACACTAGATGCGGTAAATTCGGCCAGATCACGAGGTAGGTGAATGTGGGAGTCCTGCCATCTTCGGGACGAGATCCCCACAAGGGTTCCCCCCGATGCGCGTGCCCGATCCATGTAACGCAAAGCGTCATCGGGCTGCGGCTCGGGGGGTGTCTCGGTCGGTATCGCGTGCTAGAAAGCCCCGACCCGATGCCCGACTCGAACCAGAACATCCGCAACTTCTCCATCATCGCGCACATCGACCACGGAAAGTCGACGCTCGCCGACCGTCTCCTCGAGGCCACCGGGACCGTGACGGCGCGGGAGTCCCAGGCCCAGTTCCTCGACAACATGGAGCTGGAGCGGGAGCGGGGGATCACCATCAAGGCCCAGACCGTCCGCATGGCCTACCGGGCCAAGGACGGGAAGGACTACGTCCTCAACCTCATCGACACCCCGGGACACGTGGACTTCGCCTATGAGGTCTCCCGGTCGCTCGCCGCCTGCGAGGGGGCCGTGCTCGTCGTCGACGCCACCCAGGGCGTGGAGGCGCAGACGCTCGCCAACGTCTACCAGGCCCTCGACCACGACCTCGAGATCATCCCGGTCATCAACAAGATCGACCTGCCGAGCGCCGACGTCGAGGCGGTGCGCCAGGAGATCGAGGACGTCATCGGCCTCGACGCCTCCGAGGCCATCCCCACGAGCGCCAAGGAGGGCATCGGCATCGAGGAGATCCTCGAGCGGGTGGTGAAGAAGGTCCCGCCGCCCTCGGGCGATCCGGAGGCCCCGCTCAAGGCCATCATCTTCGACTCCTGGTACGACACCTACCGCGGCGTGGTCATGCTGGTGCGGGTCTTCGAGGGCACGCTGCGCCCCGGGCAGCAGATCCTGCTGTTCGCGAACAAGAAGGAGTTCGAGGTGCAGGGGCTCGGCGTCTTCGCCCCGTTCTCCCGGCCGGTGCAGCACCTCATGGCCGGTGACGTGGGGGTGGTGGTCGCCAACGTGAAGGACGTCCACGACGCCAAGGTCGGCGACACCATCACCGAGGCCCGGCGCCCCATCGACGCGCCGTTCCCGGGCTTCAAGGTGGTGAAGCCCATGGTCTTCAGCGGCGTCTTCCCGGTGGACGCCGCCGACTACGACCAGCTGCGCGACGCGCTCGTGAAGCTGCGCCTCAACGACTCGGCCTTCACCTTCGAGCCCGAGACCAGCCAGGCCCTCGGCTTCGGGTTCCGCTGCGGCTACCTGGGGCTGCTCCACATGGAGATCGTCCAGGAGCGGCTGGAGCGCGAGTACAACCTCACGCTGATCACCACCGCGCCCTCGGTGGTCTACCGGATCACCGACACGCAGGGCGCGGTGATCGAGATCGACAACCCGGCCAAGCTTCCGCCGGTCCAGAGGATCGCCGTCTTCGAGGAGCCCATCCTCACCTGCCACATCCACGGCCGGACCGACGACGTGGGGAACATCCTCAAGCTCTGCCAGGACCGGCGCGGCGTGCAGCGCGACCTGAAGTACATCGGCACGAGCCGGGTGCAGATCACCTACGAGATCCCGCTCGCCGAGGTGGTCTTCGACTTCTTCGACAAGCTGAAGAGCGTCTCCCGCGGCTACGCCTCGCTCGACTACGAGCTGCTCGGCTACCTGGAGGCCGACCTGGTCCGGCTCGACATCCTCATCAACGGGGAGCCGGTCGACGCCCTCTCGGTCATCGTCCACCGGGAGCGGGCCTACCAGCGCGGGCGCGACGTCTGCCAGAAGCTCCGCGAGGTCATCCCCAAGCAGATGTACGAGGTGGCCATCCAGGCGGCCATCGGGGCCAAGGTCATCTCCCGGGAGACCGTGAAGGCCTACCGCAAGAACGTCCTCGCCAAGTGCTACGGTGGCGACATCAGCCGCAAGCGCAAGCTCCTCGAGAAGCAGAAGGAGGGCAAGAAGCGGATGAAGCAGGTGGGGCAGGTGGAGATCCCGCAGGAGGCGTTCCTCGCAGTCCTGAAGGTGGAGGATTGACCGTGGCGACCCCCGACCAGACGACCCGCCTGGCCGCTACCCGGTGTCGGAGGGAGCGGCTAGAACGTGGAGCCGCGAGCTGGGTGACGATCCTCCTCCTGCTGGGACTCGCCGCCGCCGCCTATGCGGCGGTGGTCTTCGTCCCGCCGGCGGTGCTCCAGTACGAGGTGAAGCAGGTGGTCCGGGACTACGGCAACCAGGCGGTGAAGAACCTCGACGACGAGGCGCTGGTGCAGGGCATGATCCAGAAGATCCGAACGCTGCAGCAGGAGCCCGGGGTCGACGCGGCCGGGGCGCGGATCTGGATCCCGGTCATCGACCTCAAGCGGGAGGACATCCTCTGGGAGCGGGACCGGGAGGCCAAGCCCCCCACCGTGCACGTGGCCTTCGAGTATCCGCGCGTGATCGATCTCCCGTGGCTGGACCGGACGCTGGAACGGGTCTTCCGGGTGGACCTGACCATGGACATCTCCCGGCCGGACTGGGGTCCGCCGCGGTGAAGGGGAAGGGGAGAGGGAAGGCATGAACGCCGAGGCCGTGCAGCGCGCGGTGCAGCGCATCGCCCACGAGGTGCTGGAGCGGGCCCGGGCAGAGGGCTCCCTGGAGCGGCTGGCCTTCGTCGGCATCCGTCGGGGAGGTGTCCCGCTGGCCGAACGGATCCGCGCCGAGATCGGCAAGGTGACCGGGGCGCCGCCCCCGCTCGGCACCCTCGACATCGCCCTCTACCGGGACGACCTCTCCCAGCGCGGCGCAGCGCCCGTGGTGGGCCCCACCGACGTCCGCTTCCCGCTCGAGGGGCGGACCATCGTGCTCGCCGACGACGTCCTCTACACCGGCCGCACCATCCGGGCCGCCCTCGACGAGCTGGTCGACTTCGGCCGGCCGCGCCGCGTGTGGCTGGCGGTCCTGGTCGATCGCGGCGGGCGCGAGCTGCCCATCGCCGCGGATTTCGCCGGGGCCCGGCTCGACGTCCCCGAGGGGGACGACGTCCAGGTGCGCTGGCGGGAGAACGGGGCCGCCGAGGACTCGGTGGTGGTTCGCGAGGGGAGGAAGCCGTGATCGGACGCCATCGCCACCTCATCGCCCTGGAGGGGCTCTCCCGCGAGGAGATCCTGCAGGTTCTCGACCTCGCCGTCTCGATGAAGGAGGTCCTGTCCCGGCCGGTGAAGAAGGTCCCGTCGCTTCGCGGCAAGAACGTCGTGAACCTGTTCTTCGAGACCTCCACCCGCACCCGCAGCTCCTTCGAGATCGCCGCCAAGGTGCTCTCCGCCGACTCGCTCAACTGGACGGCGGCCCAGTCCTCCACGACCAAGGGGGAGACCCTCCTCGACACCGCGAAGAACCTCGAGGCCATGCGCCCCGACGTCCTCGTGGTGCGCCACTCGGCGAGCGGCGCCCCCAACTTCCTGGCCCGCCACGTGGGCTGCTCGGTGGTCTCCGCCGGCGACGGCGCCCACGAGCACCCCAGCCAGGGGCTCCTCGACTGCTTCACCCTGCGGGAGCGGTTCGGAAGCCTGGAGGGGCGCACCGTCGCCATCGTCGGCGACATCAGCCACTCCCGGGTGGCTCGCTCCGACCTGCATTCCCTGCCCAAGCTGGGCGCCAAGGTCCGGCTCTGCGGCCCGCCCACCATGATCCCGCAGGGCATCGAGCAGCTCGGCGCCACGGTGCACCACGACCTGCGCAGCGCCGTGCAGGGCGTCGACGCGGTGATCATGCTGCGCATCCAGCACGAGCGGATCGGCGACCCGCTCATCCCCAACACCCGGGAGTACTCCAAGTTCTGGGGTCTCAACGCCAAGAAGGCGGCCGAGTGGCTGAAGGAGGACGCCGTGATCCTCCACCCGGGCCCCATCAACCGGGGCGTCGAGCTCTCCTCCGACGTCGCCGACGGGCCGCGCAGCGTGATCCTCGACCAGGTGCAGAACGGCGTGGCCGTCCGGATGGCCATCCTCTACCTCCTCGCCGGCGGCGCCGGCGAAGACCGAGCGGAGAAGGTTTCGGCATGAGCAACGCGAAGGACGTGGTCGTCATCCAGGGCGGGCGGGTCATCGACCCGGCCAGTGGCATCGACGGGATCCGGACCGTGATCCTGCGCGACGGCAAGGTCGCGGCGGTGGCCGAGCGGGTCGACGTACCCGCGGGCGCGCACGTGGTCGACGCCCGGGGACGGTGGGTCACCCCCGGCTTCATCGACCTGCACGTGCACCTGCGCGAGCCCGGGCAGGAGTACAAGGAGAGCGTCGCCACCGGGACGCGGGCGGCGGTCGCCGGCGGGTTCACCGCCGTCTGCGCCATGCCCAACACCGTCCCCGCCAACGACAACACCAGCGTGACCGAGCTCATGCTGGCCCGCGCGGCGGCGGCGGGGCTCGCCCACGTCTACCCGGTGGGCGCGGTCACCAAGGGGCGCAAGGGGGAGGAGCTGGCCGAGTACGGCGAGCTCAAGGCGGCCGGCTGCGTGGCCCTCTCCGACGACGGAAGCCCGGTGATGTCGTCGGCGCTCATGCGCCGCGCCCTCGAGTACTCGCGGGCCTTCGGCCTCCCCCTCGCCGTCCACGAGGAGGACCTCCACCTCGTCGGCAAGGGAGTCATGAACGAGGGGCCCACCGCCACGCGGCTCGGCCTGAAGGGCGTGCCGGCGCAGGCCGAGGACGTGATGGTGCTGCGGGACCTCTCGCTCCTCGAGCTCACCGGCGGGCGGCTGCACCTCTGCCACGTCTCCACCGCGGGGAGCGTGCGCGCGCTGCGCGAGGCGCGGCGGCGCGGACTCCCGGTCACCGCCGAGGTGACGCCGCACCACCTGGCCCTCACCGACGAGGACGTGGCGCGGAGCGACTACGACCCCGACTTCAAGATGAACCCACCGCTCCGCACCCTCGAGGACGTGAAGGCCCTGCGGGAGGGGCTGGCCGACGGCACCATCGACGCCATCGCCACCGATCACGCGCCCCACTCCCCGGAGGAGAAGAAGCTGGAGTTCGACGCCGCGCTGAACGGCGTGCTCGGGCTCGAGACCGCCTTCCCGGTCTGCCTCGACCTGGTCCGGCAGGGGATCCTCTCCGAGAAGCGGCTCGTCGAGGCGCTCACCATCGGGGCCGCCCGCTGCTTCGGGCTCCCCGGGGGGACGCTCGCCGTGGGTTCGCCGGCCGACGTGGCCGTGCTCGACCCCGCGCGCGCCTGGGTGGTCGACCCGATGCGCGGCTTCAGCAAGAGCCGGAACACCCCGTGGAAGGGCAGGACGCTCACCGGTCGCTGCACGCACGCCTTCGTGGGTGGACGGCTGGTGCACGAGGACGGGGTCGTTCCGTGAAGAAGGCGACGCTCGCGCTCGCCGACGGGACGGTCTTCGAGGGGGAGGCCTTCGGCGCCTCCGGGGAGACCTGCGGCGAGGTGGTCTTCAACACCTCCATGACCGGCTACCAGGAGATCCTGACCGACCCCTCCTACGTCGGCCAGATGGTCTGCATGACCTACCCGGAGCAGGGGAACTACGGGACGAACCGGGCCGACGAGGAGTCGGCGAAGCCCCATCCCACCGGCTTCATCGTCCGCCACTTCGCGCGGGAGCCGTCCAGCTTCCGGGCCGAGGAGGGGATCGAGGCCTACCTGATCAAGAACGGGATCGTCGGCATCCACGGCATCGACACCCGGCGCCTCACCCGCCACATCCGCACCACCGGCGCGCAGATGGGGGTCATCGCCACCGAGGGGACCCCGGCGGCGCTGGTCGACCGGGCCCGGTCGTTGCCCGGGATGGAGGGGCAGGACCTCGCCACCCGCATCTCCACGCCCGAGCCGTACGAGTGGAGCGAGGGGGGCGCCGACGCCTGGACCGTGGACGAACGGCGGCAGGTGGAGCACCCCCGGTTCCACGTGGTCGCCTACGACTGGGGGCTCAAGCGGGCCATGCTCCGGCTCCTCGCCGACGCGGGCTGCCGGGTCACGGTGGTTCCGAGCCGCACCACGGCGGCCGAGACGCTGGCCCATCGCCCCGACGGCGTCTTCCTCACCAACGGTCCCGGCGACCCGGCGGCGGTGGTGGGTGCGAAGGACACGGTCGCGGCCCTCCTCGGAAAGGTGCCGGTCTTCGGAATCTGCCTCGGCCACCAGATCCTCTCGCTGGCCCTCGGCGGGTCCACCTACAAGCTCAAGTTCGGCCACCGCGGGGCCAACCAGCCGGTGAAGGACCTCGCCACCGGCAAGGTGGACATCACCGCGCAGAACCACGGCTTCGCGGTCGACGACCGGTCGCTCGGGAAGCGGGCCCGGGTATCCCACGTGAACCTGAACGACGGCACCGTGGAGGGCATCGAGGTGCTCGACGCGGCCGCCTTCGGCGTCCAGTACCACCCGGAGTCCTCGCCCGGTCCGCACGACGCGCGCCACCTCTTCGGGCGCTTCGTGGGGATGATGGAGCAGCGTCGGTGACCCTGGGTGAACTCCACGATCGGCTCCTCGCCTGGGCGGGCGCGGAGGAGCGGCAGCCCTGGCTCCTCGAGGCGCGGCGGGCCTGGTTCGCCGCCGTGGGGGAGCCGCACGAGGAGGACAAGAGCTTCGAGCACCGGATGAACGGCCTGCTCGACCATTACCTCTACGACTACCGCCCCGATGGCGAGCACACCACGCTCGACCTGTTCCTCCGGGACGGCGCCGGGAACTTCACCACCGACGAGCGGGCGCAGATGAGGGACCTGGGGCGCAGCCGCAGGTCCCTCTTCGAGGTGCGCCGCCTCCGGCCCGGGATCGTGGAGCTCCAGGAGGTCCTCGGCGAGGAGCGGCACGAGGTGGAGGAGCGGCGGGCCGTGGTGGCGCTCGCCAAGGGGGACATCTTCGAGGCGCGGCTCCTGCCCCACGAGGGCAAGCTCCATTTCTCGGCCTCGTTCGTCTACCACCCCAGGGAGGTCCGGCGGGCCATCCTGAAGGAGGCGAAGCGCCGGCAGAAGGAGGCGCCGGCCGGGCAGGGTCCGGACGTGGTCGAATTCCTGGCGCTCCTGTCCCGCATGGCCCTAAGGCTGGAGCGCTACCGAAACGTGCGCGTCGAATCGCTCTACGACTTCGACGCGCCCCAGGGACGAAACGCCGTCTGAGCGCCGTCCGGAAGGCGGCCATGGACTTCTCGCTCCTCGAGTTCGTGCCCGACGGGATCGTGGTCGTCGACGGCCAGGGGCTCGTGGTCTACGTGAACGCGATGGCCGTCGACCTCTTCGGCTGGGGTCGCGAGGAGATCGTCGGCCAGGCCATCGAGGTGCTCCTGCCGGCCCGCTACCGCGCGGGGCACGTCGGGGTCCGGCGCGCCTACCACGACGGCCCCCGGCCACGCCCGATGGGGCTCGGCACCGACCTCACCGCGCTGCGCCGGGACGGCAGCGAGTTCCCCGCCGAGATCAGCCTCTCGCCGCTGCGCGACGGGACGCACACCTGGGCCGTCGCCGCGATCCGGGACTCGACCGAGCGACGGCGCGTGGAGGCGAAGGCGCTGCTCTACCGGCAGGCGCAGGAGGAGGTCCGGGCCAGGGACGAGTTCCTCTCGGTCGCCTCCCACGAGTTGCGCACCCCGGTGACCGCGCTGCACGTCCAGGTGCAGATGCTCGAGCGGGTGACGGAGCGGGCCGGCTCCCCGCCGGCGGTCCGCGAGCGGGTCGTGTCGCTCGATCGGCAGGTGCGCCGCCTGGCCGGGCTGGTCGAGGCGCTGCTCGATCTGTCCCGCATCCGCCTCGGGCGGATGCAGCTCGCCCGGGAGGACCTCGACGTCTCGGCGCTGGTGCGGGAGGTGGCGGCCCCGTACCAGGCCGACCTCGACCTGGCCCACGGCTCCTCGATCCGGGTGGTCGCGCCGGGGCCGGTGCGTGCCTCCCTCGACCGGGTCCGGATCGAGCAGGTGCTCGGGAACCTGCTCGGGAACGCGGTGAAGTTCGGGGAGGGGAAACCGGTCGAGATCCGGGTCGAGCACACCGGCGGCGCCGTGCGCATCGAGGTCGCCGACAGCGGCGTGGGCATCGAGGCCGACCAGGCCGAGCGCATCTTCGGCCGCTTCGAGCGGGCCGCGCCGGCCCACCACTACCCGGGGCTCGGGCTCGGGCTCTACGTCGCGCGGGAGATCGTCGAGGCCCACGGCGGGCGGATCCGGGCGCGGGGCGAGCCCGGGAAGGGCGCCGTCTTCGCGGTCGAGATCCCGACGTGACCGGGCGCTCCGCGCTCCTCGTCGCCGACGACCTCGGGTACGACCCGGCCATCGACGCCGGGATCCTGGAGGCGCACCGGCACGGCGTGGTGGCGGCGGCGAGCGCGCTCGTCACCGGGCCCTTCGCGATGGGGGCGCTCGAGCGCGCGCCACGCTCGCTGGCGATCGGGCTCCACCTCGACCTTCCGCGGGGGCTCGGAGCCTCGGACGCGGAGCGGGAGATCCGCGCCCAGTTCGGCCGCTTCGAGGAGATCCGCGGGGCGCCGCCGGCCCACGTCGACGGCCACCGGCACGTTCACGCCGAGCCGCCCGTGCTCGAGGCGCTGCTCCGGGTGGCGGGGCCTCTCGGTCTGCGGGTGCGGGCGCTCGACCCGATCATGCGGGACCGGATCCGCGCGGCCGGGGCGCGCGCCTGCGACGCCTTCGTCGGCGACGCCGGGCTGCGCCCCTGCTGGACGGTGGAGCGGCTCGTCACGGCGGTCGGCGCGCTGTCCGAGGGGACGACGGAGATCATGCTCCACCCCGGACGCACGCCCACCCACGTCCGGACGAGCTTCGGGGCCGAGCGGGAGATCGAGCTCGCCGCGGCGATCGACCCCCGGGTCCGGGAGGCCTTCCTCGTCGCCGGCGTGTCCGTCGTCGGGCTTCTCCCCGGGTGATGGGATCCTTCCCCGACCGTTGCCAGTTCCGAGGGCGGGGTGGTACAGGAATCGACATGCCAAGGAAGAAGATCGCACTGATCGGGGCCGGCCAGATCGGCGGGACGATGGCGCTCCTCTGCGGGCAGCGCCAGCTCGGGGACGTGGTGCTCGTCTACATCAAGGAGGGGGTGGCCAAGGGC
>JBAXVO010000083.1:0-13161 GCA_037129355.1 Deltaproteobacteria bacterium | reverse complement strand
ATGACCTGGCGGAGGCGTTCCTCTCCATGCCCAGGAGCGAGCCCTTCGCCGATCTCGCGGCGATCCGCCGGAGGTGAGGGGGCGCTAGCGCTCGAGCGCCGGCCGTGCCAGGCCGGGATCGAGCGCGCTGGGCAGGACGCCCAGGTAGCGGAGCATGCGGTACTGGTGCTGGCGGAGGCCGCGGACGAAGACGCGGGCCCTCGCCACGGCCAGCACCTCGGCGAGCAGGGCCACGGCCCGGTCGTGGAACTCCCGGACCCGGGACAGGTCGACGTAGACCTCGGTCTCGACGGGAAGGGCCTCGACCCGCTCGCGGATCACCTGGACGGAATCGATGTCGAAAACCCCGTCCATCCGGATGACGAGGCTCCCCGGCTGGACGGGTATCATCTCGCTACGAGTGTAGGTCTCGATCCCCCATGCCGCAACGTCCCGGTCGCCCGATTCCGCAACGATTTCGTGATAATCCTCTCAGCCCCATCCGGGTACCCGCACGATGCCGACCCCCACCCGCCGCTCCCTCCTCCCCCACGAGCACGGCGCCTACGGCCAGATCGCCTTGCCGCTCGTCTGCGCCCTGGGGCTGGGCCGGCCCGGGGTCGCGGCGGTGCTGCTCGCGGCCGGCGCCTTCGCCGGGTTCCTCTCCTACGAGCCCCTGCTCGTCGCCACCGGGAACCGGGGCAAGCGGGCGCGGGACGAGGACGGCGCGCGCGCCCTCCGGCTCGCCGCCGGGCTGCTCTCCATCGCGGTGGTGATGGCCGGGGCGGGCTTCGCGCTCGCCTCGCCCGGCGCGCGGCTGGCCTCGGCGGTGCCTCCGGTGCTCGCCGCCGGGATCGCCCTCCTCGTCCGTCTCGAACTGGAGCGGACGGTGGCGGGCGAGGTGGCGGTGGCGACCGCGCTCTCCTCGGCCGGCTTCCCGGTGGCGGTGGCGTCCGGCGTGCCCCCGGGGACCGCCGCGGCCGCCTGGCTCGCCTGGACGCTCGGGTTCGCCGCCACCACGCTGGCGGTCGAGGTGGTGCTCACCCGGGCCCGGGCTCCGGCGCGCGACCCGGGTCTGCCGGCCACGGGGGCGGTGCTCCTCCTGCAGGGGACGGCGACGGCGCTCTCCGCGGTCGGGGCGGTCCCCTGGGCCGTGCCCGCGGCGGTGGCCCCGCTGGCGCTCGCTTCACTCATGGTGATCCTGTTGCGGATCCCGGCCCGCCGCCTGCGCGTGGTGGGGTGGACGGCGCTCGCCGGGAGCACGGCGGCGCTCGTGGTGCTGCTCGTCGGCCTGCGCTGACGCGTTCCTGGCCGGGGGGGCGGGGCGCTGCTACATTCCCCCCGTGCGCGTCCTCCTCTCCAACGACGACGGCGTGAACGCGCCCGGCCTGGCGGCGCTCGCCGCCGCCTTCTCCGACGACGAGGTCTGGGTGGTGGCTCCCGACCGGGAGCAGTCGGCCTCCAGCCACGCCATCTCGCTGCACCGACCGCTCCGGATCGTCCAGGTCGGCGAGCGCAGGTTCTCGGTGGACGGCACCCCCACCGACGCGGTGTACCTCGCGCTCAACCACGTGCTCCGGGGGCGCCCCCCCGACCTGGTCCTCTCCGGCGTGAACCACGGCCCCAACCTGGGCAACGACGTCCTCTACTCGGGGACGGTGGCCGCGGCCATGGAGGGCGCGCTGCTCGGGGTCTCCGCCATCGCGGTGTCGCTCGCCGCCCGTCCGCCCCACGACTTCGGGCCGCCCGCGGCCTTCGCCGCCGAGCTGGCCCGGAGCATCGCGGCCCTCCACCCCCCGAGGCCGATCCTCCTCAACGTGAACGTGCCGGCCGGACCGGTGAAGGGCTTCCGCTTCACCCGCCTCGGGGTCCGCACCTACGGCAACGAGGTGATCGAGAAGCAGGACCCGCGCGGCCGCAGCTACTTCTGGATCGGCGGCGACGCGAGCCACCAGGACATCCCGCTCTCCGACTGCAACACCGTGCTCGACGAGGGGCTGGTGGCGGTGACCCCGCTCCGCCTCGACCTGACCCACGACGGGCTCTTCGCCGGGCTGGCCGACCTGGCCGTCACCGGCTTCCACCGGGAGCCCGCCCCGTGACCCGCTGGCTCGTCGCCGGGGCGATCGCCCTGGCGACGCTCACGGCCTGCGCCGCCCGCCAGCGGACGCCCGCGGAGGTCTCCGGCCAGCGCCCGCCCCCCTTCCCGCTCGGCACGGGCGACGCCCACGTCGAGCCGGAGCTGCTCGGCACCACCCACGTCGTGCAGAAGGGGGAGACGCTCTACCGGATCGCCAGGACCTACGGCATCGATCCGCGGGAGCTCATGGAGGCGAACGGGATCTCCGACCCCAAGTCCCTCGTGGTCGGCCAGGAGCTCTTCGTTCCCGGCGCCGTCCGTGCGCTGGAGGTGGGGCCGCTCCCCGCCGGCGCGTCGGCCGCGCAGGATCCCGAGCCGGCGCTCCTCCCCCGGAAGCCGGGGAGCGGCACGCTCCAGTGGCCGCTCAAGGGGGTGCTCTACCGCGGCTTCGGCGTGAAGCAGGGACAGCCGCACGACGGCATCGACCTCTCCGCGCCGGAGGGGACGATCGTCCGGGCGGCCGCGGCGGGCGAGGTGATCTTCACCGGCAGCCAGAAGGGCTACGGGACCATCGTGATCCTCCGCCACCCCAACTCCCTCATCACCCTCTACGCCCACAACAGCGCGGTGCTCGTGAAGGACGGCGACCGCGTCGAGGCCGGGACGCCCATCGCCAAGGTGGGGCAGTCCGGACGCACCACCGGCCCGCATCTCCACTTCGAGGTGCGCGAGAACACGCGCCCCCGAGATCCCCTCCCCTACCTGCCCTGATGGAGCCCACCGCCATGGAACCGATCTCCGACCTCCTCCGTCGCTCGATCCGCGACGTCCCCGACTTCCCCAAGAAGGGGATCCTCTTCAAGGACATCACGCCGATCCTGGGGCACGCCCCCACCTACAAGCGGGTCATCGACGAGCTGGTGGCCCGCTGGGGGCCGAGGAAGATCGACCAGGTGGTGGGCATCGAGTCGCGCGGCTTCATCTTCGCCGCCCCGCTCGCCTACGCGATCGGCGCCGGGCTCTCCATCGTCCGCAAGCCCGGCAAGCTCCCCTGGGAGACCATCCGCGAGACCTACCAGCTCGAGTACGGCGAGGACGGGCTCGAGCTGCACATCGACGCGGTCGGACCGGGCGAGCGGGTGCTCGTGGTCGACGACCTGCTCGCCACCGGCGGCACCGCCGAGGCGGTCGGGAGGCTCGTCGCCCGGCAGGGGGCGGAGCTCGCCGGCTACGCCTTCGTGGTCGAGCTCGCCTTCCTCGAGGGGAAGAAGCGGCTCGGCGCCAGCCGGGTCGACTCGCTGGTCACCTTCTAGCCAACGTGCCCTGGCTCCTCGCCGCTGCCGCCGGGCTCCTCGCCTGGCTCCGCGTGGCCTGGGTGGGGATCCGCACCGACCGCTGCGTCGATCGGCTCACGGCGGTCCCTCCCGACCCGCCGCCGGGTGGATGGCCCGCCCTCACCGTGGTGGTGCCGGCGCGGGACGAGGCGCGCGGCGTGGAGGCGGCCGTGGAATCGCTCCTCGCCCAGGACTACCCGGAGCTTCGCGTCGTGGCCGTCGACGACCGCTCCACCGACGGCACCGGCGCCATCCTCGACCGGGTGGCCTCGGACCAGCCCCGCCTGCGCGTGGTCCACGTGAGGGAGCTTCCCCCGGGGTGGCTGGGGAAGAACCACGCCTGCGCCTCGGGCGCCGATGCGGCCTCCGACGGCTGGCTCCTCTTCACCGACGGGGACGTGATCTTCGCTCCGGGCGCGCTGCGCCGGGCCGTGGCCTACGCCGGGCGGCACGGACTCGGCCACCTGGTGGCGCTGCCGCGGCTCGTCGCCCCCGGGTTCCTGGAGCGCGCCTTCGTCTCCACCTTCGCGACGCTGGTGAACCCGGTGTTCCGGACCTGGGAGCTCCGGCGCGCCGGGACACCGGCCTACGTCGGGATCGGCGCCTTCAACCTGGTCCGGCGGGACGAGTACCTGCGCACCGGGGGGCACCGGCGGCTCCGGCTCGAGGCAGTCGACGACGTGAAGCTCGGGATCGTCCTGCGCCGGAGCGGCGTGCGACAGGGGGCGATCGACTCGGACGGGCTCGTCTCGGTGCGCTGGAACGCGGGCTTCCTGGCCTCCTGGGTGGGGCTCCTCAAGAACTCCTTCGCCGGGACCGAGTTCCGCTGGGGCGTGGCGCTCACGTCCGGGGCGGCCCTCGTCGTCACCAGCCTCGGCCCCGCGCTGGCCGCGCTGCTCGCGCCCGGAATCGCCGCCCGGACCGTCGGGCTCCTCGGCTGGATCACCGGCGCCGCGGTGGTGGGAACGGTGGCGCGCCGGTTCGGCGGCGGGAGCGGCCTCGAGGGGCTCCTCCTCCCGTTCACCGGGACCGCCCTGGCCGGGGTGGTGATCACGAGCGCGGCGCTCACCACGCTGCGTGGGGGCATCGTCTGGCGCGGCACCCGCTACCCGCTCTCCGAGCTCCGCTCCGGCTGCGTGCGGGAGCGGGACTGGCCCCCCGAAGCGGCCGTGGGATGGGACCCGCCTTCTTGCTAGATTGCCGGCATGCCCGGATCCGCCACGCCGTACGAGGCCGTCCCCGTCCTCGCCGCCTGGGACGAGACCCCGTCCCTGCGCGCCCTCCGGGTGGGGCTCGGCCCTCTCGCGGCGAGCCACACCGTCCCCGGCCAGGTGGTGAAGCTGCGCGCCCCGTCCGGCGAGGCCTACTTCGCCCTCGCCAGCGCCCCGGCCGCCGACGCCACCGTCGACCTGCTCCTGAAGCGGGGCGGCCGGATCGCCGACGAGCTCGTCGCCTCGGCCCTGCCCGGGACGCGGATCGAGACGAGCGCCCCCTTCGGCAAGGGGTTCCCCATCGGCCAGGCCGAGGGGCGCGACCTCCTGCTCTTCGCGGCCGGTTCCGGGATCGCCCCGGTGCGCGCGCTGATCCAGCACGTCGTCGCCCACCGCAACCGGTTCCGCCGCGTCAGCCTCTTCTACGGCCAGCGGCGCGGCGCCGACTTCGCCTACCGCTCCGAGCACCTCGACTGGGAGCGGCACGGCATCCGGGTGGTCCTCTGCCCCTCCGACGCCGACGAGGCCTGGCCCGGCGTTCGCGGACGGGTGCAGGAGGTGGCCCGAGCGCTGGCCCTGGCCGGCTCCGACCCCGCTGGCACCGAGGCCTACGTGTGCGGGATGACCGCCATGGTGAACGAGGTGAAGGGCACCCTGAAGGACGCCGGCGTCCCCCCGGACAACGTCCACTTGAACTTCTGACCGCGGCCCGGCTACTGCCGGTAGACGGGCTCCACGGTGACCGCCGTCGCCGACGAGTAGGTGGCGGTGAACCGGTCTCCGACCTTCACCCGGTCGAGCGCGACGTCCGGGCCCGCCTTCACGACGTGGGGCTTTCCATCGGGCCCCAGGAGGGTGACCGTCCGCGCCGCGGCGTCGATGGCGGTGATCGCCACCGTCTCGCGGACCCGCACCGTCTCGTTCCCCGAGAGCACGTCCCCCGCGCCTGTCTTCGCGACCTTCTTCTCCACCTCGGGCGCGACGTCCGGCGTGCCCGGGGCCTGGAACCGGAGCACGAGCCCCTCCCGGTAGCGGATGCGCACCCGATCGCCTTTCTCGATCTTCTCGAGGTTCGTCACCTCGGGCCCGACCTTCAGGGTCTCCACGCGCCCCTGGGGGCCTCGCAGCGTCACGGTCCGCGCGATCAGGTCCACCGACTTCACGTTGGCCATCACGTCGATCGTCCGGCCGCCGGAGACGACCCCCTTCTCGTCGGTGCGGTCGAGGGTGACGACGGGCGGCGCCGTCGTGGCCTGGACCGCCCGGGCGGGCGGGGCCTCCCCCCGGGCCGGCAGCGACGCGAGCAGGAGGACGGCGGCGACGAAGGTCGGGCGGATGGACATCGGTTCCCTCTCGGGGCTGCGGGTCAGGCCGTCGTCTTGAAGGCCCGGAAGGCCAGCATCGTCTCGGTGTCCCGGATCCCGGGAACCTTCTGGAGCCGGCCCGGGCTGAGGTCGCCGAAGTCGTCGTAGCCCGGGGCGTAGAGCTTCACGAGCAGGTCGAACGGGCCGGTGATGGAGTGGACCTCGGAGACCCCGTCGATCTCCATGACCGCGGCGGCCACTTCCTCGAGGCGTCCAGGCTCCACCCGGAGCAGCACGAAGGCGAATCGCATGCCGATTCCCTATCACGGGGCGGCCGGCGCGTCGCCGTGCCAGTCCCCGGTCGCCTCGAGCCACATGGCGAGACCGGCCCACTCGCCCCAGGGGGCGAACCAGCGGGTGAGGACCCGGTCGGTGGGCTGCCGCTTCCGGCCGCGGAGGGTGGCGATCTTCCGGCGCGTCCAGGAGTCGAGCGCGAGCCCCTCGTGTCGCCCCAGGAGCCGCATCAGGTGCTCGGCCGCGTACGGGCCGAACCCGTCCAGCTCGAGGATCCGCCGGCGGAGGTCGGCCGGCGCGATGGCCGGGTCGCGCCAGCCCTCCATGTCGAGCCGCCCCGACGCCACGTCCCGGGCCAGCGTCCGGAGGAAGGGGGCGCGGTAGCCGGCCCGGATGGTCTCCCGGTAGAAGCGCTCGGTCCGGGCGGCCATCGCCGCGGGCTCCGGGAAGGCGCGCCCGGTGGGCCCCTCCTCCCCCAGCGCCTCGACCAGGCGGGAGGTCATGGCCCGGGTGAGCGCCCACGAGCAGTTGGTGGTGCAGAGGGTCTTCACCGCGTCCTCGAAGACGGTGGGGGAGCGGAGCAGGCGGCCCAGCCCACGGTCGAGCGCCCGCTGGACGGGGCGCGGCCCCTCGTTCCCCTCCACGACGCGGGCCAGGGCCCGGAAGGGCTCGAGGTCCTCGGCGAGCGCCAGGCAGGCGCGGACCGCATCGCGGATCTGGGCCGCGTCGGCGGCGCCGGCCCGTCCGCGGCCGGTCACGCGCAGGGCCAGGGCGCCGGGGCCGGACTCCGCCACCTCGACCTGGACGACGCGACCGGACGAGAGGCGCAGCGGGCGCCCCAGCACGCGGCGCTCCGGGTTCCAGCTCCACGGGGACAGGTCGTACCAGCCGTGGCTGCGCACCACCCGATCGAGATCGAAGTGGGGCGGCGTCCGCACGTCCCGGCCCCTCCGCGGCGACCTACGCCGCGGCCTCGCTGGCGCCGTGGCACTTCTTGTACTTCTTGCCCGACCCGCACGGACACGGGTCGTTGCGCCCCACCTTGGGCTGGCCGCGGGTGACCGTCTCCTGCTTGGGGGCCTCGGCCTCCCCGTCGGCGCTCGCGTGGCTCTCGATGACCCGCTGCTTCTTCCCCAGGGCCACGCGCTTCTGCTCGATCTCCTGGGCGGTCTCCTGCCGGGCCGGCACGAGCCGGAGCACGTTCCCCACCACCCCGGAGCGCACGTTCCAGCTCATGCGGGTGAAGAGCTCGTACCCCTCCTTCTTGTACTCCTGCTTGGGATCGCGCTGGCCGTAGCCGCGCAGGCCGATGCCCTGGCGCAGGTGGTCCATCTGGAGGAGGTGATCCTTCCAGAGGGCGTCGATCGACTGGAGGTAGAGGTACTGCTCGTAGCGGCGCAGCAGCGGAACCCCCTCGGCGTCGCCGCCGAAGAGCTCCTCCTTGGCCCGGTGGGCCTTCTCCACCACCTTGTAGATCTGCTCCTCCAGCTCGGCCCGCCCCTCGGTGACCTTGGAGCTGGACGGATCGGTGAAGGCCATCTCCAGCCCGAACTGCTCCCGGACCCGCATTCCCAGGGCGTGGAGGTCCCAGTCCTTGCGGGAGTCGGGGCAGCAGTCGGCCACCATCTCCCGCACCAGGTCGTCGAAGAGGTCGAGGAAGTGCTCGCCGGCGTCCTTCCAGTCGTAGACCTTCTCGATCCGGATCTTCTTCTTGGTCTTGGGGACGTCGTCGTACTCGACCACCGGCACGCCCGCGCCGAAGCCGAGCACCATGCGGCGGAGCCGGTACACCGACTTCCGCTGCTGGTTCATGACGTCGTCGTACTCGAGCATGTTCTTGCGGATGTCGAAGTTGTGGGCCTCGACCTTCTTCTGGGCCCCCTCGATCGACCGGGTGAGCATCCGGTGCTCGATCTGCTCCCCCTCCTTCATGCCCAGCGTCTCCATGAGCTTGGCGATGCGCTCGGAGGCGAAGATGCGCATCAGGTCGTCTTCCAGCGAGAGGAAGAAGATCGACGAGCCCGGGTCGCCCTGGCGGCCGGCGCGGCCGCGCAGCTGGTTGTCGATGCGCCGCGACTCGTGCCGCTCGGTGCCCACGATGTGGAGGCCGCCCGCGGCCACCACCTCGTCGTGCTCCCGGGCGGTCTGGACCTTGAGCTCCTCGGTGCGCTTCGCCAGCCGCGCCGCCCACTCCACCCGGCGGACCTCGAAGGCCTCGGGGGCCTCGCCCTCCATGGGGGCGTCGGGCTCGGGCCCGACCTCGTGCTTCGCCATCATCTCCGGGTTGCCGCCGAGGAGGATGTCGGTGCCGCGGCCGGCCATGTTGGTCGAGATGGTGACCGCGCCCTTGCGACCGGCCTGGGCCACGATCTCGGCCTCGCGCTGGTGGTGCTTGGCGTTCAGGACGTTGTGGGGGATGCCGCGCTTCTTGAGGAGGGATGCCACCACCTCGCTCTTGGCCACGGAGACCGTGCCCACCAGGATGGGCTGCCCCTCCCCGTGCCGCTTGGCGATCTCGTCGCAGATGGCGTTGAACTTCTCGCGCTCGGTCTTGTAGACGAGGTCCTCGGAGTCGGAGCGGATGTTCTTCTTGTTGGTGGGGACCGCCACCACGTCGAGGTCGTAGGTCTTGGCGAACTCCTCCGCCTCGGTCTCGGCCGTGCCGGTCATGCCGGCCAGCTTCGAGTACATGCGGAAGTAGTTCTGGAAGGAGATGGTGGCCAGCGTCTGGTTCTCGGCCTCGATCTTCACCCCTTCCTTGGCCTCCACCGCCTGGTGCAGGCCGTCGGACCAGCGCCGGCCCGGCATGAGGCGGCCGGTGAACTCGTCGACGATGATGACCTCGCCCTCCTTCACCACGTAGTCCACCTCGTTGCGGTAGAGGTGGTGGGCGCGCAGGGCCTGCTCCACGTGGTGCAGCCACTCGATCTGCTCCGGGTCGTAGAGGTTCCGGATGCCGAGCTTCTGCTCCATCTTCTCCACGCCGGCGTCGCTCATGACCACGGTGCGGCTCTTCTCGTCCACCGTGAAGTCGACGTCGCGGATCATCGAGGGGATGAGCCGGTTCACCTGGTAGTACTTCTCGCTCGACTCGTCGGAGGGGCCCGAGATGATGAGCGGGGTGCGGGCCTCGTCGATGAGGATCGAGTCCACCTCGTCGACGATGGCGAAGTTGAGCTCCCGCTGCACGTAGTCCTGCAGCCGGAACTTCATGTTGTCGCGCAGGTAGTCGAAGCCGAACTCGTTGTTCTGGCCGTAGGTGATGTCGGCGCCGTAGGCGTCCTGCCGCTGCTGGTCGGTGAGGCCGTGGACCACCACCCCGGTGCGCATCCCCAGCGTCCCGTAGAGCCGACCCATCCACTCGGCGTCGCGGCGGGCCAGGTAGTCGTTCACGGTGACGACGTGGACGCCGCGCCCGGAGAGGGCGTTCAGGTAGCAGGGCAAGGTGGCGACGAGCGTCTTGCCCTCGCCGGTCTTCATCTCGGCGATCTTGCCCTCGTGGAGGACGTTGCCGCCGATGAGCTGCACGTCGAAGTGGCGCATCCCCAGCGACCGGATGCTGGCCTCGCGGACCAGCGCGAAGGCCTCGGGCAGCACGTCCTCGAGGGTGCGCCCCTTCTGGATCTGCTCCTTCCACTCGGCGGTGAGCCGGGGCATCTCCTCGGTCCGGAGCGCCTTCATCCGCGGCTCGAACTCGTTCACGCGCACCACCATGGGGGCCAGGCGCTTGAGCTCGCGCTCGTTCTTGGTCCCCATGATCTTGCGAAGCGTCCAGTTCAGCATCTTTCCCTCTTAGACGTGCGCGGCGGACCTCTAAGTCCGCGGGCGCGACGCGAATGGCCACGGCGACGGCGCGCGGAGGCTATCCTCCGAGCTAACACCGCGCCAGCCAAAAGCAAATGGGCGGGGAGGACCCCCGCCCACGAAAACCCGCTACTCCAGGATGAACTTGCGGGGGTTTTCCGGGATTCCGTTCACCCGCACCTCGTAGTGCAGGTGGGGCCCGGTGGAGCGGCCGGTGTTTCCGACGGCGGCGATCTTCTGGCCGCGCGCCACCCGCTCGCCGAGCCGGACGAAGACCTCGGAGAGGTGGCCGTAGCGGGTCTTCACGCCGTAGCCGTGGTCGACGACGAGGACCTTGCCGTAGCCACCCTCGGTGCCGTTGAACACCACCGTCCCGTCGGAGGGGGTGAGGACCGGCTGGCCGTGGGGGGTGGAGATGTCGAGCCCCTGGTGCATGGAGCGGTCGGCGCTGTACGGGTCGAGCCTGGCGCCGAAGTCGCTCGTCACCCAGCCCTGGGTGGGCCAGACGGACGGGGTGGAGGCGAGCATCGACTTCTGGTCCTCGAAGTACTCGGACAGCTCCCGGAGGCTCGCTTCCTGGCGGTGCGCCTCGGTGTCGAGGGCGGAGATACGCCCCGGGAGGGCCGCCGGATTCTCGCTGCCGGCAGCGGCGGAGGCGGCCGAGGCGGCCTCCGGGGCGCCGACCGGGCCGATCGCCAGGTTGCGCTCGGGATCCTGGAGGTGGGTGACGGCGCTGCGGAGCTTGGCGTCGAAACGCTCCACCCGGTCCAGGGTGGCCTGGACGTGGGCCACCTTCTCCTGGACGAGGAGCACCTGCGACTTCAACTGGGCGTTCTCCTCCTTCAGGACCCGGTTCTCCGAGGAGGCCGAGAGGAGGGTGAAGTAGTGGGTGACCGTGAGGAGCCCGAAGACGGCCGCCACCCCCGCGCCGATGGCGCCGCGCTTGAGCCAGGCCCGGGGCAGGCGGAACTTCCGCACGGCCTGGGAATGGTCGCTGACCACGATCAGCGTGTACTGGCGGTTGTCGGGAGGTGTGGTCATTCTTGTCGTCGAGGGTTCGGTCAGGATCGCTTACGCCCCAGAGCCTGTCCCGCGTTGCCCCTACGGAGTCGTGGGAACGGGTAACAGGTCCCCCGGGGGGGTGTCAACGGCGTTCCGGGTGTGTGCCGACCGCCCCGGATGTAACCCCTAATGGGTACCGGGAGATAATCCACTTACCGCCGGGGCGCACGCCGAAGCCCGAGGCACTCGCTCGTTCCGGGAGGAGGTTCTGGCCCCGTCCCCGGAGACCCGCCGTGCGCTTGACCCTGGGTGACCTCCGCCCGACACCCGGACGGCGTTTGGGTCCGCCTTCCGGGGCTTTGGCGAAGGCTCAGGGTGGCACATGCGGTGCATTTCTCTCCCGCTCGGCCCCTGATTGGAGGACAGACGCATGGCTCCGTCCAAGGCGGTGAGCTTCTTCGCGGCAGTCGCCCTCACCGCCTCGCTGGCCGGCTGCGGGAGCGGCTCCGGCGGAACCCCGGCGCCGTCCGTCTCCCGTTTCATTCCGCTGACCATGGCCAGTTTCGAAGGCGTCGAGGCGGACAAGTACCGCCTGTACGTCAGCAACGGCGGAGGGCCGGCGCACCCGGTGGTCCTCGATACGGGGTCCCAGCTCATGGTGATCCCGATCCAGTACGTGGGCTCGCGGGCGACGCCCGTCACGCCCACCCAATGCCACGCGATCAGCTACGCCGACAAGACCACCTGGTGCGGCCGGTTCTACAGCGGCCCCGTCGCCCTCGGGGTCCCGAGCGACCACGTCCCGGGGCAGGGCTCCTACCCCACCACGTCTTCGACCTTCCCCTTCCTCGTCGTCGACCCGGCCGACAGCGAGTGCATCGAGCAGCTCAAAGGGCAGGGCTTCGACTGCGCCAAGATGCCCTCCGACCTCACCAACCGGGGGCTCATGGGCGTGGGCTTCGGCAAGGGCACCCTCGGGACGGCGTACAACGCGCTCCTCCAGCTCCAGGAGGTCGCCGCCGGCACCATGGCGCCGGGCTACATCGTCCAGCTGGGCCGGGCGGAGCCCGGCGTGACGGCCGGGCTCACCGCCGAGAACACCTCCGGCTTCGGGACCATCCAGCTCACCATGGGAAGCACCGGGCAGTGGAACGCGAACTCCTTCACGAGTTGCGTGACGCTGTCCACCGGCGGCACCAGGGCGTTCGACCGCTGCGCGAACGGTGTCTTCGACACCGGCACCGTCAATCTCGCCCTGGAGACCCCGAAGGCTCTCAAGCCCGCGTCCGTCATGGGCTTCGACGCGTCCGCGACCACGACGGTTCCCGACCGGGGCCCGATCAACTCGGGGACGACCGTGTCGATCACCGCGCCCGCAATCTCGCCGGTCGTGTCCCTCACCTACCTCGCCACCCCCACCACGACGTGGGCCTCGACCCAGTCCTCGGCCTCCTGGTCGGAGGCGAAGACGGGCGACGCGAGCTTCTACCTCATCGGCCAGTTCATCTTCATGAACTACGACTACATGTTCGATCCCACGGCGGGGCGGATCGGCTTCAAGGCCGCACCGAAGGCCCTGCCGCCCCAGATCGTCCCCGCCAACACGCTCGGCCCTCTCGGAACGGCCATCGTCGCCGACCGAACCCCCGTGGCGCTGGTGACGCCCACGCCGGGGGTGGACATCTACTACACGACCGACGGGAGCGCGCCCTCGCCGACCCACGGGACGAAGTACACCGTACCGGTCGTCCTGACGGCGACCCCCACCACCATCAAGGCCGTGGCGGTCGTGTCCGGCTTCCAGACGAGCGAGGTGGCCTCGATGGCCTACACCGTCTACGCCTCTCCGTACGACATCACGCCCATCTTCACGGAAGCGCAGCTCGGCACCGACTTCCCGGTGAGGGACGCCATCCTTCCGTCCACGGTGCCGCAGTCCGACTGGTACAACCTGGCCGCGAGCTATTACACGGAGCACCCGGGCGAGCGGACCTGGGGCCCCGTGATGGTCGTGGGATTCCCCGCCGTCACCGTCCCCCCAGAGAGCGAGAGCGCTCCCGTCCCGCTCACCGTGAAGCCGTTCGCGCCCGCCGCGACGCTTCCGCCGCCCGATACCGTGACCAGAGCGCCTCCGGCCGTGATGGACTGGGCCG
>JBAXVO010000082.1:0-13221 GCA_037129355.1 Deltaproteobacteria bacterium | reverse complement strand
CCGGGCACCGCTGGCCCTCTAGCCGCGCCCTCTAACCGCGCCGCCGGGGCGCGAGCGCGCGGGCCAGCCGCGCGTGCCGCTCCCCGTGCCCGGCGATGTCGAGCCGGCGCGCCGTGGCCTCGACGGGGTCGTGGGCGAGCCGGATCTCGAGCCGCTCGGGAGGGAGCGCATCGGGGAGCCGGTCGGCCCACTCCACCACGGTCGCGCCTGCACGCCCCGCCAGGTCGTGGAAGCCGGTGGCGTGGAGCTCGTCCTCGTCGCCGATCCGGTAGAGATCGGCGTGGTTCACCTGGATCCGGCCGCGGTAGGTGGCGACGATGGCGAAGGTCGGGCTGGAGACCTCCCCGTCGGGGACGCCGGCCCCCCGGCAGATTCCGCGGGCGAGCTGGGTCTTGCCGGCACCGAGCTCCCCCACGAGCGCCACCACGTCCCCGTCGGCGAGCTTCCGCCCGAGCCGCTCCCCGAGCCGGCGGGTCTCGGCCGCCGACCGCGTGGTGCGTTCCACGCGCGCGACGGCCGGCTCCCTCACCTGCCCCATGAGGCCCAGACGGCGCCGATGGCCTCGGCCAGATCCCCGGCCACCATCCCGCGCTCGCCGTGGCGGGCTGCGGCGATGTCGCCGGCCCGCCCGTGGACCCAGGCGGCCACCCGCGCCGCCTCGCGCGGTCGGAGCCCGCCGGCGAGCAGCGCGCCGAGCAGGCCGGCCAGGACATCCCCGGTCCCGCCGGTGGCCATCCCCGGGTTGCCGGTGGGGATGATCGCCGCCGGCCCGTCGGGATCGGCGACCACGGTCCGCGCGCCCTTCAGCACCACCACGGCGCCCCACTCCTGCGCCTTCCGGCGGGCGATGGCGACGCGGTCGGCCTGGACGTCCTCGATGGTGCCGCCGATGAGGCGCGCCATCTCGCCCGGGTGGGGCGTGAGGACGATGGGGGCGTCGTGGCCGATCACGGCGACCAGCCCGGGGTGGTCGGCGAGCGCGTTGATCGCGTCGGCGTCGAGCACGGTGGGCAGCGGGTAGCGGTCGAGGAGGCCCCGGATGGCCGGCGCGGTCTCGGGCCCGCGGGGGATCCCCGGGCCGATGACGATCGCGTTCGCCGCGGCGGCCGCGCCCTGGAGGGCCGGGATGTCGCTCCGCGCGATGGCCCCCGTGCCCGGCAAGAGGGTGCTCATGGCCTCCGGGCGCCCGGAGAGCGCCGGACCGATCACGTCGGACCGGGAGGCCAGGGTGACGAGCCCCACGCCGCCGCGGAGCGCGCCGGTGAGCGCCAGGTTGGCGGCACCCGTCCTGCCGGTCATGCCGGCCACGATGAGGAGCCGCCCGGCGTCTCCCTTGTGGGCCTCGCGGTCCCGCGGAGGCACGAGCGCGCGCGCCCCCGCCTCGTCCAGCACCTCGGCCGAGGCCGGGATCCGATCCGCGGCGCCCGGGGGGATCCCGATGTCGACGATGGTGACGTCGCCGGCCAGGTCGGCGCCCGGCTGCAGCTCGAGCCCGATCTTCGAGAAGCCGAAGGTCACGGTGGCGTCGGCCCGGACGGCCGGACCGATGGCCCGGCCGGTGTCGGTGGAGAGCCCGGAGGGAAGATCGACCGCCAGCACCTTCGCCCCGTGCTCCCGGAGCGTGCCGATGAGCTCGATGGCGGCGGCGAAGTTCCCCTCGGCCGGACGCTCGAGCCCCGTGCCGAAGATGGCGTCGACGATCAGGTCGCCTGCCCGGACCGGGAAGTCCCGCAGGGCCTGGATCCCCGCCACCGGGACGCCCGCCTCCTCGGCGGCCTTCCACATCGCGATCGCCTCGGGGGTGCCCTTGTCGGGCTTGCCGAGCGCGACGACCAGCACGCCCCGCCCGGACTTGTGGAGGACCCGGGCGGCCACGAAGCCGTCCCCGCCGTTGTTCCCGGCGCCGCAGACCACCACCACCCTCCCGTCCTGCCCGGCGAGCTCCACGGCGGAGTCGGCGACCGCCCGACCGGCGCGGTCCATCAGCGTGGCCGCCGGGATCCCCATCTCCTCGATGGCGATCCGCTCGATGGCCCGGATCTCCTCTGCGCTCACCAGCCTCATTCGCGACCTCCCTCGAGAACCACCACCGCCGCGGCGACGCCGGCGTCGTGCGTGAGCGACAGGTGCACCCGGTCGACCCCACGCTCCCTGGCCACCCGCTCCGCCACCCCGGAGAGGCGGAGGCGGGGTGCCCCATCCTCCCGTTCCACCTCCACGTCGATCCAGCGGATCCCGGCCGGCGCGCCGAGCGCCTTGGAGGCGGCCTCCTTGGCGGCGAAGCGCGCGGCGTACGGGGCGGCCCGGTCGGCCCGCCCATCGCAGGCCCGTCGTTCACCCGTGGTGAAACACCGGCGGAGGAAGCGCTCGGCCGTACCGGCCCGGGCCCCGTCGCCGAGGAGGCGCCGGATCCGCTCGATCTCCACGACGTCGATCCCGAGCCCCAGGATCACGCCGAACCCCGCGAGAGCAGATCCTTCATCTCGCGGACCGCCCGCTCCATGCCCACGAGCACCGCCCGCGCCACGATGGCGTGCCCGATGTTCAGCTCCTCGATCTCGCGGATGGCCACCACCGGCAACACGTTCTGGTAGTTGAGCCCGTGGCCGGCCGCCACCTGGAGCCCGAGCTTGGCCCCGGCCTTGGCCGCGTCCACCACACGGGCGAGCTCGCGGCGCCGGTCGCCGGGAAGCCGCGCGTCGCAGTACCGGCCGGTGTGGATCTCGATGGCGTTGGCCTCGACGCGGACCGCGGCCTTCACCTGGTCGGGATCCGGGTCGATGAAGAGCGAGACCATCACGTCGGCGTCCCGCAGCGTCTTCACCACCCGGGACACCGTCTCCCGCCCCCGCACCACGTCGAGCCCGCCCTCGGTGGTGAGCTCCTCGCGCCGCTCCGGGACGAGCGTCACCTCGTCGGGCCGGAACTCGTGGGCGATCTTCACCATCTCCTGGGTGGCCGCCATCTCGAGGTTGAGCCGGGTGGTGACGGTCTTCCGCATCACCTCCAGGTCCCGGTCCTGGATGTGCCGCCGGTCCTCGCGGAGGTGGATGGTGATCTGGTCGGCGCCACCCAGCTCGGCCAGCATGGCCGCCGCCACCGGGTCCGGGTACGGGGCCCGGCGGGCCTGGCGAAGGGTGGCGACGTGGTCGACGTTGACGCCGAGACGGGGTCCGGACATGGGCGATGGTTCCTTCAGGCGAGTTCCAGGCGAAGCGCCTCGGCGATGCGCTCGGCGTGGGCGCGGATGGCCTTGGCGTCCGGCCCCTCGACCAGGACACGGGCCTTGTTCTCGGTGCCGGAGAAGCGGACCAGCACGCGGCCGTCCCCGCCCAGCACCCGCTCGACGTCGGCGATGGCCGAGCGGACGCCGGCCAGCGTGTCGAGGGGACGCTTCTCCCTCACCACGACGTTGATCTGGGCCTGCGGCGACGCCGAGAAGCACCCGGCCAGCTGGGAGAGGCGCAGCCCGGTGCGCTTCATCACCGCGAGCAGGTTCAGGGCCGCGCAGACCCCGTCCCCGGTGGTGACGTGGTCGAGGAAGACCAGGTGGCCGGACTGCTCCCCGCCGAAGTTGTAGCCGCGCCGGCGCATCTCCTCGACGACGTAGCGGTCGCCGACCTGGGTCCGGACCACGGCGCCGCCCACCTCGGCCATGGAGCGCTCCAGCCCCACGTTGCTCATCACCGTGGCCACCAGCGTCTCCTGGTTCAGGCGGCCGCGGGAGAGCAGGTCACGGGCCACGATGGCCATGATGGCGTCCCCGTCGACCACCAGCCCGTTCTCGTCGGCCACGATGACCCGGTCGGCGTCGCCGTCGAGGGCGATGCCCAGGTCGGCCCCGACCTCCCGGACCTTGGCCGCCATTCCCTCCGGGTGCATCGCGCCACAGCGGTCGTTGATGTTGCGGCCGTCCGGCTCGACGTGGAGCGGCACCACCTGGGCCCCCAGCTCCTCGAAGACCGCGGGCGCCGTGTGGTAGGCCGCGCCGTTGGCGCAGTCGACGACGATGGTCATCCCGTCGAGGGTCAGGTCGCGCGGGAAGAGCGACTTGAGGAAGACCACGTAGCGTCCGATGGCGTCCTCGATGCGCTTGGCCTTGCCGATGAGCTCCGCGGTGGGGCGCAGCCCGTGGAAGTCGGGGGAGGTGGCCGATCCGCCCAGGACCAGGTGCTCGATCTCCAGCTCCTCGTCGTCGGGGAGCTTGAAGCCCGTCCGGTCGAAGAACTTGATGCCGTTGTCCTGGTAGGGGTTGTGGCTGGCGCTGATGACCACGCCGGCATCGGCCCGCATCGACTGGGTGATGAAGGCGATCCCGGGCGTGGGGAGCGGGCCGCAGAGCAGCACGTCGACCCCCATCGAGCAGATGCCCGCGGCGATGGCGGTCTCGAGCATGTAGCCCGACAGGCGGGTGTCCTTCCCGATGACGATGCGGTGGCGATGGCTGCCGGAGCGGACCTTCCAGGCCAGGGCCCGGCCCAGCTGCATCGCCACCTCCGCGGTGATCGGGTGGACGTTGGCCACACCCCGAACCCCGTCCGTCCCGAACAGCTTCCGCTCCGTTTCCGCCATGAACGCCTCCGTCGCCCCAGTCTAGGCGTTCGGCGAGGAACCGCCACATGAACGAAGGGCCGCCGCCACCCGGGCCGCCTGTCGGGAGGCGGCGACGTCGTGGACACGGACGAAGGTCGCCCCTCCCAGGACCGCCGCGGTCACCGCGGCCAGGGTCCCGGCCAGCCGGTCCTCCGGGGGGGCACCGGTGATGGCGCCGATGAAGCTCTTGCGGGATGGGCCGACGAGGAGCGGCCTGCCCAGCGACAGGAGCCCGGGAAGCCTGGCCAGGATCTCCGTGCTCTGCTCCGCGGTCTTGGCGAAGCCCACGCCGGGATCGAGGATGATCCGGTCCTCCCGGACCCCCGCGGCGACGGCGCGCTCCATGGCCGCCGAGAGCTCCGCCCGGACCTCCCCGAGGAGATCCGCGTAGCGGGCCCGCTCCCGCATGTCGCGGGGCGACCCCCGCATGTGCATGAGCACCACCGGCGCGCCCGAAGCGGCGACGACCCGTGCCGTCTCCGGGTCGATCAGGGCGCGGACGTCGTTCACCAGCGCCGCGCCGGCGTCGAGGGCCGCCTTCGCCACGCCGGGCTTCGAGGTGTCGACCGAGATCGGAACCGGGAACCGGGCCGCGACGAGTCGCTCGATCACCGGAACCACCCGGCGGAGCTCCTCGGCCTCGGAGACCTCCGGCGCGCCGGGCCGGGTGGACTCCCCTCCCACGTCGACGAGGTCGGCCCCCTCCGCCGCCAGGCGAAACGCATGCTCGACCGCCATGCCCGGGTCGAAGAACCGGCCGCCGTCGGAGAAGGAATCGGGCGTGACGTTCAGCACGCCGACCACGTAGACGCCGGGGGGCGCGAAGTCGCGCCCCCCGATGCGGATCGACGGACCGGCCAGGACGACCTCCGGGCGGAGCTAGGCCTTCCCCGGTTCGGCCTTGGGCAGCCCGCCCAGACCCCCGAGGATCCCGCCCTTCTTCGCCTTCTCCTTGTCCCCGGTGGCCGGGGCGGAGGGAGGAGGCGGCGACTTGGGAGGCGGAGGGCGGTTGATGGTTCCGCCGCCCAGCAGGACGTCGACGTCGGCGAGGTCGAGGGTCTCGTACTCCAGCAGCGCGTCGGCGATCTTGTCGAGCCCCTCGCGGCGCTCGAGCAGGACCTTCTTCGCCCGCTCGTACTGCTCGTTCACGATGCGGCGGACCTCGGAGTCGATCTCCCGGGCCGTCTGCTCGGAGTAGGACTGGGTGGAGGCCATGTCGCGCCCCAGGAAGAACTCGCCCTCCTTCTTGCCGAAGGCGAGCGGCCCCATGCGCTCGCTCATGCCCCACTCGCAGACCATGGCGCGGGCCATGTTGGTGGCCTGCTCGATGTCGTTGCCGGCACCGGTGGTCTTCTGGCCGAAGGTGATCTCCTCGGCCACCCGGCCGCCCATGAGGATGGCGATCTGGTTGAGGGCGAACTCCTGGTTGATGTTGAGGCGATCTTCCTCGGGCAGCTGCTGGGTGAGTCCCAGCGCACGGCCGCGGGGGATGATGGTCACCTTGTGGAGCGGGTCGGCGTTGGGGAGAACCTTGGCCACGAGCGCGTGTCCGGCCTCGTGCACCGCGGTGGTGCGCTTCTCCTTGTCGCTGATGATCAAGGAGCGGCGCTCGGTGCCCATGAGCACCTTGTCCTTCGCGTACTCGAAGTCGCTCCCCTCGACCTTCTCCTTGTTGCGCCGGGCCGCGTAGAGCGCGGCCTCGTTCACGAGGTTCTCCAGGTCGGCGCCGGAGAAGCCCGGCGTGCCGCGCGCGATCTTGGTGAGGTCCATCCCGACGTCGAGCGGCACCTTGCGGGTGTGGACCTTGAGGATGCCGAGGCGGCCGCCCAGGTCGGGGCGGGGCACCACGATGCGCCGGTCGAAGCGACCGGGGCGGAGCAAGGCCGGATCGAGGACGTCCGGGCGGTTGGTGGCGGCGATGAGGATCACGCCCTCGTTGGACTCGAAGCCGTCCATCTCCACCAGCAGCTGGTTCAAGGTCTGCTCGCGCTCGTCGTGGCCGCCGCCCAGGCCGGCGCCGCGGTGGCGCCCCACGGCGTCGATCTCGTCGATGAAGATGATGCAGGGGGCGTTCTTCTTCCCCTGCTCGAACAGGTCGCGGACGCGGCTCGCGCCCACGCCGACGAACATCTCCACGAAGTCGGAGCCGGAGATGGAGAAGAAGGGAACGCCGGCCTCGCCGGCCACCGCGCGGGCGAGCAGGGTCTTGCCGGTGCCGGGAGGGCCCATGAGGAGGACACCCTTGGGGATGCGGCCGCCGAGCTTGGTGAACTTCTTCGGGTCCTTGAGGAAGGAGATGATCTCCTCGAGCTCGTCCTTCGACTCGTCGATGCCCGCCACGTCGGCGAAGGTGACCTTGTTGTGGTGCTCGGTCATGAGCTTGGCCTTCGACTTGCCGAAGCTCATGGCCTTGCCGCCGCCCGCCTGGAGCTGGCGCATGAAGAAGAAGAAGAGGAGGAAGAGGAAGACGAGCGGGAGGTACTGCACGAGCACCGTCACCCAGAACGAGTTCTGGTCGGGCTTCTCGTAGAGGACCTTCACACCCTTGTTCTGCAGCCGGTCGAAGACGCTCCCGGTGGCGTCGAGCGGCCCGACGGTGTGGAAGTCGCTGCCGTCCCGGAGGTGGCCGTAGTAGTTGGTGTCCTTCACGGTGACGTCGCGGACGTCACCCGCCTCGACCTTGGTGATGAAGTCGGAGAAGGCGAACTCCTTCTGCTCGCGGCCGTGCTGGGCGAAGAACTGATAGAAGGCCACGAACATCAGGATGAGGACGACCCACAGCAGGATGGTCTTGTAGGACTGGCGCAATTTCCGAAACCTCTTCCCGGGGTTCCCCCCGAATCTCGCGTCGAGTTCTCAATATAACAGCGCCGCACACCCGCGCAGTCCGCTGTCGACGGGGTCCGGGTCGGATTTCCGGGGGGCTCAGTCCCGCAAGCGGGCGTCGACGCTCGGCTTCCCCGACCGGACACCCAGTTCCGGGGCCCAGAGCACCCAACCCTCGTCGTCGGCCAGGACCCGCAGGCCGTCGCGGACCTCCCGCGGCACCTTCCGGTCGATGAGCCAGGCCTTCCACTTCTTGGAGCCCCGGCCGCCCAGGGGGCGAAAGCGGTCGCCCGGGAGCCTGCCCCGCCACCAGAGGGGCCAGGCCGCCCCGGGGGCACCCCCCACCTCGAGGGTCCCCCCACCCGGGAGGGGATGGAGCCCCGGCGCGTCGATCCGGAGCGGCTCCGCGGGGGTCACGGGCAGCGGCGCCGTCCGCACGGCGAGCGTCCCGTAGCGGACCACCGCCTCGAATCCGCGCGCCAGCGGGACACGGGCCGGCCTGCGCCTGTCGAGCAGCGCGAGGACCGACTCGACCTGTCGCGCGTCGAGGTCGCGCCGGCTCCCCGAGGTCCGGCGCCAGAGTTCCCGCACCACCCGCCGCCGCACGGCCACGGGCTCGTCGCGCAGGTCGGCGATGCGGACGGGGCCGCCCTTCGCGATCCGCCTGCCCCCGGCCGCGAGCGCACGCTCGTCGTCCCGGAGGAGGTCGGCGGCCCGGGCGAGCGCCCGGGCGGCCTGCGGGGCGAGCGAGCGGAGGACGGGGAGCACCTCGGCCCGCACCCGGTTGCGCAGGAACCGGGGCGTGGCGTTGCTCGGGTCCTCCAGGTGGGGGAGTCCGCGCGCGCGGACGTGGGCCTCGACCTCGCTCCGGGTGCGATCGATGAGCGGGCGGACGATGGCGCCGCGGCGGGGAGGAATGCCGGAGAGCCCGCGCGCCCCCGAACCGCGAAGGAGGCGCAGCACCACCGTCTCGGCCTGATCGTCCTGCGTGTGCCCCGTGGCGATGCGGGTCGCGCCGACGCGGGTCGCCTCCCGTCGGAGGGCGGCGTAGCGGGCCCGCCTGGCCTCGGCCTGGACGTTGCCAGGGCCGACCTCCACCTTCACGCGGTGGAACGGTACCCCGAGCGTGTCGCACACCCCCGCACACGCGTCGGCGTCGAGATGGCTCCCCCGGCGAAGTCCGTGGTCGACGTGGACGGCCGTGACCTCCCCGACCTCCCCCGCATCGCGCAGCTCGACCAGGGCCGCGAGCAGCGCCGTGGAGTCGGCTCCTCCCGAAAGAGCCACCACGACGCCGTCGCTACACCCAAGAAGGGCTCTTCCCCGGCAAGTCGCCAGGACTCTTGACGTAAACGGGGTCAGATCGTCGTCCCTCGTTCCAGGGACATGGACTGGTAGTTGACCGGTGCACCCCACGAAGCCATCCTCGACCTCGCCTTTGAGCTTCGAGGCTGGACCGAGGGGATCCCCTCCCCCTCTTGGTCCACGGGGAGCCGGCAGCGATGCCGGCTCCCCTTTTCGTTCCCGACGCGGCGCGCGCCGCCGGCGCGGAGCGGTTTCCTTGACCATTCGCCGAGGCGCGACGTATGAACGCTGGTACGCTTCAATCCTACCTCAGGGGAGAATCGATGGCCGGAACCGACAAGCGCAAGCAGTCACTCTACTTCCCCGAGGACATGCTGAACGAGATCCAGCTCGAGGCCAACCGCCAGGATCGGTCGCTCTCCTGGATCGTCCAGCAGGCCTGGAAGATCGCCCGCGGCGAGATCCTGCGCTTCCCCTCCGTCAACGACGTGCTCTCCGGCGTGGCCCGCGAGGACGAGCGCGAGGAGCGGGAGCGCGGCGCCTAGCCGATCCCGGAAGTTCCCGGGTGTCCACGGCGTGCCGGAGCGATCCGGCGCGCCGTCGCTTTTTTGACTCCCGGGCTGGGCGGGGCGATACCGGCAGATATGGGAAGCCCACCGTCCGAGAAGCCCGAGACCGACCCGACCCGCGGATCCTCCAGCGGCCGCGACCCGCGCTGGGTCGAGCCGGGCGACGATGACGCGGGCGGGGATGACGTCATCGACCCGAGGCCGCCGCCCCCCTCGCGCGGCGGATCCTCCCGGATGGTGCAGATCGTCGCGCTGGCCGGCGTCGCGATCATCGCGCTCGCCGCCGCCCTGCTCTACCGCTCGCACCACCGGCGCGAGGTCCTCGCCCAGGGCATGAGCCGCGCGCGCGAGCTCATGCGGGCCGACACCTGGGCCGGCTACCGGGCCGCCTCCCAGGTGCTCGAACCGCTCGTCGCCATCGACGCGATGGAGGCCGGCGCGCTCCGCGCCGAGGCGCTCGCCATGCTGGCGGCCGACTACCGGGACGAGGGCGCCGCCGCAGAGGCGGAGCGGCTGCTCGACGCTCCCGAGCGTTCCGCCGAGATCCCCCCCGCGGCCAGCCTGGCGCGGGCCGCCCTCGCCATGTCCCGACGACAGGCGGGCTCCGCCGCCATCTCCGCCGCCCGCCCGGGAACGGGCGCGGCCGGGCAGGTGATCCAGGGGCGGATGGCGCTCCTGGCCGGAAATCCGTCGGGCGCCGCCGAGGCGGCCGCGGAGGCCGTGGCCGCCGACGCGGGGCTGCCGGCGGCCCTGGCGCTCCAGGGGGACGCGCTGCGCCGCACCGGCCGGCCCGAGGGGGCGCGGCAGGCCTACCTGGCGGCGTTGCAGGCGTCGCCCACCCACCCGCGCGCCGCCTACGGCGTCGCCAAGCTCGCACTCTCGGGAAAGGCCCGCCCGGAGGAAGCCTTCGCGGCGCTGGAGCGCATCCTCGCCGACGCGGCGTCCACTCCCTCGAACGAGCGCGGCCGCGCCGCCCTCCACCTCGCTGCGCTGCAGGGGCGAGCCGGGGATCGCGCCGGCGCGCTGCGAACCCTGGACGCCTCCGGAGCGAGCGGCGCCGACCGGGCCTGGCTCGAGCGGGCGGTCTCGGAGGAGGAACTCTCGCGCACCGGCTTCCGGGTGGTCGACGGCGCGCCGGCCGGCCTCCTCTCCGCCAGCGACGACGACCCCTACGTCCCTCCGCCCCCTCCCCCGCCGCCCGAGCCACCCAGGAAGGTCGAGAAGAAGGCGGCCGTCGCCAAGAAGGCCCCCGCGAAGGGGAAGGCGCCCGCCAAGGCGAAGGGGACGAAGCCGCCGGCCAAGTCCCCGGCGAAGAAGGCGAAGCCTCCGCCTCGCTAGGGGGCCGTGCCCGGAGCCCGGGCAGGCGGGTGCGCGACCGGCAGGCAGCCGCGCGACCCGTGCACGAAAACCGCGCCAGGAAGGTGCTCGTCCGTCCGGCACGCGACCTGCACTGAACGCGGGCACCCCACCCTCTCCGGAGGAACCCCACGTGAATCCGATCAACTCGGGCGACACCGCCTTCGTCCTTCTCAGCGCCGGCCTGGTCATGTTCATGACCCCGGGCCTGGCCTTCTTCTACGGCGGCCTGGTCCGCGCCAAGAACGTCGTCCACACCATGATCCTCTCCATCGTCTGCATGGCGGTGGTGGGGGTCCTCTGGGCGGTGGTCGGCTACAGCCTCTCCTTCTCGACCGGGACGTTCGACTCCGTCCTCGGCGGCGCCCACTGGTTCGGGCTGCGCGGCGTGACCGCGGACGTCCAGAAGGACCTCGCCCCGACCATCCCCCACGTGGCCTTCATGCTCTTCCAGGGCATGTTCGCCGTCATCACCCCGGCGCTCATCTCCGGCGCGCTCGTCGAGCGCATCCGGGTGAAGGCCTTCGTGCTCTTCGTGGTCCTCTGGAGCATCATCGTCTACACCCCGGTGGCCCACTGGGTCTGGGCGCCGGGCGGATGGCTGCGCGCCCGGGGCGTGCTCGACTTCGCCGGCGGCACGGTGGTCCACATCAACGCCGCGGCCGCCGCCATCGTGGGCGCGCTGCTGCTCGGCAAGCGGCGGGGGCTCAAGGCACCGACCTCCCTTCCCCACAACGTCCCCTTCGTGATCCTCGGGGCCGGGATGCTCTGGTTCGGCTGGCTCGGCTTCAACGGGGGCTCGGCGCTCGCCGCCAACGGTCTCGCCGCCTACGCCTTCGCCAACACCTTCTTCGCCCCGGCCGCGGCCGCCGCCGCCTGGGGGCTCGCCGAGCTCTTCTTCTTCCACGGCAAGATGTCCGGCGTGGGGCTCGCCTCCGGCGCGGTGGCGGGGATGGTGGCCATCACCCCCGCCTGCGGGTTCGTCACCCCGAGTTCCGCGCTGGTCATCGGTGCCCTGGCAGGCTTCGTGTCGCTGCTCGCGGTCCGCTTCCGCCCGCGCCTCGGCATCGACGACTCGCTCGACGTCTTCGCGGTCCACGGGGTCGCCGCCACGCTGGGCGCGCTGCTCACCGGCGTCTTCGCCACCAAGCTCGTGAACCCGGACGGCGCCGACGCGAGCCTCTCCCTGCTCGGCTGGCAGGCGGTGGGGGTCCTCGTGACCTTCGCCTGGTCGGGCAGCCTCTCGTTCGTCCTCTACAAGCTGGTCGGCTTCGTCTTCCCGCTGCGGGCCGACGAGCAGGACGAGTGGAACGGCATGGACTCCTCGGAGAGCGGCGAGCGCGGCTACATCCACACCGACATCGAGTCCTCCTCGGGCGGCACCCAGCACGCCTGAGCCACGCGCCTCACCTCCTGCGCGCCACCGGGGCATCCCCTGCCCGGTCGGCGCGCAGTTCCGTTCCGGGACCGCGGATCCCGCAGCTTTTCCGCCCCGGAGGCGTCGGCACGCGGAGTGCAAAGCTCCCATCCGAAATCCGGTTCGCGCTCCGCGGCCGTCACGCAAGGGAGACCATCGATGAAGAAGATCGTCCGAGTCCTCGCCGCCTGCGCCATCGCGCTCACCGCGCAGAGCGCCTGGGCCACGCCGTCCACCCTCTTCTGGACGCCGGCGACGACCTACATCCAGCCGTTCCTCGTCCCGCACGTGGGCATGGACGTGTACTTCAACGACAAGGCCAACTACCCCATCGACCTCGGCCTCACGATGGGCGTCCTCCCCTTCGAGAAGTTCCAGGCCGAGGTCGGGCTCGACTTCTTCTTCCCGTACTGGGGCCCGCAGAACGGGGTCTTCGGCTCGCCCGCCGGCGCGCTCCAGCTGAACGCGAAGGTCGGGACGCCCGAGGGTGCGTTCGGGGAGTGGTTCCCCGGGATCTCCGCCGGCATCTACGGCGTGGGCGTGAACCAGGCGACCCAGTTCTCCATCCTGCACGCCGAGATCGGCAAGACCTTCTTCTTCGGCAACATCACGGTCGGTGGATACTACGGCGCCGGCGGGGCGAACTGGGTCTGGAGCGAGTTCTCGGATGGTCCGGACAGCCCGGCCCTTCTCACGCGCGGCGGCTTCATCGGCTCCTACACCACCCCCGACATCGTCCTCGACCTGAAGGGGCTCTACAAGATCAACTTCTTCGCCGACGTCCAGACCGGCAACAACGCCTTCAGCGCGGCCGCCGGCGGCATCGGCATCTACTTCACGCCCGCCATCGACCTCCTGACCGGCCCGGTCTTCTTCCTGAACAAGTACGCACAGCCGGGCCTGTCGACCATGATGTGGTCGGTCCAGCTGGACATCGACATCGACTTCGGCGCCGCGCCGAAGCCGCCGGCCGAGCCGGCCAAGTCCTAGTCGTCGCAGCGCGCGTGGGGCGCGGAAGGCGGTTCCGGGGCGGCGGGCCCCGGAGCCGCCTTCTCTTTTCCGGCGGTCGTCGGAGTCAGACCTGGATGCTCTGCAGCACCGTGTCGAACACGGCGAACTCGAGCCTGTCCCGCTCGGCGGCGCCGAGCCCCAGGA
>JBAXVO010000081.1:0-13372 GCA_037129355.1 Deltaproteobacteria bacterium | reverse complement strand
GGCCTCGAACTCGTGCCGGTGCTCCCATCGGCGGAACGGGCCCCGGTCCTGCACGTCGGCGAAGTGGTGCAGGCGGTCGAACTCCACGATCCGCGCCACCCACTCCGTCCGGAACGGGAGCGGCGGGAAGAGCTTCACCGAGACCACGATCACCGTCCCGGCGCCGGCCTCGGTCCCGTCGGGCGGTGAACCCGGGGGCGGGACGCGGGTCACGCGGAGGAGCCGGGCCTCGAGCGGAGGAGGCATGATCCGGGGCAGGTTGCGCGGGTCGGAGAAGAAGGCGAAGACCCGCGGGAGCGGCACCGGGACCCACTGCTCGAAGCGAAGACGCTGGCTCACGGGGCTCCGTTCACCAGGTGAAGAAGTAGGTGAGCAGGCCGCCCACCATGAAGACCGTGCCCTGGGCCGCCACCGGGTCGAGGGGGGTCTCGTACTCGATGGCCAGGACCACGGTCTTGGCGCGGGTGAGGAAGCGCCCGGCGGTGAACTTGAGCAACGAGCCCACGTTCTGGTCCTGGAGGCTCCAGCTCGTCTTGTCCTGGACGGCCACGTAGAACCAGGCCGGGAGGGCGACCGTGAGGGTGGGCTTGAACTGGATGGTGTTCACGGGCTTGTAGGTGCCCAGGTTGCCGAACGACTTCTGCCAGTTGATCTCCACCGACAGGGCCACCGACGACCAGAGCTTGAAGGCCACCACGTAGACCGGCTCGATGATCCAGGGCTGCCCCACGGCGGGGTTGCTCGCGGTGTTCCACTGCAGCTCGAGGCCGACCGCCTGGCGGATCCCCGAGACCGAGAAGAAGCCCCACATGAGGGTGGTGGTGAGGCTCGCGAATCCGGAGACCGAGGAGCCCCCCCCGGAGGGCCAGACGGTCTCGAGCGGCGCCTCGATGCGCAGCGCGAACTCCCGCTCCGCGCCGAAGGTGAAGACCGGCTTGAAGGTGAGCTCGCCCGAGGCCGCGCCGGCGGGCTTCTGGGTCCACTCGTACTTGGTCTGCAGCATGTTCCGCTCGAAGACCGGGGCGTCGACCAGCTCGAGGACGTCGAGCATGTGGCGGAAGCCGTGGTCCTTCTCCTTCCGCGCCCGCATCTCCTCCTCGGCCCGCTCGTGCGCGTCCTCCCAGTCCCCCTTCGGATCGGGGGACTCCTGGGCGAGGACGGGCGGGGCGACGAGCACGACGGCGAGGAGGAGGATCGGGGCGGACGCGGCGTTCCTTCGGCTCATCGATGATCTCCCGGGGCGACTCTCGGCCAACCGGGCGCGCGGAGGCACCTCTTGCGAGGGACTGCCCCCGGATGGGCCCTCGACAATCAGTGAAGGGGGGGGCATCGTTCGGTCGGAGGATTCCATGACCCAGACCCCCACCCGGATCGAGCACGACTTCCTCGGCGACCGCGAGGTCCCCGCCGACGCCTACTACGGCGTCCAGACGCTGCGCGGCGCCGAGAACTTCCCCATCACCGGGCTCCCCATCCACCCGGGGCTCATCCGCGCCATGGCCATCGTGAAGAAGGCGGCGGCGCTCGCCAACCGCGACACCGGCCACCTCGACGCGAGGATCGCCGACGCCATCGCCCTGGCCGCCGACGACGTCATCGCCGGGAAGCTGAACGCCCAGTTCATCGTCGACCCCATCCAGGGCGGCGCCGGCACCTCCATCAACATGAACACCAACGAGGTGATCGCCAACCGGGCGCTAGAGCTCCTCGGGGAGAAGAAGGGGACCTACAAGGTCATCAGCCCCAACTCCCACGTCAACATGGCGCAGTCGACCAACGACGCCTTCCCCACCGGCGTCCACATCGCGGCGCTCGACCTGGGGCGATCGCTCGTCGCGGAACTGCAGAAGCTCCACGACGCCTTCGCGGCCAAGGAGAAGGAGTTCCACGGTCTCATCAAGATGGGGCGCACCCACCTCCAGGATGCCGTCCCCATCCGGCTCGGGCAGGAGTTCGGCGCCTACCGGCGCGTCATCGGGCGCGACATCGAGCGGATCAAGGGGGTCGGGCAGCAACTGCTCGAGGTGAACATGGGGGCGACCGCGGTGGGCACGGGGCTCAACGCCGACCCCGACTACATCGTCGCGGTGGTGAAGTACCTGGCCCAGTTCAGCGGCTTCCCCATCCGGACCGCCGAGGACCTGGTCGACGCCACCCAGAACACCGACTGCTACACCGAGGTCTCGGCGGCCCTCAAGGTCTGCATGATGAACCTGTCCAAGATCGCCAACGACCTCCGGCTCATGGCCTCGGGGCCGCGCTGCGGGCTCGGCGAGCTCAACCTGCCGGCCCGGCAACCCGGCTCCTCCATCATGCCGGGCAAGGTGAACCCGGTCATGGCCGAGGTGGTGAACCAGGTGGCCTTCCAGGTCATCGGCAACGACCACACCATCTGCCTGGCCTCCGAGGCCGGCCAGTTCGAGCTCAACGTCATGGAGCCGGTGCTGGTCTTCAACCTGCTCCAGTCCATCGGGATCATGACCAACGTCTTCGTGGTCTTCCGGAAGTTCCTGGTGGAGGGGCTCACCGCCAACGCCGACCGGATGAAGGCCTACGTGGACGGCAGCGTGGGCGTCATCACGGCCATCAACCCCCACGTGGGCTACGAGGTGGCGGCCCGCATCGCCCGCGAGGCGAACCTGACCGGCAAGCCGGTGCGGGAGCTCATCCTGCGCGACAAGGTCCTCACCCAGGAGCAGCTCGACGCCATCCTCGACCCCTTCGAGATGACCAGGCCGGGCATCGCCGGGTCCAGGGCGCGGAAGCACGACGAGGTGTGGTTCAAGGAGCACGGACACGAGAAGGAGACGCCATGACCGCCATCCACTTCCGGAGCCTCGCCCTGCCGTCGGCGCTGCTCGCCGCCGCCCTCTCGCTCCCGGCCTCGGCGCAGGTCGGCCAGAAGCTCGCCACCGACCGCCCCAGCATCACCATCCTGGCGACCGGCGGCACCATCGCCGGGGCCCAGCCCAAGCCGGGCGACATCGGCTACAAGGCCGGCAGCGTCTCGGTGGAGTCGCTGATCCAGGCCGTGCCGGGCATCGAGAAGCTCGCCGCCGTCAGCGGCGAGCAGATCGCCAACATCGGCAGCCAGGACATGAACGACGCCGTCTGGCTCAAGCTGGCCCGGCGGGCGAACGAGCTGCAGAAGGACCCCAAGGTGAACGGGATCGTCGTCACCCACGGCACCGACACGATGGAGGAGACCGCCTACTTCCTCGACCTCGTGGTGAAGGGGGACAAGCCGGTGGTGCTGGTGGGCTCGATGCGCCCGGCCACCGCCATCTCCGCCGACGGCCCGATGAACCTCTTCAACGCCACCGCCGTGGCCGGGTCCCTCGCCGCCTGGGGGCGCGGCGTCCTCGTCGTCATGAACGACGACATCCACTACGCGCGGGAGGTCACGAAGAGCAACACCACCTCGCTCCAGACCTTCGTCTCGCCGGACCGCGGGAGGGCCGGCGCCGTCCTCTTCGGAAAGCCCACCTTCTACGCCAGGCCGACCGAGCGCCACACCAGCGGGAGCGTCTTCGCGGTTCCCCTGCCCGACAAGCTCCCGTCGGTGTTCGTCGTCTACTCCCACGCCAACGCCGGCCGGGAACTGGTCGACGCCGCGGTCGCCGCGGGGGCGCAGGGGATCGTGCTCGCCGGGGTGGGCGACGGGAACGCCACGGCCGCGATGATCGAGGGGCTCTCGGCGGCGGTTCACAAGGGCGTGGTGGTCGTGCGAAGCTCCCGGGTCGGGTCCGGCACCGTGGCCCGCAACGTGGAGCTCGACGACGACAAGCTGGGGTTCGTCGCCGGGAAGGACCTCGAGCCGGGCAAGGCGCGCGTGCTCCTGCAGCAGGCGCTCACGAAGACCAGGGACGCCGGGCAGATCCAGAAGTACTTCGACGAGTACTGACGAACACCGGGGGGATCCATGAACCGCATTCGCGTCCTCGCTCTGGCCGCAGCGTCCCTCCTTGCCGTCCGGGGGTCGGCCCAGGAGGAGGCGACCCGGAAGGCCACCTTCGAGGCCTACGGCTTCGCGCAGGTGGACCTGATCCAGGACTTCCAGCGCGTCCGGCCCGACTGGAACGCCACCCTGCGCCCCACCAAGATCCCGACCATCGAGGGGCTCTACGGCTCGAACGGCGAGACCATCTTCAGCGCCCGCCAGGCCCGGTTCGGCGTGCGCGGCTCGTTGCCCGCCGGCGACCACGATCTCGCGGCCCGCATCGAGTTCGACTTCTTCGGCCTGGGCGAGGGGAAGCCGGATGCGGGCGGGCAGAACACCATCCGGCTCCGCCAGGCCTACGGCTCCTGGGGTCCGCTCCTCGGCGGGCTCACCGCCAGCCTCTTCATGGACGACACCTTCTGGCCCACCATCATCGACTACTGGGGCCCGGCCGGGATGGTCTTCTACCGGAACGTGCAGATCCGCTACACGCCGTTCTGGGGCGAGCACACCTTCGCGGTGGCGCTGGAGCGACCCGCGACCGACGTGGACCCGACGGGCGGTCCCTTCGTTCCCCCGGGGGTCGTGCTGGCGCCGCGCAGCATCCTCCCCGACCTCACCGCGCAGTACCGGCTCACCCAGGGCTGGGGCTACCTCCAGGTCGCCGGCATCCTGCGGTGGCTGGGCTACGACTCCCCGGGAACGGCGAACCAGACCAAGGGGAGCACCGTCGGCTGGGGGCTCCACGCCAGCACCACCGTCACCCTGATCCCGGAACGGTTGAGGCTCCTCGCCGCGGTCGTGGGGGGCGCCGGCATCTCCTACTACATGAACGACGCCACGCCCGACCTGGCCTTCACCGGCAGCCTGGCCGACCCGAGGGCCCAGGCGGTGCCGATGCTGGGCGTCACCGCCTACCTCGACGTCTACTGGAGCAAGCTCTTCTCGAGCGCCATCGGCTACAGCTCGGCGATGATGTTCAACAAGGACAACTTGCAGGGGCCGGACGCGTTCAAGACCGGGCAGTACGCGTCGGTGAACTTCCTGGTCACGCCCGTCCGGAACCTCATGGCCGGCCCGGAATTCCTCTGGGGAGCGCGCACCGACAAGAGCGGCGCGTTTGGCACCGACATCCGTCTTCAGATTTCCGTGAAGTACAGCTTCACGAGCCTCGACTTCTGGAAGCCGGGATAGCCCCGCCGGCGCGGCCGGCCGCTACCGCATCAGCGCGACGATCACCGGGCCCCAGGCCGTGAGCAGGATGTTCCCCACCGCGTAGGGGACGGTGTAGCCGAGCACCGGGAGCTTGCTCCCGGCCGCGTCCTGCACCGCCCGGAGCGCGGCGGTGGTCGTCCCGGCGCCGGACTCGGCGCCGAGCAGGATGACCGGGTTCAGCTTGAGCACGAAGCGGCCGAAGAGCAGCCCGATGGTGTGGGGGACGAGCGAGACGAGGAGCGCGGCCAGGATGAGCCCCGGCCCGGTCTCTCGGACGCCGGAGATGAACCGCGGGCCGGCGTTCAGCCCGACGATGCCGATGAAGGCCGCGAGCCCCACGGTGTCGAAGATCCAGAGGGCCGCCTCGGGGATGCGCCCGAAGGTGGGCCGGGTGGATCGGAGCCAGCCGAAGACCAGGCCGCTGATGAGGGCTCCTCCACTGGTGGTGAGGGTGATGGAGACCCCGCCGATGGTCACCGCCAGCAGCCCGAACAGGCCGCCCAGGAAGATGCCCATCCCGACGAAGACCATGTCGGTGGCCGGCGAGGGACGGTCGGCGTAGCCCACGTCGCGGGCCACCCGCTCGACGTCGGGGAGGTCCCCCTCCAGCGAGAGCAGGTCGCCGCGCTCGACGCGGGTGTTCCCGTCGAAGGGGATCTCCTGCCCGGTGCGGACCAGCCGGTGGAGCACGATGCCGTGCCCGCGCTCGCGGGCCAGCTCGCCCAGCGTCTGCCCGGCGATCTCCTTGCGGGTCACCACCACGTCGAGCCGGGAGTACGGGAAGTCGAGGAGCTCGCGGTCGTCCACCTCCTCGCCCAGCCAGCCCAGGTGCTCGACCAGCACGGTCCGGCGCGCGGTGACGGCGAAGACGTCCCCCGCCCTCACCGCGGTGTCCGGGTCGGGGTCGCCCACCACGCCGTCGCGCCGCATCCGCTCGACGAAGACCCGGCGGTCGGGCACCGAGGCCTCCACCTCCCGGATGGTCCTCCCGACGGCGGCGGAGGAGACCCGGACGGCGCGGGTGTCCCACTCCCCGTACGCCGAGGCGATCCCGGGCTCGAGGGAGGCCTTCCCGGCCAGCTTCACCTCGAGCTCCCGGGCCTCCTTGCGGAGGTCGAAGCGGAAGAGGCGCGGCGCGAGCGAGGACAGGTACCAGACGAGGGTGGTGGTTCCGACCAGGTAGGTGACCGCGTAGGCCACCGGCACCTCGTTCATCATGCGCAGCCGCTCGCCCTCGGGGATCGGCAGGCGGCGGATGGCCTCGGAGGCGGTGCCGATGATGGTCGACTCGGTGAAGGCCCCGGCGAGCAGCCCCGCCGCCGTGCCGGCGTCGTAGCCGAAGAGCTTCGACACCACCACCGCGACGAGCAGACAGGACACCGCCACCACCACGGCGAGCAGGAGATGGGGCAACGCGTCCCGGCGGAGCCCGCGGAAGAACTGGGGCCCGACCTTGTAGCCGGTGCCGAAGAGGAAGAGGTCGAAGAAGACCACCTTCACGGTGGGATCGATCACCACCCCGAGCTGGCCGATGGCCACCCCGGCGAGCAGGCAGCCCAGCACGTTGCCGACGGTGAAGCTCCCGATCCGGACCTTGCCGAGCGTGAAGCCCGCGGCGAGGGTCAGGAAGAGGGCGAGTTCCGGATTTTGCCGGAGGATGTGGGCGAGACCCGAGAGCGGGGCCATCCCGGCATGCTAGGCCGCCCGGGGCCCTTCACGGCGCGTCCATTCGGGGCCTCTCGCCCCGACCCGGTCAGCCGCCCTTCCTCAGGGTGGCCATGTCGATGACGAAGCGGTACCGGACGTCGGACTTGATGGTCCGCTCGTAGGCCTCGTTGACCTTGTCGACCGGGATCACCTCGACGTCGGAGGTGATGCCGTGCTGGCCGCAGAAGTCGAGCATCTCCTGGGTCTCGGCGATGCCGCCGATGAGCGAGCCGGCCAGCGTCTTCCGGCCGAAGATGAAGCTCATGGCGTGGACCTTGGCCGGCTCGGAGGGCACGCCCACGAGCACCAGCGCCCCGTCGAGCTTGAGCAGCCCCATGTAGGCCTGGATGTCGTGGTTGGCCGAGATGGTGTCGAGGATGAAGTCGAACTTGCCGGCCAGCTTCTTGAACGTCGCCGGGTCGGTGGTGAGGGCGAAGCCGGTGGCGCCGAGGCGGCGGGCGTCCGCCTCCTTGCTCTTCGAGGTGGAGAGCATGGTCACCTCGGCGCCCATGGCGGCGGCGAGCTTCACGCCCATGTGGCCGAGCCCGCCGAGCCCGACCACGGCCACCTTGTCCCCCTTCTTCACCTTCCAGTGGCGGAGCGGCGAGTAGGTGGTGATCCCGGCGCAGAGGAGCGGTGCGGCGCCGGCCGGGTCGAGGGTGGCGGGGATGGAGAGCACGAACTTCTCGTCGACCACCAGGTCGGTGGAGTAGCCGCCGTAGGTGGGCGTCTTCCGGTCCATCTCGGTGCCGTTGTAGGTGAAGGCCGAGCCCTTCTCGCAGAACTGCTCGAGGTCCTTCTTGCACGGCACGCAGGTGCGGCAGGAGTCGACCATGCAGCCGACGCCCACCCGGTCGCCGGCGCGGAAGCGCTTCACGTCGGCGCCGACGCGGACGACCTTCCCGACGATCTCGTGGCCGGGAACCATGGGGAAGGTGGAGTTGCCCCACTCGTCGCGGGCCTGGTGGATGTCGGAATGGCAGATCCCGCAGAACTCCACCTCGATGGCGACGTCGCGGGGCCCGACGGGGCGGCGGTCGATCTCGAACGGGGCGAGCGGGCTCTTCGGGGTCTGGGCGGCGTAGGCGCGGGTGCGGGCCATGGGTGTCTCCTTTGGAGAAGGGCTTCTCCTATGGGGCGCCCGGGCGGATCGCAAGGGGGACGGGCAAACCGTCGCCGCCTACCGGACCGCGTCGGCCTGCTCGCTCGAGGATTCCTCGGCGTGCGTGGGCAACCGGCCGTCGAAGTGCTCGGGGACGAGCACGTCGGCGCCCAGGGCCGGAGCCCCGGCCGCGCGGGCCGCGGCGCCTCCGGCCACGATGCAGGAGTGGGGCGCGGCGTGGCGGACCATCTCGATCGCCTCCCGCGCCGCCGGCAGGTGGTCGATGGCGGAGACCGCGACCCCGACCAGCGCCGGCTTCCGCTCCACGCAGGCCACCGCGAGCTGCACGCCCGGCGTGTCGCCCCCCAGCACCTCGACCGCATATCCCTCCACCTCGAGCAGGTGGGCGGCGATCAGGAGGCCGGTGGCGTGATGCTCTCCCGGCGCGGCCGCCAGGACCGCCTGCCCGCGCCGGCGCGGTCCCGGGGCGCCCCAGGTCTCGGGCGCCAGGAGGGCGAGCCCCATCGCGGCGAGCGCCGACGCACGGTGCTCCTCCAGGATGGTGGCCTGGTGGCGAACCCAGGCATCCCCGACCTGGCGCTGGACCTCGGCGATCCCGAGCAACGCCACCCGGACGCCGCGCTCCTCCCGCCACGCCTCCACCGCGGACAGGTAGGCGGCCCGGTCCCCCCGGAGCGCCGCCGTGGTCGCGTCCCACAGGTCGACCTGCTCGACGTCGGCGGGTCCCCCGGAGACGGCCGCCCCGGCCTCGAGCGAGGCGATCATCCACCGCCTCGACTCGGCCGGGAGTTCCAGGTTCCCCACCTGCTCGAGCAGCGCGCGGAAGCAGGCGCCCACGCTCTCCTGCGGGAGGCCGGCCGCGTCGTGGAGTCGCGAGGCCAGCCGGGCGTGCGCCTGGAAGACGGCCGGACAGCGCAGGTCGACCGCGGCGGCCAGCGCCCGTGCGTGGCCAGCGAACTCGGCATCGTAGGCGTGGCGTTGCCACTCCTTCCGCGCACGCAGGGACGGCGTGGCGGCGAGGACGGCCTCCGCGATGACACTGGCCCTGGCCATGACGACCGAGGCCACGTGTGCGTCGACACGCGGTCGCATCTTGCACCTATGAAGACCCTAGATCGCCCCGGCGAAGATGGCCACCCGCTTCCAGACCCGCTCGAACCCCTGCTGGTCGAACCCCGTCCCGGAGGACATCCAGTCGAAATGGGGAGGGACGTGGGTGGGCTGGTCGTAGTGGCCCAGGATGTCGTGGTGGTCGGCCCAGGCCGCCGCCAGCAATTCCCCGTGGATCTGCGAGAGGGTGGGCACGATCCCGTCGTTGGCGGCCGCGTCGGGGATCCGTCCGTAGGCCCTCCGGAGGACCGAGGCGTGCTCCCGGTTGATGGGCGGGAGCGACCCTTCCGGGGTGGAGGAGGAGAGCCGGTAGAGCGCCACGAAGAGGGCGTGGGTGACCTGGTGCGAGGCGTCGAGACCGGCGCCCCAGAGCGACCGGAGGCCGGGCGCCCGGGCCCGCGACACCACCGATCCGTAGCGGAGCCCGGGCCGGTCCTGGGTGGAGGCGTTGAAGACCTCCATCCCGGCCGGCGAGATCTGCGAGACGAGCCCCTGGTCGCTGCGAACGCCCTCCAGGAACTGCTCGACGGCGCGGCGCCGTTCCCCCTCGAAGTCCCCGAGCAGCTCGAGGAAGATCTGGTCGACGGCGCCCGAGGGGCGGGAGCGGGGGTTGCGGAGCAGCCGCGCCAGCTTGAGACCCACGGTGATGGGCAGCTTGCCGGTCCGGAGCGTGTAGATCGAGACCAGCGAGAGCAACCGCAGGAACTGCTGCCCGATCATCCCACCGAAGAACTGGGCCAGCGGCGTTCCCCGGTGGGGCGTCGAGACGGTGACCACGCTGGCCACCGCGCGGGCGCAGCGCTCCACTTCGGCGGGCGTGGGGAGCACCGCACCCGGAGTGACGAGCAGCCGGGCGTCGAGCCCCCCGCTCGAATGGCCCACCAGGGTGACGCGGCCGGGCGACTCGTCGAGGAGCGTGGAGAGCGCCTCGCAGAGGAGCGCCGCGCGCCGGGTGAGCGAGGCGGTGGGCTCGGTCCTCGCCACCCGGACCTCGCCGTCGATCCCCAGCGCCGGTCCCCTCTCGGCGAGGAAGTTCCGGACGTGGCCGAAGTAGGTGAAGTCGCCGAGGTTGGCGAAGCCGAAGAACCCCGGGACGAGGAGGATGTGGTGAGGTCGTCCCACGGGATCAATCTATCCCGCCGACGACCGGTCCGATCAGATCGTCGAGGTGCCTTCCTGGGGGAAGACCGGCAGGGGCATGCGCAGCCCGTCCACGGGCGGGTGCCCCTCGGGAAGCCGGTCCGCGTCGACGGGCGGGTGGCCCGGGGGCAGCCGGTCCAGGTCGAGGGGCGGGTGCCCTGGCGGGAGCACCGGGCAGGCCTCCACGGACGGGTGGCCCGGGGGCAACTCGCCTCCCAGGACACGGACGGCGACGGCGAGGGTGAAGACCGTCATCGCGACCAGCGAGAACCGGGCGACGGCCGCGACGATGAGCTGGGACCGCTTCATGGCGCCTCCTCGGTCGATGGATGTCGACCTCGTGGGCCCATAATGGGCGCCCATCCGGGGCGCGAACCCGAATGCGCGCCTCCCCTCGGGCGAGCCCCGACGTTCCCCCGGCCACTTGCGCCCCATCACGGCGACCCCGGACCGGTCGGGTATGGTCGCGCCTTCTCGAAATCGGAGGCGCGGGCAGGCATGGGGGCATGGTCGAGGAAGGGCTGGATCGTCACGCTGGCCGGCGTCGGGCTCAACCTCGCCCTCGGCATCCTCTACGCGTGGTCGATCTTCTCGAAGCAGCTCACCGAGCCGGTGGCGCGCGGGGGCTTCGGCTGGACCCGCACGCAGGCCACCCTCCCGTACACCATCGCCATCGCCTGCTTCGCGATCATGATGGTTCCTGCGGGGCGGCTCCAGGACAAGCTCGGGCCGCGGATCATCGCGAGCATCGGGGCCGTGCTCACCGGCATCGGCCTCGTGGTGGCGAGCTTCGCCTCCCCGGCCGCCGCCTGGCCGGCCGCCATCGGCTTCGGCTTGCTGGCCGGGACGGGCTTCGGCCTGGGCTACGCCGCGGCCACGCCCGCCGCGGTGAAGTGGTTCCCCCCGCAGAAGAAGGGGCTCGTCACCGGGCTCGTGGTGGCGGGCTTCGGGCTGGCGCCCGTCTACATCGCGCCGCTCTCCAAGTGGCTGCTGGCCACCCGTGGCGTGGCCTTCTCCTTCCGCGTGCTGGGCGCCGCCTTCTTCGTCGTCACGCTCGCCCTCTCCCAGTTCATCGTCAATCCCGAGAGACCGCTCAACGTCCCCGCCCCGGGATCGGCGGCGGCCAAGGCCGCCAGCGCCGACGCCACCTGGCGCGAGATGATCCGCACCGGCGACTTCTGGCTGCTCTGGTTCCAGTACGCCTTCGGCGCCACCGCGGGGCTCATGATCATCGGCCACCTGGCCAAGATCGTGGCCGCACAGTCGAACAACGCCATCCAGACCGGCTTCGTCTTCGTGGCCCTCCTCGCCGTCTTCAACGCGGCGGGGCGCATCGTCGCCGGCGTGGTCTCGGATCGGATCGGACGCACCGTGACGCTCGTCTCGGTGTTCCTGCTCCAGGCCTCGAACATGATCTTCTTCTCCGGCTTCAACACCTTCACCGGGTTCGTGGTGGGCTCGGCGGTGGTGGGCTTCAGCTACGGCGCCTGCCTGTCGCTCTTCCCGGCGACCGCGGCGGACCGCTGGGGCACGAAGAACCTGGGGCTCAACTACGGCATCCTCTTCACGGCCTGGGGCGTGGGCGGCGTGTTCGGCCCCATCCTGGCCGGGCGGATCGCCGACGCGACCGGCTCGTACCAGCTCGCCTACCAGATCTCGGCCGGCCTGCTCATCCTGGCCACGCTGCTCGCCATGTTCTCGTACGTGGGCGTGTCGGTGAACCTCCCGGAGCGGGAGGTCACCATCCGGGTCGGGAAGAAGAAGGCGCCTGCGGACCCGGCTCAGGTCCAGGCGAGCGGGTAGCGCCCCAGCTCGACGGTGGGGCCGGCGATGGCCTCGCGCCAGGCGACCACGTCGCCCGGCTCCTCGTCGACGAGCCGCCGCATCTTCTCGAGCGCCCCGCGCGCCTGGGCCGGGTCCTTGAGCGCGGCCATCACCGCGGCACGGGCCCGCTGGGCGGCGCGCTGGTGCGCCTCCTCGGCGTAGAGGCTCACGCAGGCATCGGCCACGGGGTCCGCCTTCGCCTGGAGGGCACGGGCGACGGCGCTGTCGACCGCGAAGGCCTCCATGGCCACGTCGGCGAGCGCCCCCATGACCTCCTGCCGGTCGCCCACCGAGGCGCCCAGTGCCTTGGCCGCGACGCCCGCGGCGTAGCCGAAGAGCAGCTTGTTCAGGTCGGCCACCCGCTTCTCGCGGCCCAGCCGTCCGGGGCCGGCAGCGGCCACGCCCGCCTCGGCGGCCTTGGCGGCGCGCTTCGCCAGGTCGAGGAACGGGAAGCCTCCCTTGGCGGCCCGCTTGAGGAGCGTGCCCGGGATGAGGAGCCGGTTGATCTCGTTGGTGCCCTCGAAGATCCGGTTCACCCGGCTGTCGCGGTAGATCCGCTCGATGGGGTACTCCTCCACGAACCCGTACCCACCGTGGATCTGGATGCCCTCGTCGGAGGCCTGCGAGTGGGCCTCGGAGCCCCAGACCTTCAGGATGGAGGCCTCGACGTTGTACTCCTCGACGGCGGCGATCCGGTCGATCTCGTACTCGTGGGTGCCGGGCGTGGCGCCCCCCGCGGCGGCGCGGGTGTCGATGAGTCCGGTGGTGCGGTAGCTCATGGCCTCGCCGACGTAGGCGAGCGCCACCATGCGGGCCAGCTTCTCCCGGATGAGGCCGAAGTCGGAGATGGGCTTCCCGAAGGCCTTGCGCTCCTTGGCGTAGCTGGCCGAGAGCTCGATGACGTGGCGGACGCCGGCCATGCAGGTGACGCCCAGCTTGAGCCGCCCCAGGTTCAGGATGTTGAAGGCGATGCGGTGCCCCTTGCCGATCTCGCCGAGCAGGTTGCCGGCGGGGACCATGGCGTCCTCGAAGATGAGGGGGCGGGTGGAGCTGCCGCGGATCCCCATCTTGTGCTCCTCGGCGCCGGTGGTGAAGCCGGGGGTGTCGCGGTCGACGATGAAGGCGCTGAACTTCTCGCCGTCGACCTTGGCGAACACGATGAAGACGTCGGCGAAGCCGGCGTTGGAGATCCACTGCTTGGTGCCGTTCAGGATCCAGTGCTTGCCGTCCGGCGAGAGCACGGCCCGGGTCTTCGCCGCCATGGCGTCGGAGGCCGACGAGGGCTCGGAGAGGGCGTAGGCGGAGACCCACTC
>JBAXVO010000080.1:0-13420 GCA_037129355.1 Deltaproteobacteria bacterium | reverse complement strand
GATGGCGCGGGTGATGGCCTGCCGGATCCACCAGGTGGCGTAGGTCGAGAACTTGTAGCCGCGCTTGTACTCGAACTTGTCGACCGCCTTCATGAGCCCGATGTTCCCCTCCTGGATCAGGTCGAGGAACTGCAGGCCGCGGTTGGTGTACTTCTTGGCGATGGACACCACGAGGCGCAGGTTGGCCTCGACGAGCTCGGTCTTGGCGCGCTCGGCGGCGTGCTCCCCCTCGGCCAGCGCCCGGTAGGTGCGGCGCAGGTCCTCCACGGGGAGCATGGCCTCCTCCTCCACCCGCTGGATCTTGCGGCGCGCGGCCCGGATGACCCGGTCGAGCTCCTCGATCCCCTCGGGGGTGAGCCCGAGCTTGCGGGCCGCCTTGCGGCGCGCGGCCTCGTCGGCCCGACCCTCGGAGAGAAGGCGCTTCACCTCGCGCAGCGGCATGCGGTGGTGGCGCTCCAGCAGGTGGAGCTCGTGCTCCGACTCCTCGACCCGCTTGATGAGCCCCTTCAGGCGCAGCACGATGCGGTCGATGGTCTTCTTGTTGAGCCCGATGTCCTCCAGGCTCTCGACCATCTGCCCCTCGAGCGTCTTGATCTCCTCGCGGATCTCGCGCCGCTTGGCGTCGGAGAGCTTCTTCTGCTCCAGGGAGGTGCGCAGCCGGGCCACGTCCCGCTCGAGCTTGGCGATCCGCTCGATGTGCTTGAGGACGAGGTCGACCTTCTTCTCCTCCTCCTTGGGGAGGGCGGGAACGGCGGGCTCGCCCTCGACGCCCTCGGCAGCGACCTCCTCGGCCTCCTCGACCTCGACCTCCTCCTCGACCTCGGCACCGGCCTCGGGGGTGGGTTCCTCACCGGCGTCCTTGATGATCTCGCGGACCCGGATCTTCCCCTTCTTGAGCCGCTCGCCCAGATCCTGGATCTCCTTGATGGCGAGCTGGGAGGCGAGCACCGACGTGAGGACCGACTTCTCCCCCTCCTCGATGCGCTTGGCGATCTCGACCTCGCCCTCGCGGGTGAGCAGGGAGACCGACCCCATCTTGCGGAGGTACATCCGCACCGGGTCGTTGGACTTGCCGTAGCCGGCGTCCTCCTCCTCCTCCTTCTCGTCCTCGGACGCCGTCTTGGCCTCGGGCTCGGGCGGCTTGTCCGGGAGCTTCATCTTCTTGGCGTCGTCGACCACCTCGATGTCGTGCTCGCCGAACATCGACATCACGTCGTCGATCTGGTCGGAGGAGACGATGTCGCTGGGCAGCGCGTCGTTGACCTCCTCGTAGGTGAGGAAGCCCTTCTCCCGACCCCGCTCCATGAGGGCCTTCACCTCGGTGCGCTCGGTGACGTCCAGGTCGTCGGCGGCGTCGTCGTCGTCCGCCTCGGCGGTCTCGACCTCCTCCTCGCCCTCGGTGGCCTCGGCCTCCTCCTCCTCGCCGAGCGCCTCGCGCTCCTCGGTGGTGAGGTTGGCGAGCCGCGCCTTCTCCTGCCGGGAGAGCTTCTTGCCCCCCTTGCGCTCGGGCTTGCCGTCGGGCCTGAGCCCCTTCCGCAGGGGCTTCTCGGGCGGGGGCGGCGGGGCCTTCACGACCGGCACCTTCGCGGGGGGGGCCTTGGCGGCGGGCTTCGCCGCGGGCTTGGCCTTCGCCGGAGGCGGCGCCTTCTTCACGGGCGGAGCCTTCTTTTCGGTCAGAACGGCCTTGGCCTTGGGCCGGGCTTCCTTGCGGGGCTGCTTCTTCGCGTTCGGCTTCTTCGTCATCTCGGGGGGCTCCTCCGGTTTCCCGGGCGGGCTTGGGGATCCTTAACGCGGTGGGTCGCGCCCATCTCGCAGTTTCTTTTCATGGCCGGCGAAGCTCCTCGCGCCGCTTTTCGAGCTCCTGGCGGCGGCGCTGGAGGATCAGCTGGTCGCGGGTCACGTCCTCGGCCGGAGGCGACCCTTCCCTGGCCACCAGGGCCAGCAGGCGGGACTGCTCCCGCCGGACGGAATCCAGCTTGGCCTCCACCACGGCGCGGCGAAGCTCCCGCTCCGCCTCCTCGGCCCGGGGCGCAGCCGGCCCGGAAAGGGCCCGTACCCGCTGGACGGCACGGGCGTCGGCCACCGGCCCGAGGCGGGAGAGCAGGTCGTCGAGGGGGATGGGGTCGCGGCAGAGCTCCCGCACCAGGTCGGCGAGCGGCCCCTCGGGGAAGAGCCGGGCCAGGTCCTCCTCGGCCGCGACCGCGCCCAGGTTGGGGTGGCCGGCCAGGATCCCCAGCGCGTCGACGGCCGGCCCGGGCAGGAGCACCGCGGCCCGGGCGCCCGGGGAGCCGGGGGGCGCCGGTCGGGGGCGCCGGTCCTGGCCGGGAGCGGACCCGGCAGCGGCCCGGGGGCGCCCCTGGATCTCGTCCCGGAGCGCCTGCAGGTCGAGCTCGAGCCGGCGGGCGATGCGCTCCTCGAAGGTGGTGCGGGCGAGCCCCTCCGGCGCCAGCCGGACGAGGGGGGCGAGCTCCTTCACCGCGGCCAGCTTGGCCTCCACGGGGGCGTCGGAGGCGCCGCCCTTGCAGTGGTGCTCCACGGCCCGGAGGATGAGGAAGTCGGTGAGCGGGATGGCGGCGGCGAGGAGGGCGTCGACCCCCTCCTTGCCGTGGGCCCGGGCGAAGTCGTCGGGATCGACCTTGCCGGCGTCGGAGGGCAGGACCGCGACCTTGCCGGAGACGTTGGACGGGAGGAGCACCTGCGCGGCCTTGGCCGGCGCGGCGAGGCCGGCGACGTCGCCGTCGAACAGGATCACCACCTCGCGGCAGTCGCAGCGCTCGAGCAGCTCCAGGTGCTCGGGCGTGAGCGCCGTCCCGCAGACGGCGACGGTGTTCTTCACCCCGGCCTGGTGCAGGCCGATGACGTCGAAGTAGCCCTCGACGAGGACGGCGGAGCGGGTCTTGCGGATCGACTCGCGGGCCAGGTCGAGGCCGTAGAGGACGCGGCTCTTCTTGTAAAGAACGGTCTCGGGGGTGTTGATGTACTTGGCCCCCTTCTCGTCCCCCATGGCGCGGGCCCCGAAGCCGATGACCTGGCCGTCGATGGCCGCGATGGGGAACATGAGCCGCCCCCGGAAGCGGTCGTAGCCGCCGCGGTCGCTCTCGACCCGCAGGCCGGCGGCCTCGATGGCGCCGAGCGGGACGTCCTTGGGGGCGAGACGGGGCGGCAGGTCGTTCCACTCCCCGGCGGAGATGCCCAGCCGGAAGCGGCGCGACTCCTCCTCGGAGATGCCGCGCGAGGCGAGGTAGGCCCGGCCGGACTCGCCGTGGGCGCTCCACAGGCGCGCCTGCCAGTAGCGGGCGGCCGCGTCGCAGGCCGCGAGCGCCTCCGCGCGCTCCTTGCGGCGGCGGCGGGCCTCGGCGGTGTCCTCGACGGACTCCTCGGGGATCTCGACGCCGACGTCGGCGGCCAGCGACCTCACCACCTCCGGGAACTCCTTTCCCTCGAGCTTCTGCAGGAACTTGAAGACGTCGCCGTACTCGCCGCAGCCGTAGCACTTGAAGTGCTTGTCCTCCGGGTAGACGTGAAAGCTCGGCGTCCGCTCCCCGTGGAACGGGCAACACCCCTTCCACGTCCGTCCCGACTTCTGGAGGTCGACGTGGCGACCGATGACCGCCACCACGTCCGTCCGGTTCCGGATCTCCTCGATGATGGAATCCGGGATCATCCGCGCAGGTCGCGCTCCGCCCCGGGCCTCAGCGCCCCGCCAGGCGTTGCTTGACGAGCTCGCTCACCACCTTGCCATCGGCCCGCCCCTGCACGTCGGGCAGGAGCGCCTTCATGACCGCGCCCATGTCCTTCGGTCCCTGCGCCCCCACCCGGGCGATCACCTCGACCACCTTGGCCTCGACCTCGGCCGGGGTGAGCTGCTGGGGCAGGAACTCCTGGAGGATCTTGATCTCCGCCTCTTCCTTGTCGGCCAGGTCGGCGCGGTTCCCGGCCCGGTACTGCTCCACCGAGTCGCGGCGCCGCTTGATCTCGGTGGCCATGACGCCCAGGATCCCCGCGTCGTCGAGCGGCTTCATGAGCTCGATCTCGCGGTACTTCACGGCGCTCTTCAACGCACGAATCGTGTTCATGCGCAGGGAGTCCTTGGCCCGCATGGCGGACTTCAGATCCTCGTCGAGCTTCTCGCGGAGCGCCATGTTCACCGTCCCGGGCGCCGGTGCTAGTAGGACTTGCGGCTCTTCTTCAGGGCGCGCTTCTTGGCGGCCAGGGCCTTCTTCTTCCGCTTCACGCTGGGCTTCTCGTAGTGCTCGCGCTTGCGGACCTCGGAGAGGATCCCGGCCTTCTCGCAAGCCTTCTTGAAACGCTTCATGGCGTTCTCGAAGGACTCGCCCTCCTTGACTCGCACTCCCGTCATGCACACCTCTGGCGGTTCGACTGGAAAAGGGTCTCTGAAAGACGTGGAGCCGGGGGGGCGACCCACCCGGCTCGGACTTGGCTGAATGCGCTCGTTTAGGGGGAAAACCCCTGAGTGTCAAGGGACTTTCGCCGTCAGGGGGTCGCCGTGCAGCCCGCCGCGCTGGTGACCACGTACCCGATCTTGTCCCAGAAGTCAGAGCACTGGGCGGTCACGTCGAGGATCAGGTCGTCCTCCACCGTCATCCCCTTCGTGGGGGCCTGGATCCGCAGGAGTTTCCCGGTGGTGTCGGCCGGCCAGGCCGTCTGCCCCGTGGTGGCGGGATTCCCGGACCGGGCGAACCCGATCCAGTACCGCTGGAGCTGGGTCGACATCGTCGCCTCCTCCGGCGTGAAGGACTGGAGCTGGTAGGCCATGTTGACCGGGTTCCCGAAGACGAAGGGGAGCTCGCTGGCGTGGCAGACGTTGGGCGAGGTGGCGCAGGCGACGTCGATGGTGGACGCCACCTGCCCCTGCTGGTTGGTCCAGATCGGGAAGGACGGCCAGTGGACGTCGAAGTAGCGGTACCGGGCCGGCCCGGGGTGCGCGGCCGTCGACGCGAAGTTCCGGTTGAAGCAGGTCCACATGTAGTCGGTCACCGTCCGCTCGAACTTCCCCTGCGCGTCGAGCTCGGGGTGGTAGGCCTCGTAGCGGATGACGATCTCGGCGGCCCGCTCGATGCCGAAGATCCCGGTCATGAGCGCGGCGTAGGCCACCGCCCACTCGTCGTCGGTCTTGAGGGGCAGCCCTCCGACGAAGGGGATGCTCTCGGTCAGGTTGCTGCCGACGACGAAGGGCTTGGTGACGGTGGCCAGGATCGGGTCCTGGACGATGGTCTGGCCGTCGATGACCGGGTTCCACGGGATGAGCGCCTGGAGCCCCTCGCAGACGAGGTCGCGGGGCGCGAACGACCCGACCACCTGGTGGTCGAGGATGGCCGAGAGGTGGAGCCGCTTCAGGCAGCCGAGGTCGGTCGCCTGGGTGAACGGGAGCGCGCACGCCGTCGCGACGGAGAAGAAGTTGGCCTTGGTCTGGGCCTCGTGGACCGTCTGGTAGTTGATGGCGTAGTTGCTCTCCATGAGCGCGTGGGCGAAGAGCCCCTGGTCGCCCGGCATGGTGAGGTGGAGCGCGGTCGACTGCGCCCCGGCGCTCTCGCCGAACACCATGACGTGGGTCGGATCGCCCCCGAAGCGGGCGATGTTCCGCTGCACCCACTGGAGCGCGGCGGTCTGGTCCTTGATGCCGAAGTTCCCGGCCGACCCGATGGTGTCGCCGGCGAGGAATCCGAGCACGCCGAGCCGGTAGTTCATGGTCACGAAGACCACCGGCTGGCCGCCGGTCCGGGACGTCGCCACGAACTGCTGCCCGTCGTACATGTTCCGGTGGTTCGGCTGGGCGCCGACGGCCGAGCCGCCCGAGCCGGAGATGAAGGCCCCACCGTGGATGAAGACCATCACCGGGAACGTGCCTCCGCCCTGCGGCGTGATCCCCGGCGTCCACACGTTCAGGTAGAGGCAGTCCTCGTCGACGTCGTTCGCATGGATGTCCGCCCCCTTCCCCTGCGGGCACTTCGGACCGAAGGCAGTGGCGGCGAGCTCGGTCCACTGCGGGGGCTGCGGGTCGGTCCAGCGCAGGACGCCGGCGGGCGACTGGGCGTACTGGATGCCCGTGTAGAGGTTGAGCGGCGCGCCGCTCGGGTCGGTGACCACGGTTCCGCACACCATCTGCTGCGTGGGCGAGCCGGGCTGCGCCACGAGCTCCACGTCGGTCCCGGGGGTGCAGGCCTCGGCTCCGACGTAGGTCCGCTGCGCCCGCTCCTCGGCGCGCTTTCCCCGGACGACCGTGTCCGACGAGCTGGTGCCGCATCCGGCGGACAGGAAGGCCACCGCCAGGGAGGCGGCGAGGGCGGGGAAATGTCGGGCGCGGATCATGGGGACCTCCAGGGGGGTGCCCTGGATCAAGCCACTCCCGTGCCGGATGCGACGCGGCCAAGGTGGCGACTCTCCAAGGCTCCATACCCACTCCTGGCCGGGTGCCGGAGGCCCCATGGGGCCCTTCCAACCCGTTCGGGCTCGACTCACTCCCCCGGCTCCTGCATTCTCGACGGGCCCGGAGCGGGGTCCGTCGCCATGCCCACCATCGACCGAAAGCTCCTCGACGAGGCCGCCGCCCAGGGGATCGTCTCCCCGGATCAGGCGGAACGGCTCTGGAGCTTCCTGTCGTCGCGCGGGGGTGGAGGCGCCCGGTTCTCCTTCACGGCCGCCCTCTACTACCTGGGCGGGATGCTCGCGGTCGGGGCGATGGTCTTCTTCCTGGATCTGGCGCAGAAGCGGCTCGGCGGCTGGGGCGTGCTCGCCATCTCGGTCGCCTACCTCCTCGTGACGGTCGCACTGGCGGTGCGCCTCGAGGCCCGGGGGCTCGTCCTGCCGGTGGTCCTCCTCGGCACGCTGGGCGTGGTGCTGGTGCCGGTCGGCGTCTGGGGGGTCTACCGGGGACTCCACGTCCCGGTCGGCCAGCACCCGATCCTCCTCGAGCTCTCGGCGGCCGCGGCCGCGGCGGTGGTCTTCCTCCGCTTCCGGGCGCCGGCCCTGCTCCTGCCGCTCGTGGGAACGCTCTGGCTCCTCGGGATGGACCTGGCGACGGTGCTGCTCGCCGCCGACCTGGGCCACGGGTCGAAGGAGTACGAGGCATTCCGGAAGGGGTACTCGATCGCGAGCGGCCTCGTCGTCCTCGCGATCGCCTTCTGGGTCGATCTGCGGAGGCGCCCGGCCCGCGACCACGCCTTCTGGCTCCAGCTCGCCGGGCTCGCGGCCGCCTGGGGCGGCCTCACGCTCCTGGATGCGTCGAACGTCTTCGGCACGCTCTTCTACCTGGCGGTGAACGCCGGCCTCATGCTGCTCGGCGCGGCGCTGCTCCGCCGGGCCTTCACGGTCTTCGGCGCGGTCGGGACGGCCATCGGGCTCGCCAGCCTCGGGGATCGGTACCTGAAGGACTCGTGGCTCTTCCCGGTCGCCCTCACCCTCATCGGGCTCGGGGTGGTCGGGTTCGGCCTGTGGTGGAGCCACAACGAGGCGCGCCTCTCGGCGCGGCTGCAGGCGGTCCTGCCCGCCGGGGTGCGCGAGGCGATCGCGAGCCGCAGGTCGACCCGCTAGGGAGCGCCCCGGTGCTTCTGGCCGTGGCGCGCCTCCAGCACGGCGTAGACCTCGCTGGGCGTCACGTCGGCGGAGGCGAGCACCACGAACAGGTGGTAGAGGAGGTCGGCCGCCTCGTGGGCCAGGTGGTCCTTGGTGTCCTGGCCGGCGAGCAGGGCCTGGTGGGCCTCGTTCACCTCGTGGGCCTCCTCGGCCACCTTCTTGCGGGCCTTCGAGGGATTCGCGAGCAGCTCGCGGGTGTAGCTCTTCTCGCTGCCGGTGTCGGCCTTGCGGGACTCGATGGTGGCCCAGAGCTGGGCCAGGAATTGCTCGTTCGGCATGGTTCCTTTCGTGCGTCGTCAGGGCGCGGGGTCATCGAAGCAGCTGCGCTTCCCCTCGTGGCAGGCCGGCCCGGTCTGGCGGACCCGGTAGAGCACCGCGTCCCCGTCGCAGTCGGTGCGCACCTCGACCACCTCCTGCACGTGGCCGCTCGTGTCCCCCTTGCGCCAGAGCTCCTTGCGGCTGCGCGACCAGTAGTGGGCGCGCCCGGTCCGGGCGGTGGCGAGGAGCGCCTCGCGGTTCGCCCAGGCCAGCATGAGCACGGTCCCGTCCAGCTCCTGGGCGATCACCGGCACGAGCCCGCGCTCGTCGAGGCGGATGTCGTCGATGGGCACGTTCACGGGCAAGGGCGCACCTCGATGCCGCGCGCGGCGAGGAAGGCCTTGGCCTCCCCCACCGTGTGCTGGCCGTCGTGGAAGATGGAGGCGGCGAGCGCCGCGTCGGCGAAGCGGAGCCCCTCGGCCAGGTGCTCGAGGCTCCCCACGCCGCCCGAGGCGATGACCGGGACCTCCACCTCGCCGCAGACCCGCTCGAGCAGCTCCAGGTCGTAGCCGGCGCGGGTCCCGTCGCGGTCCATGCTGGTGAGCAGGATCTCGCCGGCGCCGCGCCGGGCCACCTCGCGCACCCAGGCGATCCCCTCGAGCCCGGTGGGGCGGGATCCCCCGGCCACGTGGACCTCCCACTCGGTGGGGCGCTTGCCAGCTCGCCGCTTCACGTCGACGGCGACCACCAGCGCCTGCGCCCCGGCGATGGCCGAGAGCCGGTCGACCAGCTCCGGGTCGGCGACGGCGGACGAGTTGACGCTCACCTTGTCGGCGCCGGCGCGCAGGAGCGCAACGAAGTCGGCCTCGCTGCGCACCCCACCCCCCACGGTGAGCGGCGCGAAGACCCGGGCCGCGGTGCGGGAGACGAGGTCGAGCAGGGTGCCGCGGTTCTCCAGGGTGGCCGCGATGTCGAGGTAGGTGATCTCGTCGGCCCCCTGGGCGTCGTAGCGGGAGGCGGCCTCGACCGGATCCCCGGCGTCGCGCAGGTCGAGGAACTGGACCCCCTTCACCACGCGTCCGCCCTTCACGTCGAGGCAGGGGATGATGCGCTTGGCCGGCATGGGGAGATCCTATCCCTCCGCCACGGCGAGGGCCTCGGCGAGATCCATGCGCTTCTCGTAGAGCGCCTTGCCCACGATGACCCCGAAGAGCCCGGCCGCCTTGCAGGCGGCCACGTCGGCGACGGAGGCCACGCCCCCGCTCGCCACCACCGGCACCCCGGCATCCGCCTGCAGGCGTGCCGCCCCGGCCGCGTCGACGCCGGTGAACATGCCGTCGCGGGCCACGTCGGTGTACTCCACCAGGGTCACGCCGGCGCCGGCCACCTTGCGGGCCACGTCGACGGCGGGCAGTCCCGTGCCCTGCTCCCACCCGGCCACCTTCACCTCGCCGTCGCGGGCGTCGATGCCCGCCACCACCCGGCCCGGGAAGCGCCGGCAGGCCTCGGCGACGAGGTCGATCCGCTCCACCGCGGCGGTGCCGAGCACGACGTGGCGGACCCCGGCGGCGATGACGGCCTCCACCGCCTCGATCGAGCGCAGGCCGCCTCCCAGTTCCACCTCGACCCCGGTGGCCACGATGGCCCGCACCACCTCCGTGTTGACCGGGTGCCCGGCCCGGGCGCCGTCGAGGTCGACCACGTGGACGCGCCGCGCCCCGGCCCGGAGGAACGCCGCGGCGAACTCGGCGGGCCGGTCGGAGTAGACGATGCGGGTGGCGAAGTCGCCGCGGGAGAGCCGGACCACCTTGCCGTCCATGAGGTCGATGGCGGGGATGACGAGCATGGCTCAGAGCCTCACGAACCGGTCGAGGAGCGAGAGTCCCACCTTCTGGCTCTTCTCCGGGTGGAACTGCACGGCGAAGAGGTCGCCGTGGGCGAGCGCCGCGCAGTAGGGGCGGCCGTGCTCGGCGAGGAGCGCCACGCCGGGCGCGTCGGCGGGCGCGGCGTAGGAGTGGGCGAAGTAGACGTACTGGCCGTCGAGGGGGGCGAAGAGCGGGTGGCGGGAGCCCACCGACCGCACCGGCGACCAGCCGATGTTCGGGAGCTTCACTCCCCGTGGAAGACGGGCCACCGTGCCGGGGAGGATCCCCAGGCCGCGCGCCCCGCCCGCCTCCTCCCCCTTCTCGAAGAGCACCTGGAGCCCCACGCAGATCCCCAGCATGCGCGCGCCGCGGCCGAGCGCCTCGACGAGGGCGTCGGCCACCCCGGAGGCCCGCATGGCGTCGGCGCAGGCCGGCATCGACCCCTGCCCGGGCACGACGATGCGCCCGGCTCGCCGGACCACGTCGGGGTCGTGGGTGACCACCACGTCGGCCCCCACCTCCCGCAGCGCGTTCTCGACCGACCGGAGGTTGCCCGCGCCGTAGTCGACGAGCGCGATGGCTCCCTGGGTCACAGCACGCCCTTCGTGGACGGGATCCCGTCCCCCTCCCGGCGCAGGGCGGCGCGCAGGGCCCGGGCCGTCGACTTGAAGATGGCCTCCACGACGTGGTGGAGGTTGCGCCCCTGGCGCACGTTCACGTGGAGCGTGATGCGGGCGTGGTTCACGAGCGCCTGGAAGAAGTCCTGGGTGAGGTCGACGTCGTAGGCGCCGATGAAGCGCTTTCCCGAGGGGAGCTTCGCGTTCCAGGTGAGGTGGGGCCGCCCGGAGAGGTCGACCACCGCCTCGACCAGCGCCTCGTCGAGCGGCACCACCGCGTGGCCGTAGCGGGCCAGCCCCGCCTTGTCGGCGGTGGCCTGGCGGAGCGCCTCGCCGATGGCGATGCCCACGTCCTCCACCGTGTGGTGCGCGTCGACGTGCAGGTCGCCCGCCGCCTTCACGGAGAGCGAGAGGCCGCCGTGGCGCCCGAGCTGGTCGAGCATGTGGTCGAAGAAGGGGACGCCGGTCTCGGCGTGCACCGTCCCGCCCTCCAGGGCGAGGGAGACGTCGACGTCGGTCTCCCGGGTCTTGCGGGCCACGGCACCGCGCCGGGGGGAAGCCTTCGCGCCGCGGGCCTTGCGAGCCGCCATGTTCATCCCTTCCGCGCCCTGCGGCGCGCCTTCGGTTCCGGCAGGCGGACCCGCACCGCCCGGGCGTGGGCCTCGAGCCCCTCGGCCGCGGCCAGCGCCTCGACCACCGGCGCCAGCGCGACGAGCGCGCGCTCGCTCATCTCCACCACGCTCATGCGCCGGCGGAAGGTGGCCACCGAGAGCGGCGAGGCGTAGCGGGCCGTCCCGGCGGTGGGGAGCACGTGGCTCGGTCCGGCCACGTAGTCGCCGATGGCCTCGGGGGTCCGGCCGCCCACGAAGACCGCCCCGGCCCGGGAGAGGCGGGGGACCAGCCGGGCCGCGTCCTTCACGAGCAGCACCAGGTGCTCGGGGGCGAACTCGTCGGCGAGCCTCACGGCGCGGGACAGCCCCCGGCAGACCACGATGGCGCCCCGCTCCACGATGGAGCGACGGGCGATCTCCTCGCGGGGGAGGCCGGCCAGCTGCCGCATCACCTCGGCCTGGGTGGCGCGGGCCACCGGCTCGCTGGTGGTGAGCAGCACCGCCACGGCCCGGGCGTCGTGCTCGGCCTGGGCGAGCAGGTCGGCCGCGGCGTGCGCCGGATCGGCGCCGGCGTCGGCGAGCACCAGCACCTCCGACGGGCCGGCGATCATGTCGATGTCGACCGTGCCGAAGACGAGCCGCTTGGCCGCCGCGACGTAGGCGTTCCCCGGGCCGCAGATCTTGTCGACCGACGGGATGGTGCCGGTCCCGTGGGCGAGCGCGGCCACCGCCTGGGCGCCTCCCACGCGGAAGAGGCACGAGACGCCGGCGACGTGGCAGGCGGCGAGCGTCCAGGCGTCGACGTCGCCCGTCCGGCGGTCGGCCGGCGAGACGGCCACCACCTCGGCGACACCGGCCACCCGGGCGGGGATGGCGGTCATGAGGACGCTCGACGGGTAGCGGGCCGTGCCGCCCGGGACGTAGAGCCCCACGCGGCCGAGCGGGCGGGAGACCTGCCCCAGCCTGGCCCCGAGCCGGTCCCGGAAGGTCGGGACCACCGCGTCGGTCTCGCGCCGGTGGAAGGCCTCGATGCGGGAGGCCGCCGTCCGGAGCGCGCTGCGCCCCGCCGCGGGCAGGGAGCGCCAGGCGGCCCGGAGGTCGGCCGGGCCGGCCACCAGGTCTCGCGCCGTCGCCGGCTGCCACCCGTCGAAACGGCGGGTGAGCTCGAGCAGCGCCTCGTCCCCCCGGGCCCGGACGTCGGCCACGATGGCGGCCACGGCGTCGCGGACGCCCGACTCGTCCTCGTCGGAGCCACGGGCGCAGAGCCGCTTCCAGCGGTCGTCGAAGTCGGGGGAGTCGGTTCGGAGGATCTGCACGGAAAACCCGGAAAGTCCTACGTTTCTACACGAAATCCGGCGGAGCGCGCTACATTCCCCGGCCATGGGTCCCCGAACCGACGTCTGGCTCCAGAACCTCCAGGACGAGCGCGACGGCGCCGCCCTCTACGAGGGGCTCGCCGCCGTGGAGAAGAACGCCGACCGCGCCGCCAGCTTCGCGGAGCTGGCGCACGGCGAGCGGCGCCACGCCGAGGTGTGGGCGAGGAAGCTCGCCGACGCCGGGGTGGCCGTCCCGCCGGACCGGCCCAGCCCCCGCATCCGGACCCTGCTCTGGATCGCGAAGCGGCTCGGCAGCGACGCGGTCATCCCCTACATCGTGGCCAACGAGGCGGGGGACGCCGACAAGTACGCCAAGCAGGGCGGCGACGACGCCACCCCCATGGCCGAGGAGGAGCGGGCCCATCAGCAAGTCTTGACCGGGCTGGGAGGCGATCGCCCCCTCGAGGCCCGCGCCGCCATCGCCACCCGGGAGAACTGGCACCGCGCCGGACGGGGCGGGTCGCTCCGCGCCGCCATCTTCGGGGTGAACGACGGGCTCATGTCGAACCTGTCGCTGGTGCTCGGCATGGCGGGCGCCGGGACCGACTCCCACGGCCTCATGATCACCGGCTTCGCCGGGCTCCTCGCCGGCGCCTTCTCCATGGCGGTGGGCGAGTTCACCTCGGTCGCCTCGCAGCGGGACATCCTGGCGCGCCAGGTGGACCTGGAGCGGCGCGAGCTCGCCGACGCCCCGCAGGAGGAGGCCGCGGAGCTGGCCCTCATCTTCCAGCAGAAGGGGCTCTCGGCCGAGCACGCGGCGCGCACCGCCGCCGAGCTGCTCAAGAACCCGGAGCACGCGCTCGACACGCTGGTCCGGGAGGAGCTGGGGCTCGACCCGGAGGACCTGGGCTCCCCGTGGGGCGCGGCCGGCTCCAGCTTCGCCACCTTCGCGCTCGGCGCCTTCATCCCGGTGGTGCCCTTCTTCTTCCTCCACGGGACGAAGGTCATGGTCGTGGCCGCGGGCGCGGCCGCGGTCGTCCTGACCGTCGTCGGCGGGCTGGTGGGCTTCCTCGCCGGCACGCCGCCCTGGAAGTCGGCGGCGCGGATGGTGGGGCTCGCGGCGCTCGCCGGCGGGGCCACCTGGGCCGTGGGACGGCTCT
>JBAXVO010000008.1:0-37959 GCA_037129355.1 Deltaproteobacteria bacterium | reverse complement strand
TCATTACAGTGCCGGGATGCCCTCCGTGAAGGTCTACACCAAGACGCTCTGCCCGTACTGCGTTCGGGCCAAGGCGCTCCTCGATCGGAAGGGGGTCGCCTACGAGGAGATCGACGCCGAGCACGACGACGCCCTGCGAACCTGGCTCGTGGAGGCGACCGGACAGCGGACGGTGCCCCAGATCTTCGTGGGGGACCGCTCGCTCGGTGGATTCTCCGACATCGACGCGCTCGACCGGCAGGGAAAGCTCGACGCCATCCTCCGCGGCGAGGGCTGAACGACCCTCCTCACGGCTCGATGGCGGTCACGGCGATGGCCGCCTCCCGAGCCTCCTCCCTCCGCTCCGCCCCCTCCCGGCGCAGCACCCGCGGCTGGACCGCGGCGAGCAGGACGGGCAGGCCGAGCGCCATCACGGCGGAGAAGATGGCCACCCGCCACATCCCCACGAGCTTGCCCCCCTCGCCGGTGGCGAGCAGCGCCGAGGAGAGGAGCGCCCCGCCGGCGGAGGCGAGGTGCTGCACCGCCGACTGCGTCGACTGGAAGCGCGCCCGTTCGTCGGCCCGGGGCACCCGCGACGCCAGGGCGGAGAGCGACGGGTTCCGGATCGAGTTGGCGAGGATGAAGAGGATGAAGAGGGCCCAGGCGGGGAGGAGCGGCTCGACGGGGGCGAAGTCGAGCCCCAGGTTCACGAGCATCACCACCGTGCCGACGAGGGCCGTGCGGGGCGCGCCGAAGCGATCGACGGCCCGCCCCACGACACGCAGCACGGCGAAGGAGAGGACCCCGCCCGCCATGTAGAGGAAGCCCAGCCGGTCCCTGGAGAGGCCGGCGTTGAACTGCAGGAAGGCGGCCAGGTTGGGGACGAGCGCGAAGGTGGCCGCCATGGTGGTGGCGGTGGCGGACAGGCTGAGCAGCGCGGCGGGCTCCCGGAGGAAGGCGTAGCCGCGCGCGGCCGCGGCGCGCGCGTTCGCCAGGTGGGCGCGCATCGGGGGCATGAGGACGATGGCGCCCGCCGCCACCACCACGCCCAGTCCCGCCACGGCGAGGAACGGCGCGCGCCACCCGCCAGCCTGCGCCATCCAGAGACCGGCCGGGACCCCGACGACGGTCGCCACCGAGAAGGCCCCCATGACGACCCCCATGGCGCGACCGCGCCGCTCGGCGGGCACGGTGTCGGCCACGATGGCGAAGGAGAGGGAGGTGGCCGGTCCCCCGAAGAGCCCGGCCGCGACCCGCGCGGCGAGCAGGGTCCACAGCCCCGTGGCGAGCCCCGCCGCGGCGGTGGCCAGCACCAGCCCCGCCATGGCCACGGCGAGCGCCGACCGCCGATCGAAGCGGTCCAGGAAGCCTGACCCCGCCGCCCCGGCGGCCGCCGCGGCCAGGGTGTAGCTCCCGGTCACGAGGCCGAGGTGGTTCATGGGGATCCCGAGCGCCGACGCGAAGTCCGGTCCGAGCGGGACGACCATGACGAAGTCGAGGACGTTGACGAACTGCACGGCCGCGACGAGCAGGAGGATGGTCCGCTCGCGGCGCCGGGGGCTCACGACGGCTCTGGAGCCGACCCGGCCTCCACCAGCTGGAGCCAGCCGCGGAGTTCCTGGAAGGTGACGACCCGGGCTCCGTAGGGGATCCACTCCGGCCACGGCCCGGAGCCGCCCAGGAGGAGCTGAACCTCGCCCGCCCGGCAGATGGCCCCGAGCCGCTCGGTCTGGGCGAGGAGGTCGCCGGGGTCGGCGACCGAGCTGGCCGCTACGGCGACCGCGTCCACGCTGCCGCTCGCCACGTGGGCCACGATCTCCGACAGCGGTACCCGCCTGCCGGCCCAGAGGACCGGCCAGCCGTGCTCGCGGATCACGATCTCGGCCAGGGACAGCCCGAGCGTGTGCTCCTCGTTCTCCGCGGTGGTGAGGAGCAGTCGGGGGGCGCCGGGGCGCGATGGAAGCTGGTCGGCGACCTGGGCGAGGCAGCGGGCGAGCCGCTCGGTGGCCACGTGCTCCTCGAGGATCGAGAGCGTCCCCTCCGCCCAGCGCTCGCCGATCTCCTCGAGCACCGCGGAGAGCGACTCGGCCACCTTCCACCAGGCCCCGAGCCGGGCCCGCTCGGCGTAGACCGTGGCCATGAGCTGGTGGGCGTCGCCGTCGGAGAGGAGCAGCTCCAGCCACCCCTCGACGTCGGGCCCGTGGGCGGGCTGGACCGTGCCGGTCTGGTCCTTCAGGAACCGCTCCACCTCGACCGGGTCGAACCTCCGGTGGCGCCCCACGGTGCGGGCGCACCGGAGGAGCCCCAGATCGGCCCACCGCTTCACGGAACCTGCCGTGACGCCGAGGATCTTGGCGACCTCGGCGCTGGTGAGGAGCTTGTGGGTCATCGGGCTGGGAATTGTCGAATTTGGCGATTCATTTCAACGGATTCGTCACGGAAACCCCCGCATGGGTGTTCCCGGTGGCCTGCCCCTTGCTCCCGCCCGGCCCCCATCGAGTAGTATCCGCGCCCTTGTTCGCCCCGCTCGACAGGATGATGCTCACCTTCATCGCCTTCCTGGCGGTGGTGGCCATCTACGCCCACCCGGAATCGGTCCACTACCTGGTGCTGCTCGGGATCATGGCGCTCGCCTTCCTGGTGGCGGCGCTCTGGGGACGGGTCTCCGAGCTGGGGCGGGTGGCCCACGCCTTCATGCCGCTGCCCATCGTGGTGACGATCTTCAACGTCGCCGGCCCCCTCATCGGCGAGCTCAACCCGCTGCGCTTCGACGGCACGATGGCGGCCCTCGACGCGAGCTGGCTCGGACCGGTCGTCCCCACCTGGCGCCACCTGCTCGGCCGGCCGAACTGGCTCACCGACGCGGCCTCGCTGGCCTACGTGAGCTACTACTTCATCCCCTTCGGGATGTGCATCGCGCTCTGGGTTCAGCGGCGGTGGAAGGACTTCGACGACCTGGCCTTCGGGCTCATCACCACCCTGCTCCTCACCTACATCGGGTACTTCCTCGTCCCCACCACCGGGCCACGGGTCCCCCACGAGCTCGAGCTCCAGGTGCTCGGTGGCGGCACCTTCAGCGCCCGCGTCCGGGACTTCCTCCGCGCCGCCGAGGTGAACCAGCTCGACGCCTTCCCGAGCGGCCACACGGCCCTGTCGCTCGTGTACCTCGGCTACGGCTGGCGCCTCTACCCCAGCTGGAAGATCCGGATCCCGCTCGCCATCTCGGTGGTCGGGATCATCTTCGCCACCGTCTACCTGTCCCTCCACTACGCGGTGGACCTGATGGCCGGAGCGCTCCTGGCGCTCTCGGTGCCCCTCTTCGTCCGGGGGCTCCGGGCCATCTTCGGGCAGGGCGGCACGGCGCAGCGTCTCTCGGTCCGGTCCGATCCCGTAGAGGGCTCCCCCGCCCGCTAGAGGCCGAGCCCCTCCCGGAAGGTCGGGTGGCGGAGCACGATCCCCAGCTCGGCGCGGCTGCGCTCGGCGTGGATCCGGCGATCGGGAAGGGAGGGCGCCTGGGAGCCCTCCGGCTGACGGGGCGCGGGGATGCCGAGCCGGGAGGCGACCCAGGCGATCAGGTCGCGCCGGCGTACCGGCTCCGCGTCGCTCGCGTGGTAGATGCGCCCGGCCGCTCCCCGCTCCAGAACCGCCAGCACCGACGCGACCGCGTCGTCGAGGTGACAGAGGTTGAGCCAGGTGCCGTCACCCGGCCCGAGCGCCATCTGGCCGCCCCGGACCCGATCCAGTGGCCAGGTCCGCCCGGGGCCGTAGAGCCCCGACAGGCGAAGCACCATGGTCCGGACCCCGGAACCCGACGCCCCCAGGACGAGCCGCTCCGCCTCGACGAGGACCTCGGCGGAGGTGCTCGCCGGCGCCGGGGGCGTCCCCTCGTCCACCTCGGAGCCGTCGCGCTGGCCGAACACGCCGGTGGACCCGGTGTAGACGAGCGCCACCGGCCGTCCCCCGGAGCGGGACGCCTCGAGCAGCGCGCGCGTGGCCTCGACGTAGGCCCGGCGGTAGGGCTCGGCCCCGTCGCCGGAGGCCGACTGGCAGGCGACGATGGCGTCGAGACCGGCGGGGAGGCGCCCGGCCGCGCCGGCCGCGGCCAGGTCGAGCGCGAGGGGATGGACTCCAGGTGAAGCGAGCGCGGCGGCCCGGGCGGGATCGCGCCGCACACCGGTGACGTGGTGTCCGCCGGCGGCGAGCGCCCGGCACAGGGCCGATCCGAGCCAGCCCGCACCGGCGACGAGGACTTTCACGCGAGGCCTCCACCCCCGACTACCGGGGCATTCCCTCGACCACCACGGCGTCGCTCTGCTCGGGGAGGCGCTCCTCGGCGAGGTCGATCATGTGGCCGGAACGGCGCGCCTTGGTCTCCAGGTAGAATCGGTTGAACTCGTTGGGCGGGATGACGTGGGGGATGCGCCCCGAGACCGCCACGCCGTGCTGGGTGAGCTGCCGGATCTTGTCGGGGTTGTTGGTCACCACCCGGACCGATCTCAGCCCCAGGCTGCGGACCATGTGGGCGGCGACGGCGTAGTCGCGCTCGTCGTCCCGGAAGCCCAGCGCCTGGTTCGCCTCCACCGTGTCGAGCCCCTGCTCCTGGAGCGCGTAGGCGCGGATCTTGTTGAGCAGCCCGATCCCCCGCCCCTCCTGGCGCAGGTAGAGCAGGACGCCCCGCCCCTCCCGCTGGATGGCGCGGAGCCCCTCGGTGAGCTGGTCCCGGCAGTCGCAGCGCAGCGAACCCATGACGTCGCCGGTCAGGCATTCCGAGTGGAGCCGGACGGCGACGTCCTCGGCGCCGACCACGTCGCCGTGCACCATGGCCACGTGCTCCTTGCCGTCGCGGTTGTTCCAGAACCCGACGAGCCGGAAGGGACCGAAGCGGGTGGGAAGCTCGGCCACGGCGACCACGCGGACGCAGACCCGGGCCGGCCCGAATCCGTCGCATTCGTGATCCCGGTCGCGCGCCACCAGCTCGCGGAGCGCATCCTTCGATACGACGTTCATGCCACCTCCGGGGCGGAGAGACGCCGCCCGAGTTCCCTACCCGATATCCAGGCGGCCTCGACGCCGCCACCCGGCGCGAACCGGTCCCCGCAGATCCCCAGGGATCCCCCGGACGGAAGGCGGACGAGGACCGGTCCGGAGAGTTCCGACGCCAGGTCGGTGCGGGCGAAGCGCCACCGGTGGGCGTGGGTGGCGGTGGGACGGGCGGCCCAGTCGCCGGCCAGGCGGCCGGTCTCGGAGAGGAGGGCCCCCGGCCACTCCGGATCGTCGAGGTGGGCGCGGGACCAGGCGGCCTGCGCCTGCAGGACGAGCCCCAGGAACGGTGGCTCGAACCGCTTGCTCGACTCGTGCCCCAGGTACTGGAGCACACGGGAGCCCTCCGGAAACCAGGCGTCCCAGGCCGGGGGGACGGTTCCCTCGGGGTAGGCGGCGCAGATCGACAGCGACGGCTCGCTCGCGCCGCTGTCGAGCAGGGCCCGCACCGAGGCCACCGATCGCGGGAGGTCGTCGGTCCCGTCGAGGAGCCGGAGCACCTGCTCCGCCGCGAGGGCGAGGACGACGTGCCGGGCACGGATCACGTCGCCGCCCTCCAGGACCACCCCGGGCGCCGCACCGGAGAGGTCGAGCCGCTCCACCCGGGCCCCGGTGCGCAGGGTGAGCCCCTCGGCGAGGTGCTTCGGGAAGGCGGTGACCCCGTCGGCGAGGGCGATCCGCTCCTCCCCGGGGCGAAAGGCCTCCGGCTGGCAGGGGCGTCCCGTTCCCTCGACGATGCGGGGCCATCCCTCGACCCGCCGGGGGGACGCGGCGCGCACCGCGGCCAGGAAATCGCGATCCTGACCATGGAGGAAGGCCACCCCGAGATCGAAGGGCATCCCGAGGAGACGGTGGGTCGCGCAGCGCCCGCCGACGCCCCGGGCCCGGTCGAGGAGCTGCACCTGCCGCCCGGACGCGGCTGTCGCCCGCGCGCAGGAGAGGCCGGAGACTCCGGCCCCCACCACGAGGACGTCGAGCGGCGACGTCACCGGCGCACCCCGCGGCCGCGCGGCCTGCGGCGAGCCGGCGCCGGGAGCACCTCCGACGTGTAGACCTCCAGCCGCGCCGCCGCGCCCGCCTCCTCCAGCGCGGTGAGCACCGCCTCGAGCGTCGCCCGGCGCGGGTCCACCTCGAGGAGCGCCTCGGCGCCCTGGCGGGCCAGCACGAGCGGATAGCCGGCGCGTCCCCGGTGGGCCGGGCGAACCGCGCCCGCGTCACCGTCGGCGAGCCGGGTGAGCAGGGCCAGCACCACCGACGGATGCGGCGAAGGGGCCGCCGCGGGCTGGACCACCACCGCATCCCATGCGTCGGCCGCGAGCAGCGAACGCAAACCGGCCTGCATCGCAGAGAAGGGGGTACCCGACCGGGAGCGGTCGACGACGAAGTTCTCGCGCGCGAGCCCCGCGCCTCCGGCGGACGCCCGACCGCCCCGGCCCACCGCGATCCGCAGCGGGTCGAGCCCGGCGCCGCGCAGCGCGAGCCACTGCTCGGCGATGCCGGTCGCGTCTCCGTCGGCCAGGATGAGCGCTGCGATCATGTCTGCCTCCGAATCCCTTCCCGGGTAGGGGCACATGCTACCCCGCGCCCCATCCGTTCCGACACTTCCCATTCGAGCCGTGCGAAACTCGCGCCGCCGTTCCTCGCACCGGAGGTCATGTGAAGCACACGCCCGGACTCCCCAGGACCACCATCGGCATCCTCGGCGCTGCCCTGACCACCGTGTCGGGCATCCTCATCCTCGGCCTGGCGGCCGCCGCCATGCAGGGATACCTGGGGAGCCCGTACATCGGGATCGTCGCCTTCCTGGTCCTCCCGGGCATCTTCATCCTCGGGCTCCTGCTCATCCCGGCCGGCGCCTGGCTGGCCCGGCGCCGCGCCCGGATCGCGGCCGAGCGCGGGGAGGAGATCCCCCACCTCCCCATCATCGACTTCAACGACGACCTGACCCGGCGGCGCGTGCTCGTCTTCGCCGTGCTGACCGCGCTCAACGTCCTCATCCTCGGCGTGGCCGGTTACAAGGGGCTCCAGGTGATGGACTCGGTGGCCTTCTGCGGCTCCTGCCACTCGGTGATGGACCCGGAGGTCACCGCCTACAGCCGCTCGCCCCACGCGCGCGTCGGTTGCGTGCAGTGCCACATCGGCGAGGGCGCGAGCTGGTTCGTGAAGTCGAAGCTCTCCGGCGCCTGGCAGCTCATCTCGGTCACCTTCGACCTGTACCAGCGCCCCATTCCGGTCCCCATCCACAACCTCCGCCCGGCCCGGGAGACCTGCGAGGAGTGTCACTGGCCGTCCAAGTTCACCGGCGACCGGCTCCGCGTCACCACCTCCTACGCCGACGACGAGACCAACACCCCGAAGAAGACGGTCGCCCTCCTGCACGTGGGCGGCGGCCAGTCGGCCACCGGCCCCATCAAGGGGATCCACGCCCACGTCGCACAGGGCGTCCACATCCGCTACCTCTCCGATCCCAACCGGAACGCGATCTCCACGGTCGAGGCCACCTGGCCGGACGGGAAGACGATGCTCTTCCGGACCAAGGACTCCCCGGCCACCCTCCCCCCGCCGGACGCCTGGCGGACCATGGACTGCATCGACTGCCACAACCGCCCCACCCACCGCTTCCGCGAGGCCGGCCCGGAGATCGACCAGGCCATCCTGACCCACCGGATCGACGCCACCCTCCCCTGGATCAAGCGGGAGGGGCTGAAGGCGCTCCAGGTCGCCTACACCAGCCACGACACGGCCCGCGCCGGCATCGAGAAGCAGCTCACCGACTTCTACCGGCAGCTCGACGCGGCGGGCTTCGCCGCCCGGGAGCCGCGCGTGAAGGCGGCGGCGGCGGCGCTCGGCGACATCTACGGCTGGAACGTCTGGCCGAGCATGAAGATCACCTGGGGCACCTACCCGAGCTTCCTGGGGCACGACCAGGCCCCCGGCTGCTTCCGCTGCCACGACGGCGACCACACCGACCCGTCCGGCAAGGCCATCTCGCAGGACTGCGGTCTCTGCCACTCGCTGCTCGCGGTCGACGAGAAGGACCCGAAGATCCTCTCGCAGCTCTCCCCCTGACCGGGAGGCGCGCTACCGGCCCGCCGCCCGGCGCAGCGCCGCGAGCCCCGCCTTCACGTCGGCCCCGAGGTGCACCCGCAGCACGCGACGGCCGCGCGCGGCGAGCACCTCCTGGTCGCCGCGGGCCTGGGCCCGGCACAGCTCGCCGAAGCCGAGACGGCGCCCGGGGATGGGCAGCGGCTCGCCTTCGTCGGCGGTGAGGACGAGGAAGACGCCGCTCGCCGGGCCACCCTTGTGCAGCTGCCCCGTGGAGTGGAGGAAGCGGGGGCCGAATCCCAGCGTGGTGGCCACCCGGGCCGAACCGCGAACCGACTCGCGCAGGGCCTGGAGCGCCGCCACGACCGGGGCGGAAGGCTCCAGGAAGGCGTTCAGGGCGAGGTAGTCCCCCGGCCGGAGGCGGGAGAGGTGGGCGCGGATCCAGGCGGCCGGCGAGGAGTCGCGTGCCGTCTCGGCGAGGACCCGGGCGTTCTCCGGGTCGGCGAAGAGGCGCAGGCCGTCGCCGACGAGCGAGGGCGCCTCGGGGGGCAACGCGCCGCTCTCCTCCACGGCGGAGGTCACCCGGCGCGTGGCGACCTTGGCCGCCTCCACGTCGGGCTGGTCGAAGGGATTCACCCCGAGGATGGATCCGGCGACCGCGGTGGCGATCTCCCAGCGGAAGAACTCCTGCCCGAGGTCGGCGGGCTCGGCGACGTCGATGCGAACCACCGGCGCTCCCGAGCGCGCCAGCGCCGCCATGGCCCGGTCCTGCTCCTCGGACGGGGACGAGGCGAGGCGGACGTGCACGAAGAGCCGGTCCTCCCCGTGGCTGCGAGGCGACCCGGGCGGCTCCCCGACGACCGGGACGATCCCCTTGCCGTGCTTGCCCAGGGACTCGGCGACCAGTTGCTCGATCCAGTCGGCGAGCCCGGCGAGGCCCGGCGAGGGCACGAGCGTCAGCTTGTCCACGCCGTCGCGCGCGGCGGCCGCGAGGACCACCCCCAGCACGAGCCCTGGGTTGGCGTCGCCGGGCCGGTCGGCGGCGCAGGCGTCGGCCATGACGAGCGCCCGATCGAGGAGGCGGGGGACGCTCACCCCCATGGCCGCGGCCGGCACCATCCCGAAGTGGGAGAGGGCCGAGAAGCGCCCCCCGACGCTGGGAACGCCGTGGAAGATCTTGCGGAACCCCTCGCGCGTGGCCAGTCGCTCGAGTTCCGTGCCCGGATCGGTGATGGCGATGAAGCGGCTTGCGGCCTGGCCGCCCATCAGGCTCCTCGTCCGCTCGAGGAAGTAGGCGACGAGCGCCATCGGCTCGACGGTGGTCCCCGACTTGGAGGCGACGAGGAAGAGCGTCCGGCGAAGGTCGATCTCCCGCTCCAGCGAGCGGATCTGCGCCGGCACCGTGCTGTCGAGCACGCGCAGCACCGGGTAGCCGGGAACGCGGCCGAAGGTGCGGGCGAACACCTCGGGGCAGAGGCTCGATCCCCCCATCCCCAGGACCACGACGTGGCCGAACCCGGCCAGCCGAACGTCCTCGGAGACCCGGCCGAACTCCTCGCGACGCGCCCGCTGCTGCTCGACGAGGCGCAGCCACCCCAACCACCGGTCCTCGTCCCGTCCGGTCCACAGGGTCGCGTCGCCCCTCCAGAGGCGGGCCACCTTGTCCCCGGCCACCCACTCGGCCAGGGTGCCCTTCACCTCCCGTGCGAGTGCGGGGGGGAGCGAGAGGGTCTGGGGTCCGACCGCCGGGACCGTGGGCCTGGGGCGGGGCGGCGGCTCGACGGCCCGGGGAGCGGCCGTGCGCGCGCGGGGTGCGGCCGCGGCGGGAGCGGGCCGGGTCGCCGGGCGCGCCTTCGCCGGGGGGGCCTTGGCGGGCTTCGCCGAGCGGATCGCCCTGGTAGCCTTCCCCTTCGGGGGCGTGCCCTTTTCCGGCCTCGACCTGCGCTTGATCGCCATCGAATCGTGGAGAATGAGGGAGGACGCTCCCCGGTGCAAGAGCACCGCCTAGCGATCCACCCAGGCCGTCCGGAGCCGCGCCAGTTCCTTCCCGTCCTCCTCCCGGACCACCGAGTGGACGAACACGCCGTCGCCCGCCGGCGCCGAGCGCGACCGAACCCGGCTTCCGTGGAGGCACTCCGCGATGAAGTAGGCCTCGAAGGCGGAGAGGCGGCAGGAGCGCCAGGTCGCCTCCGGCACGGCCTCGCAGGCCCATTCGACGTAGGTCGCGTTGGTCACGTGGAGGTTCCGGTCGATGTCCCGGTACCGGGTGGTGAAGTCGAGCTCCACCTCGGACGGCGCCGGCGCGGGCGGCCGCCCGCCCGGCAGCGGCACCACGTGCTCCATCGGCTCGACGAGGTCGGGCGGCAGCACCGTCCCGGGGCGCACCGGCTTGCGGGTGGCGAGGTCGACGACGATCCACTGCGTCACGGCCCGGGCCCGGATCTCGCCGCCCACCCGGACCTCGAAGTCGCGGAGGGCCGAGAGCCGGTCGGCGCCGCTGGGCCAGGTCTCGACCTCGGCCCGCTCCCCCATCGTGACGGGGCGCTCGACCACCACCGCCTGGCGCGCCAGGACCCAGGTGAGCCCTCGGGCCTGCAGGTCGAGCACGCCGACGCCGAGCCGCTCGGCGTGCCTCCCGGCCGCCTCCTGGAGCCACCCCGAAAGGGCCGGTGGGGAGAGCAGTCCGAAGGCGTCGACCGCGTAGCTGTGCGCCTCGAAGGGCTCGGTGAGTCGGGGTACCCCCACGGGTCGAATCAACCACGCCGCCCTCCCCCCTGTCGACCTCACCGAGGAACGGGCGCGCTTCCCTCGTAGATCGTAGAGTAACGGGGCCATGGACCGCGTACCGCCCGCCTACGCCCAGCTCGCCGCCCACTGGAAGCCCGGGACCGCCCCCGACCGCAGCCTGGTGGAGGAGACGCGCGCCGCCCTGCTCGCGGCCCGGCCGCCCGATCTGGCCGGAGTCGCCGACCTCGTGGCCCAGCTCGACCCGTGCCTGGCCTCGCAGGAGACCCGGGAGCCTGCCCGCAGGGCCCTCTTCGGCCTCGTCGACGCCGCCCGGCGCCGGGCCTTCACGGAGGCCATGGCGCCCGGGGACGTCGAACCGTGGACCCGCCTGCTCGTCCCGGTCATCGACCGGGCCGACCACACCTTCGGCGACGTCCTCCGGTCGCGCGAGGAGACCGACCCGCGGGTGGTGGCGATGCGGGTGCAGGGACCCGATGGTTCGGAACTCAGCGTGACCGACCTGGCGCGGCGGACCCGCGCCATCGCGCGCGGACTGCTGGCGCTCGCCCCCGACGAGAGCGATCTCCGCGTCGCCATCCTGTCCGAGAACTCGCTCGAGACGGCGCTCACCGACATCGCCTGCCTGTCGAACGGCATCGTCGACTTCCCGCTGCCCGCCAACTCCACGACGGAGCAGGTGACGTACATGCTCCGCCACTCGCGGGCCCGGATCCTCGTGGTCTCCGACGAGGAGCAGGTCGACAAGGTGCTCCCCGCCCTCCCCGGCCTCCCGGACCTGAAGGAGGTCGTGGTGGTCTCCCGGGCCTCCGCCGACCGGCACGGCCTCCTCTCGCTCGAGCAGGCCGTGGCCCAGGGCGCCGGCGCCTTCGACGACGCCGAGCGCGCCGCGCGCGCCGCCCGGGTGCGCAGCCGCGACCTCGCCACGGTCATGTACACCTCCGGCACGACCGGGCGCCCCAAGGGCATCACCTTCAACCACCTGAACCTGGTCTCGAAGCGGCTCTGCCGGGGATTCGCGCTGCCGCACCTGAACGAGGGCGACGTCTTCCTCGCCTACCTGCCGCTCTACCACACGTTCGGACGCTTCCTGGAGATGAGCGGGTCCCTGTGGTGGGGGGCCACCTACGTCTTCGCCCGCTCGACCGGGCACGCCTCGCTGGTGGAGGACTTCAAGACCGTCCACCCCACCGTCTTCATCTCCGTGCCCAAGAAGTGGATGGAGTTCCAGGAGACCGCGCAGCGCCAGGCGCCGCCGGACGATGCCGATGCAGCCGCCGGCCAGCTGCGCGCCCTCACCGGAGGGCGGCTCTCCCACGGCCTGTCGGCGGCGGGCTACCTCGACCCGATCGTCTTCCGCGCCTTCCACCGCGCCGGCGTGGAGCTCTGCTCCGGGTACGGGATGACCGAGGCCACCGGCGGGATCACCATGAAGCCGCCGGGCGAGTACGTCGACGGCTCCATCGGCAAGCCGCTGCCGGGCATCGAGTGCGTCCGGGCCGAGGATGGCGAGCTGCTCATCCGCGGCCCCTACGTCAGCCCCGGCTACTTCCACCCCGAGGGGGAGGAGCAGGAGGCCCACGACGCCGAGGGGTGGTTCCACACCGGCGATCTCGTCTCGATCGACGCCGAGGGGCACTTCCGCATCACCGGCCGGAAGAAGGAGATCTACAAGAACCGCGCCGGCCAGACCATCGCGCCCCAGCGGGTCGAGAACCTCTTCCGCGACTTCGACGACCTCTCCCAGGCCTTCCTGGTCGGCGATCACCGCGAGTACAACACCCTGCTCGTCTGGCCCAACTTCGAGGGGCGGCCGGACCTCCGCAACCGCACCGCGGAGGAGATGCAGCACCTCGTGTCGTCGCTGGTGGCCTCCGCCAACCGCTTCCTGGCCCCCTTCGAGCGGGTGGTGGCCTTCCGCATCCTCGACCGCGCGCTCGACCTCGAGCACGGCGAGCTGACCCACAAGCTCACCTTCAAGCGGGACGTGGTCGAGAAGAACTGGAAGGCCCTCATCGACGGGATGTACCAGCACCGGGCGCTCTCCCTCTCCGTCGACGGGGTGGGGCTGCGCATCCCGAACTGGGTGCTGCGCGAGATCGGCGTGCTCATCGAGGACGTGGTGATCCGCGACGGCGAGCTGCGGGCGGGCGGGACCTTCCTGCGGGTGGCCACCGATCCCCGCGCCCCCGGGTCGCTGCGGGTGGGCGACCTGGCGTACCGGTCCGAGGGCGGCGTCCTCGACCTGGGCGCGGTCCTGGCCCATCCCACGCTCTGGCTCGGAAACGAGGGGCTCCGCCGGTTCCTGGGCGAGGAGGCCTTCCGCACGCTCGCCGTCCGCCGCCCCAAGGGGACCGGCGAGGTCCGGCTCGACGCACGCGTCTGGGAGTCCCCCGATCCGGAACGGATCCCGGCCCTCATCGAGGGGGCGGGCCGGGACGAGCCCACCGTCGAGAGCGTCCACGCGGCCGGCGAGTTGCTCCGCGCCGAGCGGCCGGAGGCGCGACGCGCCCTCTCCCACCTGGAGCGGGTGCTGGCCTCGGGCCGGCGGGAGCTCGTTCCCCTGGCCCGCGGCCTGCTCCGCCGCTGCGCCGAGTCCCCGGAGGAGGAGGTCCGCCGCCGCGCCTTCCGCAGCCTGCTCCCGTCCGAGGAGCCGGGCCGGACCGTCGAGACCCTGCGGGTCTTCCTCGACCGGCTGGGCCCGCAGGCGCTCCGCGAGGAGGACCTCGTCACCTTCGGCGAGAAGGGGCTCTCCGAGCCCCAGGTCGAGGCGCTGCTCGCGGCCCTCCAGTCCCCCCGCGCGCTCGACCCCGACCAGGAAACCTCCGACCGGCGCCTGCTCTCCGGCGCGATGCGCCTCACCGTCGCCTACTCGATGTCCCACCCGCACTGGTACGCCCGGGTGCGGGTCCCGCTGGCGCGCCTCACCTTCCACCCCGAGCCGCTCCTCTCGGCCCGTGCCGCCGAGGAGTACGACCGGAACCGGCGCGGCTTCCAGCACTGGCTCGGACCCAACCTCCGGATCGCCTTCGACCCCGCCACCGGCGAGGAGTACACCTGGCGTGACGTGGTGCGGTTCGAGGGGGTGCTCCCGCTCCGCACCGTCGAGCTGATCCTGCGGGCCTTCTCCGAGTCCACCTTCGTCCGCAGCTCGGTCTTCGTGCTGGGGCGCGGGGCGCTCATCTCGCTCTCCGACATCGCCCCCGAGGGCGCCACCGTGACCCTGCTGGGGCGCCGGCTCGGGAAGTCGGTCTACCGGGTCTCGCTGAAGACGCGCGCCCGCGAGACCTTCGACTTCGCGCTCAACCACGCCGAGACCATGCCGCCGGCCGAGCTGCGGGACGAGGTCCTGTGGCTGCTCTCCTCCGGCGCGCCGCCGCCGCTCGTGGAGGCCTTCGGCAGCTACCACCCCGACTGGGGCATCTACACCGAGGAGTTCATCCCGGGGGAGAACGTCGAGCAGCAGCTCTCCCGCCTGGCCCAGAAGGGCGAGACGCGCCGGCTCATGAACCAGTGGCCCTTCGTGGCCTGGAACGCGCTGGCCGCGCACGTCGGCTTCTGGGATCGCACCGGCCGGCGCGTGGCGCTGCGCGACCCCTCCCCGGCCGCGTTCATCGTGCCCTCCCACGACTACCAGACCGGAGCGCGGCTCGTGTCCATCTCCGATCGCGGCTCGGTCGAGCAGCTCGACGACGTCCTCGACCGCTTCGAGACCGCCTTCGTCACGCCCACCGAGGCCATCTACCCCGACCTCCGCGGCGGGCTCGGACCCACCCTCCGGTTCTCCGCCGTCGTCGAGGCGCTGGGGCTCGAGCGGGGGCGCACCGCCCTCTCCTCCCTCTCGCCCGGCCCCCGCGCCGAGGCGGCGCTGGCGTTCCTCTCCCAGATCGACGCCATCGGCTTCACTTCCCGCCAGGTCCACTTCGCCATCGAGCGCTTCCGGCGCTGGCGGGCGGTGAACCCCAACGCCACGCTGGAGGCGCAGGGCACGATGCTCGGCGAGCTCTGGACCACCTACCAGCTCGGCGACGTCGAGCGGGACTGGCCCGACACCCGGATCCGCTTCTTCCGCCGGACGGTCTTCGCCGACGCGCGCGAGCCGCTCGCCGCGGCCCTCGACCGGCTCATGGCGCGGGCCCGGTCGCTTCCCTACCTCGGCCTCGACCTCCGGGAGCACCTCGCCAACCTGCGCGAGGCGGTCCGCCCGGATGCCCGCGAGGACTACTTCCTCGCCCGCATGACCTTCCGGCACCTCCGGCCGGGCGACGAGACCTCGCTCATCTCGCTGGAGCGGGGTGACCACCTCACCGCCGAGGTGGTGGTGGGGCTCACCGACGAGAAGGGGGGGCGCTACTCCGTCCGGGCCGCCCGGTCGCCCCGCGAGGTGGCCCGCCTGCTCCAGCTCTTCCGGGAGTCGAGCCTCGACGTCACCTTCGAGCCCGAGCACCGCCACCTCATCGCCGTGGACGACCACGACACGGTCATCGGCGGCGTCTTCTACCGGCAGGTCAACCCCGAGCGGACCCACATGGAGAAGATCGTGGTGACCCGGAAGCTCCGCGGAACGGGGGTGGCCGACGGCATCATCCGGGAGCTCTCCCGGCGGCAGCGGGCCCGCGGCGTGAGCCAGCTCGAGACCGGCTGGTTCCAGCCGGAGGTGCTGGCCCGCTTCGGCTTCCGGGTCGACCCGGCCTCGGGCGGCCTGGTGCTCGACCTGACCACGACCCAGGCGGCGCCGGGCTGACCCCATGGGCGCGGAGGCCACGACACCCTGGCGGATCATCGACTCGACCCTGCGCGAGGGGGAGCAGTTCGCGCGAGGGAACTTCCGGACCGAGGACAAGGTCGCCATCGCCCAGTCGCTCGATGCCTTCGGCGTCGAGTACATCGAGCTCACCTCCCCCGCCGCCTCCCCCCAGTCGCAGCGGGACGCCGAACGGATCGTGAAGCTCGGGCTCTCCGCCAAGGTCATCACCCACGCCCGCTGCGTGGTCGACGACGTGCGGGCGGCCATCGACACCGGCGTGCAGGGGATCGGGCTGCTCTTCGCGACCAGCCGAATCCTCCGGGAGGCCTCCCACGGGAGGAGCATCCAGCAGATCATCGATGCCATGGGGGCACCGGTCGAGCTGGCCCTCTCGGCCGGGCTCGAGACCCGCTTCTCGGCCGAGGACGCCTTCCGCAGCGAGGAGGCCGACCTCATGGAGGTCTACCGGGCGGCCGAGAAGATGGGTGTCCACCGCGTCGGGGCGGCCGACACGGTGGGCATCGCCACCCCGCGGCAGGTCTTCGCCCTCTTCCGGGAGATCCGGCGCACGGTGAAGTGCGACATCGGCTTCCACGGCCACGACGACACCGGCTGCGCCGTGGCCAACGCCTGGGAGGCGGTCGCCGCCGGAGCCACCCACGTCGACGTCTCGGTCCTGGGGATCGGCGAGCGGGTCGGCATCACCCCGCTGGGCGGCTTCGTGGCCCGGATGTACAGCCTGGACCCGCAGGGCGTCTCGGCCCGTTACCGGCTCGGCCAGCTGCGGGAACTGGAGCGGCTGGTGGCCCGGGTGACCGGGGTGGAGATCCCCTTCAACAACCCGCTCACCGGCGCGACCGCCTACTCGCACAAGGCCGGGATGCACCTCAAGGCCATGCTCGCCAACACCGGCAGCTACGAGATCATCCCGCCCGAGGCGGTGGGCATGGCCCGCCAGCTCATCGTGGGGAGCCGGCTCACCGGCAAGCACGCCGTCGCCTACCGGGCCCGGGAGATGGGGATCACGTTCGGCGAGCGGGAGTTGAAGGACATCACCGCCCGGATCAAGGACATGGCCGACCGCGGCCAGCTCTCCGCCGAGGAGCTCGACCGCGTGCTCCGCGAGTGGGTGACGGCCTGATTCAGAACTCGCTTCGCAGCACCGCCCCGTGCGACGCGTTCTCGACCATCGCCGCGTAACGGCGAAGCCACTTCGACTTCACCACCTTCTTGCGCGGACGGTGCGCGGCCCGGCGCCGGTCGAACTCCTCCGCCGTCACGCCGGCCTCGAGCTTGCGGTGGTCGATGTCGACCGTCACCTCGTCGCCGTCGCGCAGCAGCGCGATGTTCCCCCCTTCCGCCGCCTCGGGTGAGACGTGCCCCACGCACACGCCGCGCGTGGCCCCGGAGAAGCGGCCGTCGGTGACGAGCCCGACCTTGTCCCCGAGCCCCATGCCCATGATGAGGCTCGTCGGCGAGAGCATCTCCTGCATGCCCGGGCCGCCCTTCGGCCCCTCGTAGCGGATGATCACCATGTGCCCGGCCTGGACCTTGCCGGCCATGATGCCGGCGATGGCGTCGTCCTGGGAGTCGAAGCAGATGGCCTTCCCGGACATCCGGTGCAGGCCGGGAGCGATCCCGGCGGTCTTCACCACCGCCCCCTCCTCGGCCAGGTTCCCGTGCAGGATGGCGATGCCTCCCACCTTCGAGTACGGGTCGTCGATGGAGCGGATGACCCGCCGGTCGGTGGCCTCGGCCTCGCGGATGCGATCCCCGATGGTCTCGCCGGTGACGGTGAGCGCCCGGGTGCGGACCACGTCTCCCCGGCGCGCCACCTCGTGGAGCACCGCCGACACGCCGCCGGCCCGCCCCACGTCCTCGATGTGCACGGTGGAGAGGGACGGCGCGATCTTGGCCACGTGGGCCACCTGCCGTCCGATCCGGTCGATGGTGGCGAGATCCATGCCGACGCCGGCCTCGGCGGCGATGGCCAGCATGTGGAGGACGGTGTTGGAGCTTCCGCCCATGGCCATGTCGACCACCATCGCGTTCCAGATGGCGTCCTCGTTGACGATGCGGCGCATGCGGAAGCGCTCGTCGCCGGCGATCTCCACCGCCCTCCGGGCGGCCCGGCGCAAGAGCGCCTCCCTCTCCGGCGAGAGGGCCACCGCCGTGCCGTTCCCGGGGAGCGCGATGCCCATGGCCTCGCAGAGCACGTTCATGGAGTTGGCGGTGAACATGCCCGAGCAGGAGCCCGCACCCGGACAGGCTGCGCACTCGATGGCGTAGAGCTCCTCGTCGGTGATCTTGCCCTGGGCCCGCATCCCCACCGCCTCGAAGGCGGTGGCGAGGTCGATCTCCGTCCCGTCGGCGAGCTTGCCCGCCTTCATGGGGCCGCCCGACACGAAGACGGTGGGGACGTCGACGCGCAGCGCCCCCATGAGCATGCCCGGGACGATCTTGTCGCAGTTGGGGATGCACACCATCGCGTCGAGCGCGTGGGCGTTCATCATGGTCTCGACCGAGTCGGCGATGAGCTCCCGGGAGGGCAGGCTGTAGAGCATGCCCTCGTGCCCCATGGCGATGCCGTCGTCCACGCCGATGGTGTGGAACTCGAAGGGGACGCCGCCCGCCTTGCGGATCTCGTCCTTCACGATCTGGCCGTAGCCGGCCAGGTGGATGTGGCCGGGGATGATGTCGACCTGGCTGTTGCAGACCCCGATGAACGGCTTGTCGAAGTCGGCGTCGACGAGACCGGTGGCGCGCAGCAGGCTTCGGTGGGGTGCGCGCTCATACCCCTTCTTGATGACGTCGCTTCGCATGGTCGGGAGAGGGAATATCGCGGAAAGGGTGGAAGTCAACCGCCGTGCTAGGCTCGTCGGGACTGGTCCGCTCGCTCGCCATCGTCGATCGCTTCGCCCCCGAGGGGCGCGCCCTGCGGGCCCACCTGGACGCCCGGCTCGCCGACCCCCGCGTGGCCTCGGCCGACCGCTTCGTCTGGGACTTCTGGCACGTCCCGGGGCAGTACACGGCGCTCCGGACGCCGGCCTGGACCTACTTCCCGCGGGAGGTATACGAGCGCTTCCACTCCCGCCTGGTCTGGTGGGGCCGGCGGACCCTGGGCTGCCACGACGTCTCCCCTCCCTGGCTGTCCATCTACGTCGACGGCTGCGGGCAGGAACTGCACGGGGACCTGCCCCACGGCCCCTGGGCCTTCGTCTACTCCCTCACCCGCTGGACCGGGCGCAAGTTCCTGGGTGGCGAGACCGAGATCCTCCGGGACGAGGTGCTCGACTGGTGGAGCGGCTTCCGCTCGACCCGGAAGGCGGAGCGGCCGGAACTGCTCCGCGTCGTCGCGCCCCGCTTCGACCGGCTCACCGCCTTCGATCCCCGCCTGCCCCACGCCGTGCGCACGGTGAAGGGCACCCTCGATCCCCGCGAGGGGCGCGTCGTGGTCCACGGCTGGTTCGTCTCCCCTCGCCCCTTCGTGGAGGGGGCGCTCGACCCGGGCGAGCTCGCCCCGCGCATCGACGCCCTGTCCGACGCGATCCTTCCGCTCGCGGCGTCCCTCCCGGTGGCGGGGCTGCTCTCGCTCGGCTTCCGCGTCACCCCGGGGGGCGAGGTGCGGGACACCCGCGTCCTGTCCGACACCACCCGGTCCCCCTCCGGCGCGGAGCGGGAGCGGAGGCGCCTCGTGGCCGCCGCCCGGTCGCACGTCGCAGCCTGGCGCTTCCCGCGGCTCTCGTCCCCCTCCCGTGTCACCCTCCCGATGGTCTTCGAGCGCTAGAGGAGGAACCCGTGCCGGAATCCCACGTCCAGGACATCACCCGGGTCATCCAGCTCGCGCTGGCGCCCGCCTTCCTCCTCACCGGCGTCGCCTCGCTGCTCAACGTCTTCACCTCCCGGCTGGCCCGCATCGTGGACCGGACGCGCGTGCTCGAGACGCGGGTGGACCCGGACGACGCCGTCTGCGCCGAGCTCGAGGTGCTCCAGCGGCGGGGCGAGATCGTCCGCTGGTCGCTGACCTTCGCCACCGGGGCGGCGCTGGCGGTGTCGCTCGTCATCGGCGTCGCGTTCGTGGGGTTCCTGCTCCAGATGAACCTGTCCCTGACCGTGGCCGGGCTCTTCGTGGCGGCCATGGCGGCCCTGACCATCGCGCTCGGCTTCTTCATGCGCGAGGTCACGCTGGCGGTGGGGAGCCTGGAGGCCCTGCTCCCCTCGGCGATCCTCCGTTCCCGGCGCCGCCGGCGGGACGGCGAGGACGAGGCGCCGGTCGGGCGTTCCTGATCCCGCCCTTCCTGGGTGCGTCCCGGACCGGCTCCGCGTATCCTCTCCCCCATGTCGACGGGAAGGTTCACGGTCGGCCTCGTGCAGATGGCGATGTCCGCCGACCCGCAGGAGAACGAGGACCGGGCCGTCGCCCGGGTGGAGGAGGCCGCGCGCCGCGGCGCCGAGGTGGTCTGCCTGCCGGAACTGTACCGCTCCCCCTACTTCTGCCAGCGGGAGGACCACGCCTTCTTCGACCTGGCCGAGGACGTCCCCGGGCCGAGCAGCGGGCGGTTCCAGGAGGTGGCGCGCCGGGCGGGGGTCGCGGTGGTGGTCCCCATCTTCGAGCGGCGGGCGCCGGGCGTGTACCACAACAGCGCGCTGCTGGTGGACGTGGACGGTTCGATCCGGGGCACCTATCGAAAGATGCACATCCCCGACGACCCCGCCTTCTACGAGAAGTTCTACTTCACGCCGGGTGATCTGGGCTTCCGGGCCTTCGACCTCGCCCCCGGCCGCGTCGGGACCCTCATCTGCTGGGACCAGTGGTTCCCCGAGGGGGCGCGCCTCACCGCCCTCCAGGGCGCCTCCATCCTCTTCTACCCGACCGCCATCGGCTGGCACCCCGCCGAGAAGGAGCGGTTCGGCGCCGGGCAGCGCGACGCCTGGCGCACCATCCAGCGTTCCCACGCCATCGCCAGCGGCGTCTACGTCGGCTCGGTGAACCGGGTCGGCTTCGAGCCTGGTCCGGAGGGCCAGGCCGGCCTGGAGTTCTGGGGGTCGAGCTTCCTCTGCGACCCCTTCGGCCAGGTGATCGCGGAGGCCTCCGTCGACCGCGAGGAGACCCTCCTCGGCGAGGTCGACCTCGCGCGCATCGAGGAGGTCCGCCGCCACTGGCCCTTCCTCCGGGACCGGCGCGTCGACGCCTACGGCGGGATCGACCGCCGCTTCATCGACTGAGGGTCACGTGGCCACTCCCCGGACTCCCGCCACGCGCGGAACCGCGATGCCCGCCGAGTGGGAGCCCCACGAGGCGACCTGGCTCGCGTGGCCCCACGCCGCGACCGACTGGCCGGGCCGGTTCGGCCCCATCCCGTGGGCCTTCGCCGACATCGTGAAGAAGCTCTCCGGGGGCGAGACGGTCCGGCTCGTGGTGCAGGACGCGGCCCACGAGGCCGGCGCCCGCCGCCGCCTGGAGCGGCACGGCGTCGATCTGGAGCGGGTCGACTTCCGGCGCATCCCCACCGACCGCGGATGGATGCGGGACTCGGGCCCCATCTTCGTTCGGACGGGCGGACGGCGGCGCGGCCGTGCGGTGGCGGGATTCCGCTTCGACGCCTGGTCCAAGTACCCGAACTGGCGCCGCGACGCCCGCGTCCCGGCCCGGGCCGCGAGGGACCTCGGGCTCCCCGTCGTGCCGGTCCGGCGCGGGGGTCGCGACGTCGTGCTCGAGGGCGGCGCCATCGACGTGAACGGCGCCGGCGCGATCCTGGCCACCGAGGAGTGCCTCCTCGACCCCGTCATCCAGGTTCGAAACCCGGGGTTCGGGCGAGCGGACTACGAGGAGGTCTTCCGGACCTCGCTCGGCGCTCCCTGCACCATCTGGCTCGGGAAGGGGATCGCCGGGGACGACACCCACGGCCACGTCGACGACCTGGCCCGCTTCGTCTCCTCCCGGACCATCGTCCTTGCGCGGGAGGACGACCCCTCCGATCCCAACCACCGGCCCCTGGCCGAGAACCGCGAGCGACTCGCCTCGGCCCGTCTCGCCGACGGGTCCCGCCCGGAGGTCGTCGACCTCCCGATGCCCCGACCGGTGGCGTTCGAGGGGCAGCGCCTGCCGGCGAGCTACGCCAACTTCTACGTGGCGAACGGCGCGGTGCTGGTGCCGACCTTCAACGACCCGGCCGACCGCGAGGCCCTGGGAATCCTGGGAGAGCTCTTCCGGGACCGGCCGGTCGTGGGCATCCACGCCCTCGACCTGGTCTGGGGGCTCGGTACCCTGCACTGCCTGACCCAGCAGGAGCCCGCCGCCTAGCCTGGCTGGGCTGCCCTCGCGCTACGCCACGGCCGGCTGCCGCAGGACGGGCGCGCGCGCGGCGGCCCGCTCCAGGGCCTCGACGAGCGCCTCGGGCTGGACGGGTCTGCGGACCAGCTCGACTCCGGCCTCGAGGAGGTGATCGAAGTCGGCTCCGTCCCGGATCTCCGAGGAGAGGAGGATCGCGCGGGCCCTGGGGCTCGTGCGCCGGACCTCGCCCAGGACCGTCACCCCGTGATCGTTCCCGAGGTCGAGCCCGGTCAGGATGACGTCGACCGCGCCGGGGAAGGAGGCCGCCTGCTGCCGGGCCTCGAGCGGCGAGGCCGCCGCGATGACCTCGTGACCGCGGGCCGCCAGCATCCGGGAGAGGAGCGCCACGAGCGCCGGGTCGTGGTCGACGAGGAGGATGCGGGAACGGCGTCCCACGGTCCCCTCCGGCACGACCAGCGCAGGCTGCCCCGTCACCAGGGCGATACGGGGGAGCAGCACGCGGATGACGGTTCCCCTGCCCTCCTCGGTCTCGACCTCGATCGCGCCGCCGCCGCCCTCCACGATCTCCCGCGAGGTGGCGAGCCCGAGCCCCGACCCCATGCCCGATGCCTTGGTGGTGAAGAAGGGCTCGAAGAGGCGTCGGCGAACCTCCTCGGACATCCCCGTGCCCTGGTCCCGGACGGCGATCTCCACGTGGGGACCGGGGGTGAGGGACGTGCCCTCGGAGGTCCGGACGTCGATTCGCCGGGCCTCCACGGTGATCCACCCGCCCTTGGGCATGGCGTCTCGCGCGTTGATGACGAGGTTCAGGACCACCTGCTCCAGCCCGGTCGGGGAGAGCGGGACCTCGCCGAGCCCCGGCCCCTCGACGAAGCGAACCTGGATTCCCCTGCCCATGAGGCGCGGAACGAACCTCGCCATCTCGGCGAGGACCAGGCAGACGTCGGTGCGCCGCACGCCCGGCCCCTCGATCCGGGCGAAGGAGAGGAGCTGGCGGGTGAGCGCGGCCCCCCGGTCGGCGGCGCTGGCGACGTCGGCCAGGTCGGCGTGGGCCGGGTGGCCCTGGGGAAGGGACTCCCTGGCGAGCTCGGTCCCGGACCGGATGACGGCGATCATGTTGTTGAAGTCATGGGCGACGCCCGCGGCCAGGCGGCCCACCGCCTCCATCTTCTGGGCCTGCCGGAGCTGGGCGGCGAGCCGGAGCTGCTCGGTGACGTCGCGCCCGGACACGACGACGACGCCCGGCTCTCCGCCAGGGGTCGCGTCGACGAGCGTGTCGTAGGCGCGGACCACCCCGCCCGGGAGCATGACGCGGAGCGTGCCGCGCGCCGAGCCTTCCCTGCGGGCGCTGGCGAGCATCTCCTCGGCCACCGCACGGTCCTCCTTCACGCTGCGGATGGCGAACGGCAGCCCCTGGATCGCGGCGAGCCGGGCGCCGAACGTCCGTTCGGCCGACGGGCTCGCGTAGGTGATGCGCCCCGCCTCGTCGACGAGGAAGACGAGGTCGGACGTGCAGTCGGCCAGGAGCTGGAAGGGCGAGGAGATCTCCTCCACGGGCTCGGGCGGAGGGGGCGCCGCCGGCGCGGGGACGCTCCGCTTCGAACGCGCGTACGTCCACCCGAGGAAAAGGGCGGCGAGCAGCACGCCGAGGATGCTCAGCAGCACCAGCGCGGAGAAGGACGGCATCGGTCAATTCCTGAGAGCACCGCCCGTGCCAACCGCCCGGTCCATGTCGAGGGAAGCGTAAGGACTTCACACTCAGAAAGCCCTGTGTGTCCGGATGGTTCTGATGTGGCCGCCTTATTCAACCCGCAACCCAGCGTCGGCCAACCCGGGCGGTCCGGGGCCCGACTGACCCGGTGTGCTCGATTTCACCCAGCCGGAGCCTCCTTGCGGGATTTCCCGAAATGCCGAGACTCGGGCCGATGAAGGTTGCACTCACCATCGCGGGCTCCGATTCGGGTGGCGGCGCAGGCATCCAGACCGACCTGCACACGTTCGCCGCCCACGGCCTCCACGGGACCACGGCCATCACCGCCGTGACCGCCCAGAACTCGACCGGGGTCCGCGCCTGGGCCGTCGTGGAGCCTGGGCTCGTCGAGGCGCAGATCGACGCGGTCGCCTCCGACATGCCGGTGGCCGCCGCCAAGACCGGCATGCTCGGCACGGCGAGCGTCGTCGAGGCGGTGGTCCGGGCGCTCCGGCGCCACCGGGTCGGCCCGCTGGTGGTCGACCCCGTCATGGTCGCCCGCAGCGGCGACCGGCTGGTCGATGCGTCGGCGCAGGAGGCCTACGTGGCCCTGCTGCTGCCGATGGCCAGCGTCCTCACGCCGAACCTCATGGAGGCGGAGGCCCTCCTCGGCCGCCCGGTGCGGGACCTCGAGGCGATGCGCCGCGCCGCCCGCGACCTCGGCGCCCTCGGCCCGGCCGCGGTGCTCGTGAAGGGGGGCGGGCTCGCCGACGGGGAGATGGCCGTGGACGTCCTCTTCGACGGACGGGAGACCATCGACCTCGCCACGCCCCGGATCGACACGCTCCACACCCACGGGACGGGTTGCACCCTGTCGGCGGCCATCGCCTCCCGCCTGGCGATGGGCGATCCGATCGCGGCCGCCGTCCGGGCGGCCAAGGCGTACCTCACGGAGGGGCTGCGCCAGGCCTACGCGGTCGGCCAGGGGCGCGGCTGCGTCCGGCACCACGAGGTCGTTGCGCCGGGCTCGTCGATCCAGTAGCACCCAGGGGATGATCGGAACCCTGTCCCTCGCGCTCGTCCTCTCGGCGGGTCCCGCCCCGTCCTGCGCGCCGGAGCTCTTTCGCATCGGCCGGAGCACCAACGCCAACGAGGTGGTCTACCTCGCCCGGCGCGGCCCCGACGGGGCGCTCGATCCCGAGGATCCGATGGCGGCGGAGTGGCACATGCTCGCCGAGGACGGACACCGCGAGGGGTTGAACTTCATCGAGAAGTTGCTGGCCTACGGCTTCAGCGTGGACCCGGCCCCGTCCGGCGGGGGATTCGTGGTGACCCTGAAGGCGAAGAAGGACCGTCCGGTCCGGCTCACGATGCGCGACGGCTGCCCGTCCGCCTCCGTGACCATCGCCGGACGCCCGGCCCTGCTCCGGCGCATCTTCGTGCAGGCGGAGGAGGGCGACGGGCTCATCCCCAGCGTGGCCTGGGCCGACCTCGACGGGGTCGACCCCACCACCGGGGCCAAGGTCACCGAGCGGGTGATCCCCGAGTAGCGCGGTCCCCGATCACTTCTTGAGGAAGGTCCTCGGGAGGAGGTGCTCGTACCGGGCCACGGCGAGCGCCACCACGACGAGGACGAACAGGACCCAGGCGATGATGCGCCTGCGCCGGGCCGCGGCGTCCGCGTAGGGATCCTGGAGCGAGCGGCTCGAACCCGGCGGCAGGATCGCCCGGTCGGTGAGCACCGTCCCGAGCGGCATGTTGACCACCACCCGGCCGTTGACGGCCCAGCCGTTCCCGTCGAGCACCGGCCCGAGCGTCCGCTGCCGGAGCTTCAGCCAGGCGATGAGCACGGCCGGTCCGGAGATGGCAAGCACCATCCCGCCGAGGGCGAGGACCTTCGCCCACCAGGGCTGGAGCCCCATGAACCCGGAGACCGCGGCGCCGAAGATGGTGCCGACCGCCCCGACACCGACGCCGAGGGCCGCGATGATCCCGACCATCTTGCCCACGTCGACCGGGTCGGCCTTGGGCGGCTTGCCGCCGACCGCCGCCCCGGTGGTGCTCTCCGCGGTCTTGACGAGCCGGGCCTCGCTCTCCTTGTCCTTGGCGGCGGCGAGCTTGGCGGCCTGCTCGCTGATGGCCCGGATGGCCCGCTTGTAGGGGGACCAGAAGGCCTGGCGGAGGCTGATGGGGTTCTCCACGATCTTGGTGACCGTGGCGTCCCAGTCCCTCCCCTTGCGGTCGTAGAAGATCGCGTTCCGGCCCACCGAGAGGAAGTCGGAGTCGCCCTGGGTGACACAGGCGGCGATCTTCATGGCCTCGCCACCGGGGCGCCGGCAGTCGCAGTAGGCGATGAACATGCGGCTGGGGACGGCCACGACCGCGTGGGCGGCCGGGTCGTCCACCCGGATGCAGAGGTGGCAGGCGCGCCCGTCGATGAAGAGCGACCCGGCCTGGAAGACCGCCGGCCGGCGAGGATCGTAGAAGTCGGCGAAGTTGACGAAGTTCCGGAGCAGCCGGAAGAGGTCGCGCCGGTAGCGGACCATGCGGACGACCTCGAAGACCTCGTCTGCCTCGGCCTTCCCGGCCTCGTCCTGGACGATGAGCGCCTCGACGTCGGCCTTGCCGGTGCCGGCGAGGAGCTCGGCCACGCGGGGCGCCCCGAGCTTCTCGACCGGCGCCCCCTTCCGGGCGGCGAGCCAGGTCTCGTAGGGGGCGAAGGAGCCCTTCAGGGACTCCCACTCGGCGGCGGTGATCGAGCTCCGCCCGGCGCCGAGGAGCGGCGTGACCACGTCCCGGTGCAGCGCCGTGGCGGCGCCGGCCCAGGCCGGGTTCACCCCCTCGACGAGCGGCAGGGGGCGTCCCGCCGCGATCCGCGCGAAGGGAAGGGAGGAGACCTCGGCGCTCGAGGGAGAGAGGTCCTTGCCCGCCATGGCCGCGATCTCCACGTCGGGACGGGCCAGCAGGGGGGGCATCCGGTCGTCGATGGCCGCCAGCCCCACGCGGGTGAAGTAGTCGTCGCCCTTGGCCCGGAGGGCCCGGAGCGCGTCGGCCGCGGCCGGCGTCCCCTCGCCGAGCACCTGGATGGCGGGCGCACGCCCCTCCTTCCACCACGCGTCGAACTCGGCCAGCTCGGCGAAGAAGGCCTCGAGCCGGGCCCGGTCGGTTCCCGGCTTGCCGCACCGGTCGGTCACCTCCCCGGCGCACGCCATCGCGTCGACGATCACCTGCCGGGTGGCCCCCTCGGGGGCGGACTCGGGCACGACCACGCCGTCCCCGTTGAACAGGGTCTTCTCGAAGACATGGGACAGGTCGGCGACGTCCTCGAGGGTGATCTCCTTCGCGTCCCCCTTCCCGGCTGCGGCGAGGATCTGCCGGGCGGCCGCCAGGAGCGCCTTCCCTTCCGGCGTGTCCTCCCGGATGTCGGGGAGCGGCAGGGTCTCCTTGCCGGCCACCACGTCCCCCAGGTCCTTCAGGCGGGCGTCGGCGAACTTCACCGCTGCGATCACCTCGGGGGCGCGCACCCGGCCGTCCTTGTCGGCGTCGAGGAGCGCCAGCGTGGCCGCGTCGATCTCGAGCCCCTTCACCGGGCAGGAGAGGGCCACCCAGAGCTTCTGGTCGAGCCTGTCGAGGTTCCGTAGGTCTTCCGCCCGATCGAGCATGACCTGGTCGAGTCCACCGACCCGGTGGAAGCGCCAGGGGTACGGGGAGAGATTGGGAGTCGCGGCCATGCGTGTCACCTCGGGAAGGAGTGCGGTGATTCTGCTCAACGGGGCGGGCCGGCGCAGGCCCTAGATGGGTATACTCCTCGCCCATGTCGGACGAGGGAGCGCGCGAGGCGGCGGCGGTGCGTCGGATCCGGTCGGTCCGGAACATCGGGATCATGGCCCACATCGACGCCGGCAAGACCACCCTCTCCGAGCGCTTCCTCTTCGCCGCCGGTCGCACCCACAAGATGGGCGAGGTCCACGACGGCGCGGCCGTCATGGACTGGATGGAGCTCGAGCGGGAGCGGGGGATCACCATCACCTCGGCCGTGAGCACCTTCGAGTGGGACGGCCACGAGATCCACCTCATCGACACGCCCGGCCACGTGGACTTCACGGTCGAGGTGGAGCGCAGCCTCCGGGTCCTGGACGGGTCGGTGGTGGTCTTCGACGCCGTGAACGGGGTGGAACCCCAGAGCGAGACGGTCTGGCGGCAGGCCGACCGCTACCACGTCCCCCGCATCGCCCTCGCCAACAAGATGGACCGGGTCGGCGCCGACTTCGACGAGACGCTCCGGTCCATGCGCCACCACTTCCCCGACCACCGCAGCGCCGCCGTCCAGCGCCCCCTGGGACCGGGAGCCGCCTTCACCGGGCTCGAGGACCTGGTCTCCCGCCACACCGTCACCTTCGCCGACGACGACGACCCGAGGGCATTCGTGGTCACCCCCGGGATCTCCGCCGAAGGGGAGGCGGCCCGGCGCGAACTGCTCGAGACGCTGGCCGACGTCGACGACGAGGCGGCCACGGCCCTCCTCGAGGATTCCGACCTCGACGGCGACGCCATGAGCGGCGCGGTCCGCCGGGCCACGCTGTCCGGGAGGTTCGTCCCCCTGCTCTGCGGGTCGGCGCTGCGCAACAAGGGGGTCCCCCAGGTCCTGGACGCGGTCTGCGCCTGGCTCCCCTCCCCCCTCGACGTCCCGCCCCCGCGCGGGGTCGACGGGGCGGGAGTCGACGTGGTGGCTCCTCCCCCCTCCGACGCGGGGCCGCTCGTGGCTCTCGCCTTCAAGGTGTCGCTCCTCGACGAGCTTCGCCGCTTCGTCTTCCTGCGGGTCTACTCGGGGCGCATCGCCGAGGGGGACGAGGTCTGGAACGCCAGCCAGCGGCGGAAGGAGCGGGTCTCCCGGATCCTGCTCATGCACGCCTCCCAGAAGCGCCGGGTCCCGGCGCTCGGCGCCGGCCAGATCTTCGCCGTGATGGGGCTCAAGGACACGAAGACCGGGGACACCCTCACTTCCCCGGGGCACGCCCTCTCCCTCGAGCGGATCTCCGCCTACGAGCCGGTCATCTCCGCCGCGGTCGAGGCGCGGAGCCTCACCGACCGGGAACTCCTGCTCGAGGCGCTCGCCCGGATCGCCGACGAGGACCCGAGCTTCCGGTTCGGCGAGAACGCCGACACCGGCCAGCTCCTCATCTCGGGGATGGGGGAGCTCCACCTCGAGATCGTGGCCGAGCGGCTGAAGCGGGAGTTCCACCTCGAGGTCCGCACCGGCGAGCCGCAGGTCCTCCTGCGGGAGACCATCACCGCCACCGCCGACGGCGAGGGGCGGTTCGAGCGCTCCCTCGAGGAGGAGGAGATCTTCGGCCAGGCGAGCGTCACGGTGGCCCCCCTGCCCCGCGGCGCCGGCTTCCGCTTCGTCCTCTCCCCGGCCGCGAAGGCCCTGCCCTTCCTCCGGGGCGAGACCCTGGAGATGGCGGCCGCCGGCGCGCGGGAGGCCGCCGAGACCGGAGTCCTCGAGGGGCACCCGCTCCAGGACGTCGAGGTCACCCTCACCGGGGCGTCCTGGCGGGAGGGTGCGTCCCGCCCCTTCGCCTACAAGGTGGCGGTGGCCGACGCGGTGCGGGATGCCGCGACCCGCGCGGCGCCGGTGATCCTGCAGCCCATCATGCGGACCGAGGTGGTCCTCCCCTCCGAGTACCTGGGAGAGGTGATCGGCAGCCTCGACCGGCGCCAGGGGTCGATCCTCGATGTCTCCGAAAGGGGCGCGGCGACCAAGGTCATCGAGGGGGAGGCCCCCCTTCGGAGGATGTTCGGCTACGCCACCGAGCTGCGCTCCCTCACCCAGGGGCGTGCCGTCTTCACCATGCGCTTCGACCGCTTCGACCAGGTCGCCTGACGGCGCTCCCGGGAAGCGCTCCCTCGACAAACCGTTTCGGGCGCGCTAGACCATTTGGCGGCCCGCGCCACAGGGGTGGCCCGAGCCCACCGGGAACGGTTCCCGCGCGAACGACGAAGGAAGTGCTGGATGGCCAGTGGAGTCGTGAAGTGGTTCAACGATGCGAAGGGCTTTGGCTTCATCACGCAGGACGGCGGTGGTGAGGATGTCTTCTGCCACCACACGGCCATCCAGACGGAAGGCTTCCGCACCCTGAAGGAGGGGCAGCGGGTGGAGTTCGAGGTGAAGAAGGGGCCGAAGGGTCTTCAGGCCGCCAACGTCAGGCCGGCATAACCAGCCAGGTCCCGACGTTTGGTGAAGGCCCGGCCGGCGGCCGGGCCTTCGCATTTCCCGAAGCAGGAGGCCCCTGCCTCCAGGAGTTCCCATGGTCTTCAACCCCGGTTCGACGAAGCGACAGAAGGAAGCCGCGCGCCGCGACAAGCAGCGCAAGAAGGACGAGCGGCGCGAGCAGCGCAAGCGCGAGAAGGACGCCAATCCCGGCGCCCCGGGGACGCCCGGCGAGGATCCGGACATCGCCGGGATCGTGCCCGGGCCGCAGCCCCTCCCGGAAGACTAGCTCCCCGGACGGCTAGAGCCTCCGCAGCACCTCGTCGGCCATGGCCCGGGTGGAGAGCTTCCCTCCCAGGTCGGCCGTGCGCGCACCCCCGGTGACGGCCGCGTCGGCGGCCCGCTCCACCGCGGCCGCCTCCGCCTCCAGTCCCAGGGAGTGGCGCAGCATCATGGCGGCCGAGAGGATGGTCCCGAGGGGGTTGGCGATCCCCTTCCCCGCGATGTCGGGCGCCGAGCCGTGGATGGGCTCGTAGAGCCCCGGACCGCCCGCTCCCAGCGACGCCGACGGCAGCATGCCCATCGACCCGGCCAGGACGGCCGCCTCGTCGGTGAGGATGTCGCCGAACATGTTCTCGGTGACGAGCACGTCGAAGGAGGCCGGGGACTGGACGAGCCGCATGGCCGCGGTGTCCACGAGCATGTGGTCGAGCGCGACGTCGGGGTTCTCCTGCCCGACCGCGGTGGCCACCTGACGCCACAGGCGGGACGACTCGAGCACGTTGGCCTTGTCCACCGAGGTCACCTTCTTGCGGCGCCCCTTCGCCAGCCGGAAGGCGAGCTCGGTGACGCGGCGGACCTCGTAGTCGGCGTAGTCGAGGGTGTCCACGGCGTGCTCGTGCCCATCCTTCATGTGGCGCCCCTTCGGCTCGCCGAAGTAGAGCCCACCGGTGAGCTCCCGGATGACCAGGATGTCGACCCCGACCAGCCGGTCGGCCTTGAGGGGGGAGGCGTCGACGAGCGCCGGGTGCACCCGGACGGGCCTCAGGTTGGCGAAGACGCCGAGCCCCTTGCGCAGGCCGAGGAGCCCCTGCTCCGGCCGCACCTTGGCCTTCGGATCGTCCCACTTCGGCCCGCCCACCGCGCCGAGCAGGACCGCATCGGCCGCCTGGCAGTCGCGGAGCACCTCGGGGGTGAGGGCCACGCCGTGGGCGTCGATGGAGCAGCCCCCCATGAGCCGCTCCTCGAAGCGGAAGTCGTGCCCGCCCATCCTCGCCACCGCCCCGAGCACCCGGAGCGCCTCCGCCGTCACCTCGGGTCCGATCCCGTCCCCGGGCAGCACCACGATCGTCGCCTTCATGTCGTCTCCCGAGAGCCCCGCCGTCAGCCGGCGATGGTGAGCCCGTACTCGACCGAGTCGCTGAGCGCCCGCCAGCTCGCCTCGATGATGTTGGTGGAGGCGCCGACGGTGCTCCACCGCCGCTCGCCCATGTGCGTGTCGATGAGGACGCGGGTCACGGCCCCGGTGCCGCTCTCGCTGTCGAGGATGCGGACCTTGTAGTCGGTGAGCTTCATCTGGCCCACCGACGGGTAATGCGGCAGGAGCGCCTTGCGGAGCGCGGCGTCGAGCGCGTCGACGGGGCCGTGCCCCTCGGCGGCGGTGTGCAGGACCTCCCCTTCCACCCGGACCTTCACCATGGCCTCGGCGAAGATCCCCCGGCCGGTGCGGTGCTCCACGTTGACGAGGAAGTCGAGGAGCTCGAAGGGGGGGTGGTAGCCCGGCTCCTGCCGCTTCATGAGCACGGCCACGGAGGCCTCGGCCGCCTCGAAGGAGAATCCCTTCGACTCGAGCGCCTTGATCTCACCGAGCACGCCGCCCACGTCGCCGCCGACGATGCCCATCTCCTCGGCCTTGGAGAGCAGGTTGCCGCGGCCGGACAGCTCGCTCACCACCACCCGCATGCGGTTGCCCACCAGCGCCGGGTCGAGGTGCTGGTAGGTGGCCTCGTTGCGGCGCATGGCCGCCACGTGGATCCCGCCCTTGTGGGCGAAGGCCGACTTGCCCACGTAGGGCTGGTGGTCGTCGGGGGCCTGGTTGGCGAGCTCGGCCACGAAACGCGAGACCTCGGTGAGGCTGTGCAGCCTTCCGGGCGGGAGCGCCTGGAGACCCAGCTTGAGCTCGAGGGCGGGGAGGACCGAGCAGAGGTTGGCGTTGCCGCACCGCTCGCCGTAGCCGTTCACGGTCCCCTGGACCTGGACGGCGCCGGCGTGGACGGCGGCGAGCGAGTTGGCGACGGCGGTCTCGCTGTCGTTGTGGGCGTGGATGCCGAGCGGCCGGTCCACCCTGCCCTTCATGGCGCGGACCACCTCGCCGATCTGCCAGGGCAGGGACCCGCCGTTGGTGTCGCAGAGGACGATGGTCTCCGCCCCGCCGCGGGCGGCCGCCTCCAGGGTGGCGACGGCGTAGCCCGGGTCGGCCCGGTAGCCGTCGAAGAAGTGCTCGGCGTCGTAGATCACGCGCCGCCCCTGGGCCACCAGGTGGGCCAGGCTCCGCTCGATGATGCGGAGGTTCTCCTCCAGCGTGGTCCGCAGCACGTCGGTCACGTGCAGGGTCCAGGTCTTCCCCACCACCGTGCAGACCGGTGCGCCCGACTCGACGAGGGCCCGGATGTTGGCGTCGTCCTCCGGTCCGCCCCCCACCCGGCAGGTCGAGCCGAAGGCGGCGATCCGGGAGGTCTTCCACTCCATGTCGCGGGCCCGGGCGAAGAACTCGGCGTCCTTGGGGTTGGACCCGGGCCAGCCGCCCTCGATGAAGGTCACGCCCAGCTCGTCGAGCCGCTGGGCGATGGCGATCTTGTCGTCGCAGGAGAGGGAGATGCCCTCCCGCTGCGTGCCGTCCCGGAGGGTGGTGTCGTAGATCTGGATCACGAACCCTCCCGCACACGCCGTTCATGCTCCTCGATGCGGGGCTCGAAGCGCAGGATGTAGCCCAGCTCGTCCACCCCCTCGAGCAGGCAGGTGCGGGAGAAGGGATCGATGGGGAAGGTCACGACCGAGCCGTCGGGGAGGCGGATCGTCTGCGTCGCCAGGTCGACCGTGACCTCGGCCTCGGGCTGGCGCGCCAGCTGGGTGAGGAGCGACGCGTGGGCGGCCGCGTCGACGGCCACCGGCAACAGCCCGTTCTTGAGCGCGTTGTTCTGGAAGATGTCGGCGAAGGAGGTGCTCACCACCGCGCGGAAGCCGAAGCCGGCGAGCGCCCAGGGGGCGTGCTCGCGGGAACTGCCGCAGCCGAAGTTGTCCCCGGCGAGGAGCACCTGGGCCCCGGCCGCCCGTGGCGCGTTGACCGGGAACCCGGGGACCGGCGTGCCGTCGGCGGCGTAGCGCCAGTCGGCGAAGAGGCTCGCGCCCAGGCCGGCCTTGTCGGTGGTCTTGAGGAAGCGGGCCGGGATGATCTGGTCGGTGTCGATGTCGTTCTGGGGGACGACGACGACGCGCGACGTCAGGGTGATGAACTGGGCCATGTCCGGAGTCCTCTAGGCGCGGGGCAGCGTGCGCGGGTCGGCGACCTTGCCGGCGACGGCCGACGCAGCGGCGGTGAGCGGCGAGGCGAGCAGCGTGCGGCCGCCCTTGCCCTGGCGCCCCTCGAAGTTTCGGTTCGAGGTGGAGACGGCGTACTCGCCCGGCTGGAGCTGGTCGCCGTTCATGGCGATGCACATCGAGCAGCCGGGGTTGCGCCACTCGGCGCCGGCCTCGACGAAGACCCGGTCGAGCCCCTCGGCCTCGGCCTGCTTCTTCACGATCTGCGAGCCTGGCACCACCAGCACCCGCATGCCGGGCGCCACCTTCCGCCCGCGCAGCACGGTGGCGGCCGCCCGCAGGTCGGAGATCCGGCCGTTGGTGCAGCTTCCGATGAAGACCACCTGGATCGGGTGGCCGGCGATGGGCTGGCCCGGCCGGAACCCCATGTAGCCGAGGGCCTTCTCGAGCGCGGCCCGCTGCGAGGCGTCCCCGAGCGCCGAGGGATCCGGGATGCGGCCGCCGATGCCGATGCCCATGCCGGGGTTGGTCCCGAAGGTGATCATCGGCTCGAGCGCGGCGGCGTCGAGCGAGAGGCTGCGGTCGAAGGTGGCCCCCGGATCGCTCGGCAGCGTGCGCCAGCGGACGATGGCCCGGTCCCAGGCCGCGCCCATGGGGGCGGAGGGCCGGCCGGCCAGGTACTGGAAGGTGACGTCGTCGGGGGCCACGAGCCCGGCCCGGGCGCCCCCCTCGATGGCCATGTTGCAGACCGTCATGCGCTCCTCCATGTCGAGGGCGCTCATTCCACTACCCGTGAATTCGAAGACGTGCCCCGTCCCTCCGCCCACGCCGATGCGGGCGATGAGCGCGAGGATGACGTCCTTGGCCGCGACGCCGGCCGGGAGCCGTCCGTCCACCCGGACCTCGTAGTTCCGGGGGCGATGCTGCAGGAGGCACTGGGTGGCGAGCACGTGCTCCACCTCGCTCGTCCCGATCCCGAAGGCGAGGGCGCCGAAGGCGCCGTGGGTGGCGGTGTGGCTGTCCCCGCAGACGATGGTCATGCCCGGCTGGGTGAGCCCCTGCTCCGGCCCCATCACGTGGACGATGCCCTGGGCGGGGCTGTCCTTCCCGTGGAGGGGCACCCCGAACTCCCGGCAGTTCTCCTCGAGCTGCCGGAGCTGGGCGGCCGCCTGCGCGTCGATCACCGGCCCCCGGGTGGGGATGGAGTGATCGGCGGTGGCGGTGGTGAGGTCCGGGCGCCGGACCTTGAGCTGGCGGTTCCGCAAGCCCGTGAAGGCCTGGGGCGAGGTCACCTCGTGGACCAGGTGGCGGTCGACGTAGAGGACGGCTGGCGCCCCCTCCTCCTGGGCGACGACGTGGGAATCCCAGATCTTCTGGAGCAGCGTGCGCGGCGCGTTCATGTGGTTGTCGGGGCCTCGGCCTAGATCCCGAGCTTCTTGAAGAAGTCGGTCCCCTTGTCGTCGACCAGGATGAAGGCCGGGAAGTTCACGACGTCGATCTTCCAGACCGCCTCCATCCCCAGCTCGGCGAAGTCGATGCATTCCACCTTCTTGATGTTCTCCTCGGCCAGCACCGCCGCCGGGCCGCCGATGGAGCCGAGGTAGAAGCCGCCGTACTTCTTGCAGGCGTCGGTGACTTGAGGACTGCGGTTGCCCTTGGCGATCATCACCAGCGACGCCCCGTGCGACTGGAGCAGGTCGACGTAGGAGTCCATGCGCCCGGCGGTGGTGGGGCCGAACGATCCGGAGGGCTTCCCCTTGGGCGTCTTGGCCGGGCCGGCGTAGTAGACCGGGTGGTTCTTCAAGTAATCCGGGACGCCCTTGCCGGCGTCGATGAGATCCTTGAACTTGGCGTGGGCGATGTCGCGGGCGACGACCAGCGTGCCGGTGAGGAGGAGCGGCGTCGACACCGGGTGCTTCGACAGCTCGGCCACGATCTCCTTCATCGGCCGGTCGAGATCGATCTTCACGCCGTGCTCGTGCTTGCCCTTGAAGGCGTCGGGGATGAGCCGCCCCGGGTTGCGGTCGAGGTCCTCGACGAACACGCCCTCCTTCGTGATCTTGGCCTTGGCGTTGCGGTCGGCCGAGCAGGAGACGCCCATGCCCACCGGGCAGGAGGCGCCGTGGCGCGGCAGGCGGACCACCCGGATGTCATGGGCGAAGTACTTCCCGCCGAACTGGGCGCCGATGCCGAGCTTCTGCGCGGCGAGGAGCAGCCGCTTCTCGAGCTCGACGTCGCGGAAGGCCTGCCCCTGCGCGTTCCCCTCGGTGGGAAGCCCGTCGTAGTACTTGGTCGAGGCGAGCTTCACGGTCTTGAGATTGGTCTCCGCCGAGGTGCCGCCCACCACCACCGCGATGTGGTACGGCGGGCAGGCGGCGGTGCCCAGGTACTTCATCTTCTCGACCAGGAACTTCTCGAGCTTCTCCGGGGTGAGGAGCGCCTTGGTCTCCTGCCAGAGCATGGTCTTGTTGGCCGAGCCGCCTCCCTTGGCGACGAAGAGGAACTTGTAGTCGGCTCCCTCGGTCGCGTAGAGGTCGATCTGGGCCGGCAGGTTGGTGCCGGTGTTGACCTCGTCGTACATGTTGAGCGCGGCGGTCTGGGAGTAGCGCAGGTTCTCCTCGGTGTAGGTCCGGTAGACCCCCTTGGAGAGCCACTCCTCGTCCTTCACGCCGGTCCAGACCTGCTGCCCCTTCTTGCCCATCACCGTGGCCGTCCCGGTGTCCTGGCAGATCGGCAGTTCCCCCTGGGCGGCGATCTCGGCGTTGCGCAGGAAGGCCAGCGCCACGCCCTTGTCGTTCGGCGACGCCTCGGGGTCGGTGAGGATCTTGGCGACCTGCTCGTTGTGATCCGGGCGGAGGAAGAAGGAGAGCTCGCGCATCGCCTCGCGGGCGACCGCCTCGAGCGCGGACGGCTCGATCTTGAGCACCTCCTTGCCCTCGAAGGTGGCGACGGAGACGCCCTCCTTCGTGACGAGGCGGTAGCGGGTCTGGTCCTTCGAGAGCGGGAACGGATCCTGGTACTGGAAGGCGGGGGTGGGCATGACCCCGAAGGAAAGCAGAACTCGCGCGAACCGTCCACGGGTTCCGGCCGGGGAAATGCAAAGGGCGCCACCCGCCGTGGCGATGGCCACGGCCGGCGCGCCCTCGCGGCTCCGCGAACGGAGGACTACTTCTTCTTGGCGGCCTTCTTCGCGGCCTTCTTCGCGGGCTTCTTCGCGACCTTCTTGGCCGGCTTCTTCGCGGGCTTCTTCGCGAAGCGGGCGACGGCGGCGGCCTTGGCCTTGTTGAAGGAGGCCTTCGCCTTCTTGACGTCCTTCTTGACCTCGGCCTTGGCCTTCTTGAAGGAGGCCTTGGCCTTCTTCACGTCCTTCTTCACCTCGGCCCTCGCCTTCTTCTTCGCGGCGCTGACCTTCTTCTCCACGTTCGCGACGAACTTCTTGGCGGAAGCCTCGGCCGCCCGGAACTCCTTCACGGCCTCGGCCTTGACCTCTTCCACCTTGGCGGTGGCGGTCTCCATCATCGTCGGCTGCGTGGTGCTCTCCTGTTCCCCGTTCATGTCGTTCCTCCAAGAATTCGTTGTGGCCCGGAATCTGGCGCGACCAATGGTTTACGCACCCGCGACGAGAACTGCAACTGGCCGGGCGGGGTTCCTTCCCCCCACCCCTCCGCCTTGCCTCGGTGGCCCCGACCGGATAGTCCTGCCGCCGGCCCGCCCGACGCGAGGCCACGGAGGTGACCCATGGCGACGCCCAAGATCGAGGACCTGGTGACCGGCAAGGGGCCGGAGGCGGTCCGGGGAAAGAGTGTTCAGGTCCACTACACCGGGTGGCTCCTCGACGGCACGAAGTTCGACTCGTCGGTGGGCGGGGACCCCTTCTCCTTCCGGCTGGGGGCCGGCGAGGTCATCGAGGGGTGGGACCTGGGGGTGGCCGGCATGAAGGTGGGCGGCAAGCGGAAGCTCACCCTCCACCCCGACCTGGGATACGGCCCTCGGGGGGCGCCGCCCGTCATCCCCCCCAACGCCACCCTCGTCTTCGAGGTGGAGTTGCTCGGCGTCGTCTGACGCGGCCATGCGCGCGAGCTGCACCCGTTGCCTCCGCCCGGCGGAGTTCTGCGTCTGCGACGGGCTCCCGGTGGCGGCCTCCCGGACACGGGTGGTCCTGCTCCAGCACCCCCGGGAGGCGCGGCTCGCCATCTGCTCGGCCTGGCTCACCCGGATCGCCCTGTCGAACGCCGAGTTGCACCGCGGCGTCTCCTTCGAGGCCGACCCCCGGGTCCAGGAGCTCGCCCGCCTCCCCGGCGCCGCCCTGCTCTTCCCTGGCCCCGGCGCCACCCCCGCTCGGGAGGTGGCCGCCCGCCCCCCTCCGGTCCTCTTCGCCGTGGACGGAACCTGGCACCAGGCCGGGAAGATGCTCCGCCTCTCCCCCTCCCTCGCCGCGCTTCCCCGCCTCTCGGTCGACGCCGGCCGGCCGAGCGGCTACACGGGGCTCCGCGCGGAGCCCGGCGCGGTCCACCTCTCGACGCTGGAGGCGGTGGCGCTGGCCCTGGGCGACCTCGAGGGGGCCCCGGAGCGCTTCGCCCCCATGGTCGCCGCCTTCCACCGGAGCGTGGCGCTGCAGCTCGCCTGCGCCCGCGGCGAGCGCCGCAGCCCCCGCCACCGGGGAGACGCGG